>JAHDFR010000020.1:3891-43074 GCA_020628065.1 Acidimicrobiales bacterium
CGCACCACAATTGGATACAACCCCGACGTCCGCCCCGATGGAGTCCCCTGTCTCTGATACGGCTCTTCGGTCGAACGACCTCATAGCGGTGAGGTGGGCGTCGTGTTAGCTCATCTTGGCCAGGGGAAAGCGTCTGTCGTCGGCGGGGTAGTGGCCCGGCTCCACGGACACGTCGGCCTGGGTGACGGTGGGATCCGAGCCGGGGTGAGGGGACCAAACGGCATCGTCGCCCAGCCACCGGGTTGACACCGCCACTCGTCGACGGTCGCCGCTGTTACCCGGTGCTCCGTGGAGAATCCACGAGCTGAAGACGATGGCGTCACCAGGCTCGACGTCAAATCCGATGATGTCGTAATCGCAGCGAGCTGTGTCGATATCGGGAACTCGCTCACCTTCGAAGTCGGAAGCCCACTCGATGGAGGAGTCGGTGAAACTCTCGGGAGCGTAGTAGGCGTCCCAGCGGTGAGAACCCCGGACAAACTCCAGCGAACTCTCGTTCACAGTGGCCGGCGTCAGGGCAACCCAGGCCGAAGCGATCTGGCGCCCAAGGAACGGCCAGTACGGAATGTCTTGATGCCATGGCGTCGGAGCAGTAGTGCCCGGTTCCTTCACCAGGGTGTGATCAAAGTACAGACGAGCGGAGGCTGAACCAAGAAGGTCAGCCACGATCGCCCCGATACCGGAAGATAAAGCGAAGCTGCGAATCGTCTCATCGGTAGGCCACAGATAACGGGTGGTGAACAGCCGGTCGGTTGCCTGGCCAGGGTTACTGTCGGTGACCCACCGGCTGGGTTCGGCGAGCTCCCGTTCGGCTACTGCAAGCAACGGGTCGATCCACGATGGGTCGATGGCTTTGGGAATCAGGACGGCCCCGTCGGCATCGAACCTCGCGCGCTGTTCGTCGGTAACCCGAACGTTGGTGTGACCCATCCCGGACCTCTCATGTTGGAGCCCATCTCGTGTTTGTGACGGAGCAACATTTGCTGCGGATACAGGATGACGCGGCTTGGCTGCTCTCGGCAAGCCACGCCGAGCTGCGCTAGCGTCTTGAGTCATGGGGGCGTCAGTTGAACACCGGGACTTCTACGAAGAGGAGGCCCGAGTAGGTCGTCGCAAGCCGCAGCTGGCCAACAGTGAACGAGGCAGACTGCGAGCGACCTTCATTAGAGAGCTCCTTGCCGAGGGCCGTAGCTCCGTCATCGACTTCGGTGCCGGGCCCGGATTGGAAGGGCCGGTGTTTAAGGCCGAGGGCATCCACTATTGCGGAGTTGATCTGGCTGTAGGCAATGCCGTACTGGCCGCTGACTCCGAGGTGGCGGTGGTCCCTGCGTCGCTCGGTGCTCTACCGCTGCGGGCCGGTGTCTTCGACGCCGGCTGGTCGATGAGTGTGATCATGCACTTCAGCGACACTGACGCCGGAGCAGCTCTGGTTGAGATGGCGACAGTCCTCAAGCCGGGCGCTCCGATGATCATTGGCACCTGGGGGAGCGCCGACTCCCGCCATGTGGTCGACGACCAGGATCTCCCGGGCGTGAGGCGACACTTTCACCTGCGTTCCCTCCAAGCCAATGCCGATCTGGCTGATGCTGTTGCACAGGTGGAAGCTGCGGAAGCCTTGGATTTGGGTCCGGCTGATTGGGAGTACCACGTGCTGCGATTGCGGATCGAGGTTTAGTCGAGCCCGGTGCCTGCGACGAGACCGTCGTCGGGGTCCCAAAGGTACTCCAGCTGGCGGGCGGTGCTCACGGCAAGCCGGCGGCTGTGCAGTCGCTCGACGAGTCGCAGGGCCATGGCCAGCCCGCTGCTCAAACCACCGGCCGTCACCACGTTTCCGGCGTCCACCCAACGGATGTTTGCCATGCCCAGCGTTGATCCGATTCGTTGCCCGAGGTCGGCAACATCTTCGAAGTGGGTGGTCCACTGACGGTCGGCCAGAAGGCCCTGATCGCCGAGGAGGAATGCTCCGGTGCATACCGAAGAAACAAGGCGCGCCTGATCGGCCAGCGTCTTAACCGCACGCTGCACGTCGACCCGATCGCTTACATCCAAGATCGCAATGGCTCCCGGCACCACGGCCACATCGATCTCGCCGATGTCGGCTGCCGCCATTGACGGCGCCAGGCCCATCCCGCCATAGGAGGTAACCGGGTTGCCGTCGGCGGAGACTGTGACCACCTCGAACTGTTGATCCTCCCCGTCGCGTTGGGCCAGGCGGTCGGCGGTCAAGAAGACCTCGTACGGTCCTCCGACGTCAAGCAGATCGACGTCGTCAAACAACAGGATGGCTATCCGTTTCATCTTGGGGTCGTCCCGGCGTCGTCGGGTGTCATGGTGTTGTCGGGTGTCATGGTGTTGCCAGGTGTCATGGTGTCGGCCGCCTGTAGTCGACCACTGAGTCGGACGGGGGTAGATCCATTCGCATGTCGTCGGCAGTGACCGGCGGACCGAAGGACGTGTTGACCGGCAGGAGGCCGGCCCAAACGGGAGCGTTCATGTCTTCCTCATCGTCGACTGGCGGGCCGTTGCGAATCTTGGCCGACGCCTCGTTGATTGGTAGACGAAGCACAGCAGTAGCCCTGATCTCGTTGCGGGTGTTTGGTCGAACTTCCGAGCTGCGACCCGGTACCAGGGCGTCAACCAGAACGTTCAGGGCGGCGTCGGCCTCGTCATCATCGGTGATCTGCTCGGGAACGCCGAAGATGACCACCGAGCGGTAGTTGGCCGAGTGATGAAAGCCGGTGCGAGCAAGCACCAGGCTGTCAATCAACGTGATGGTGATACAGACTTCGGTGTTGCGGGCGGAGCGGAGCAGGCGACTGGCAGCCGATCCATGAATGAGGAGGTCGTCGCCGTCACGTCCATGGAAGGTGGGGATGACCACCGGCCGACCGTCGGCGTCGACGATGCCGACATGGCAAATCATGGCTTCGTCGATAATGGCGTTAACGGTCTCGCGATCGAAGTGGCCCCTCTCGGGTATTCGTTTGAGTTCTGTTCGGTCGGTCGAGTGGATTGCAGATTCACCCATCAGCACACCATGCCTTCTCTATGTCCTCTGTGTGTTGGTTTGTATCACTACCAGCTGCATGTAGTATGTATTGATACAAAACATTGTTTGTTCTAATATGAACGTATCAGGTGAATGTACCGCCCGACAGAAGACAGCGCAAACGAATAGTGCCCGCAAACGAATAGACGGAGTGGACGGTCACGATGGCCAAAGTTGACGAGTTGGAAGCTGACATCGAACAACAGATTCGGACCGGTCAGCTCGTTCCCGGTGATCGGCTCCCCCCGGTGCGGGCCATGGCCGACCAACGAGGAGTGGCACCCAACACCATTGCTGCGGTCTACAAGGCGTTGGCCAGCCGCGGACTGGTGCAAGGCGAAGGACGGCGAGGCACCTTCGTCTCGTCAAAACCCGCAGTTCGAATACCGTTCGACGAATCCATCCCCGACCATCTTGTCGACATGGCCCGTGGTAACCCTGACCCCTCCCTGTTCCCCGACTTAACGGCCGCTCTGGCTGAGGTGCCCCCGGAACCGGTTCTCTACGGCAGCGACCAGATCATCCCGGAACTGTCGTCTGCCTTCCGTTCAGACTTCGAAGCAGACGGAGTGAAAGCCTCCGATTTGGCGGTGGCGGCGGGAGCCCTCGACGGCATCGAACGGGTCCTGGCCGCCAACCTGCGACCGGGCGATCAGGTAGCAGTTGAAGATCCCGGCTACTCAGCCGTTGTTGAGCTGGTGGCCGCCATGGGGTTTCGCCCGGTGCCGGTTGCCGTCGACGGCGAGGGACCGGCAGTCGCTGCTCTCGAAGCGGCAATCGAACAAGGAGCGGTAGCGGTCATCATCACTCCCCGGGCACAAAACCCTACGGGTTGCGCGGTGTCACCGTCTCGGGCCAAGCAGCTGAGCCGGATCCTGAAGGCTCAGTCTCACGTATTGATCATCGAGGACGACCATGCCGGTCCCATCGCCGGGGTCGACTATCACAGCGTGATCCCGGCCGATGCCGACAAGTGGGCCGTCGTCCGATCGGTGGCCAAGTCGCTGGGTCCCGACCTGCGAGTATCGGCGTTGGCCGGTGATCCCATAACCGTCGCCAGGGTCCGGGGCCGTCAGGCGCTGGGAACCGGATGGGTCAGCCACATCCTCCAGCACATCGTGGCCGCCATGGTGAGCCGGCCCGACTACCAAGAAACGGTGAGCCACGCAGCGCAGGTGTACCGCCGCCGCAGAGACGTTGTCCGCCAACGCCTGGCCAAAGCCGGTATTGAAACCCAGTCCACGTCTGGTCTCAACATTTGGGTGCCTGTGCGGGACGAGGCCTCGGTAGTAGGGGCGATGGAGCGTCGAGGGTATGTGATCCGTTCAGGCTCGTCGTTTCGCAGCAATGCCGCGCCCGGCGTGCGTATGACCATCGCCGGACACAGTCTTGATGAGTTGAAGGCCGCTGCGGAGACCCTGGTCGAGGTGCTGTCAAACCGCGCTCCGGTGCGGGGGGTCTAAGTCGGCGATCCGGAGGATCGCCTTCACGAGTTGCTTCGCAACTCTCTGGCTTTGCGGGGGTGCGCTGGAGGTCGGGTTTTGTCGCCGGCGCAGAGCGCCGGCTTCACGAGTTTGCGTTGCAAACTCTGTGGCTTTGCGGGGGTGCGCTGGAGGTCGGGTTTCTCCGGCTGTTCAACAGCTACGGCAGGGGGTGCCAGGTGCCGTCAACACCTAGGTACTCCGACGGCCGATCGCCCTCGCTGCCGCGGTAGAAGCCGCTGGCTCCGGCATCGCGCATGATGGCCAGCATCGACGGAACCTCACCGCCTTCGGCCTCGATCTTGTCGATCACCCGGTCTGCACCGATGGCGTCAAGCATCTCAAACGGGCCCAGGGCCCAGTTGAAACCCCAACGGATGGCGTTGTCCACGTTGACGATGTCATCGGCGATCTCCGGCACCAGCCCGGCGGCGTAGCGCAGCGTGCCGCCGAAAATCTGCCAGGCCAGCTGTCCCTGAGGCGTATCGGTGAACATGACCTCACCGAGGTCACCAGGTACGCCTTCCAAGTCAGGCTCGGCGGCGTCTCTCCACTCGCCCGACTGGAGGTCGAAGCTCAGCTTCTTTTTGGCGCCGTCCTCCAGCTTCTCGACCTTTCCGAAGCCGCCCACCGCCCGGGCTTTGCGACCCAGCTGGCCTCGTTCCAACATGGCCTGCTCGGTATCAGGGAATGAGGTGTAGGCCAGTCCGGCGTCACCTTCCGGAAGGTTGACGGCCAGGTTCTTGCCGACCAGGTCCATGACGTCCAGGCCGATCAGATCAATCAGGCCGTACAGACCCGTTGGCGGCAGACCGACCGGCTTACCCAGAACGGCGTCGATGGTCTCCTGGGTCATGCCGTCGGCCAGGAATGGCTTGGCCAGGTGAAGGCCCGACAACATGAAGTAGCAGCCGATTCGGTTGGCTATGAAGTTGACGGTGTCCTTGGCGTGGACCACGCCTTTGCCCAGCTTGTCGGCGCCGAAAGCGCTCAACGCTTCGATCACCTCGGGATTGGTTGACTCGCCGGGCACCAGCTCCAGCAGTTTCATGACCTGAACCGGGTTGAAGAAGTGGGTGATGGCCACATCGTTCAGCAGGCGGTCGTCGCTGCCTTCGGTCAGATCACGCAGTGGAATGCCGGAGGTGTTGGAAGTTATGACCGATCCGTCACGCCGCAGCGGTTCGATCTTGGCGAACAGTTCCCGCTTGACCTCGACGTCTTCGATGATGGCTTCGCAGATCCAGTCGTAGTCTGCGATCTTGCCCAAGTCGTCGGTAAGCGACCCGACCTCAACCATGTGTCGATGTTGTTCGTCGACATTCTCCAATGCCGCCTGGGCAGCCTCGGTGGTTACGTCCAGCATGAGGACTTTGCACCCTTGGGCGGCCGAGATGGCGGCGATGCCGGATCCCATCGTTCCGCATCCCAGGACCGCTACCGATTCGATTTGTCGTGCCATGCCGTGCTCTCTGTCCACTCGCTGTTATCGCAGTTGTAGAGGGCATTCTGGCAGCGCCAACGGCAGATGCGGCACCGAAGTTTGTGTTAGCTGGTGGAGAAACCCTTGCGGACCTGCTGGCCCCACTCGGTTCGCCCGGCGAGATACAGCCGGATTCCCCAGAGTCGCCAGATCATCGTGAGGTGGCGATAGAACAGCTGCTCAGCCACGGCGAAGAAGGCCAGACGCAAACGGTATCGAGTCTTGGGATAGGACCGGAACGAGTGATCGTCAAACCACAGCGTCATGATGGTGACCGCTGCGCCGAAGCCATAGGCGGCACCCAATAGCCAAAGGGCTCCTGGATCGATCACACCGGTGATGATGGCCGCGCCCAGAATGATCAAGCTGAAGATCTCCACTACGGGAGAGAGGAACTCCACCAACAGGAAGTAGGGCATGGCCAGCACGCCGGCGGTCCCGTACTTCGGGTTGAACACCATCTTCTGGTGGCGGTTGAGGACATCGAGTAGGCCGCGCTGCCAGCGATTCCGTTGCCTGGCCAAGACCCGCATCTCCTCTGGGGCTTCGGTCCATGCCACCGGGTCCGGCAGGAAGTCGACCCGGGCGAAGCGCCCCTCCTCGTAGCCGTGGCGACGTAGCCGCACGATAAGTTCCATGTCTTCGCCGATGGATGAACGCTCGTAGCCTCCGGCATCAAGTACCTCACGGCGGCGGAACACTCCGAACGCTCCGGAGATGATGAGGTTTCCGCCCAGCGGATTCCATCCCAGGCGGCCCACAATGAACGCTCGGATGTACTCGACCACCTGCAGAGCGGGCAGCGTTTTCTTGGGGACGACCAGCTCTACAACGCGACTGCCTTTGACCGGGGAGTCGTTGGTCAGGCGAACGGTTCCGCCGGCGGCCACCGTCTGTTCGTTCAGCAGGAACGGAACCACCAGGTGTTGCATTGCCTCCGGGGCTACCAAGGTGTCGGCATCGATGGCGCACACCAATTCCCCGCTGGCCACATTCAATCCGGCGTTGAGGGAGTCGGCCTTACCGCCGTTGAATTTGTCGACCAGAACCAGTCTGGGCTCCCGTCGGGACCGGTAGATGCTTTTGACGTCGGCGGTGGCGATCACCTTGCGGAAGATCGGATGCACCGGTTGGAGATCGAACCGTTCGATGAGCACCTCGGCGGTTCGGTCCGGCGAGCCGTCGTTTACCACCACGATCTCAAGGTTGGGGTACGAAAGCGCCAGCAACCCAAGCACGGTGTCGGCCACGGTCACTTCTTCGTTGTAGGCCGGTACCAGCACTGAAATCTTCGGGACGAGAGGTGAGCTCATCACCCGCCGCCAGACCTGATGGCGGTCCCGTTGCCGCAGACGCCGAAGCTCGACCATGGCGGCGATGATGATAAGCAGCTGAAGGGAGGTTACGGCGACAACCCAGAGGGCCGTCCAGTAGTCGACAAGCTGAGAGAAACTCACAACCAGTATCCGATCTTGGCGTAAGGGTCGAGCTCCTCGAGACCGTCAAGCGGGTCGTGGGCCGGGGTGGTGATTGCCAGGCCGGCACGTGTGGCGGCGCTGTCGAGAACCTGGCGGGCCATGTCCCGGGCGAACTGATCGGAGTCTTCAAGGTGGCGGCGCAGCGCCAGATGACCTGCCGGGCGGAGATCGTCCAGGGCCTGGCCTGCGGCTCGACGTACGTTGAAGTTGCGATCGGCCAGACACCGGCCGATCTGGGTTACCGCGGTCATGACTCCCAGTCGGGCCAGAGCCTCGATGGCGTTGACCCGGACTTCGGCCTCCGGATCTTGAAGCATCTGCTCGAGTAGCCCGACCGCCATGGTTCCCGTTCCGTTGCCGAGGACGTTGGCTGCCAGGGCTCGGATCTCGTCGTTTTGGGAGCGGGCCAGGCCGACCACCGGGTCCACCAGCCGCAGATCGGGCAGATGGGCGGCCACACCCAACGCCGACATGACCATTGGGTGCTGATCGCTGTCGAGATGCTGCAGCAGGCCCGGTACCGCCAGCGGGCCGGCCTGCAAGAGGGAGTGCTGGGCACTTAGGCGTACCGCCGGTGATGGATCTGACAGCAGGCTCAGCATCATTGTCGTGTGCTGCGCCGCCTCAGTGGCGGCCATGGCTTCAGCTGCCCTGGCACGAACCAGTGGGCTGTCGTCGGTTAGCAGTTCAGTCCGGTCGAAGTCGGGGTGGGTTATCAGATGATGAAGCTGAGCGGCCTGAACTCGAACCCGCCATCGTTTACTGGAGGCCTTCTTAATGATGTGTTTCTCCAAGCCGGTACTTCTCACCAGGGTGCGAAGTCGTTCGTTGGCCTGACCGTCAAGGTCGACCGCTAAACCCTGGACGACGTCAAGTAGCGGTCCCGTTGGCAAGTCCAAGACCTCGTGGAAGACGTCACCGGCTTCGTTGTGGGTTCCGAAGAGTACGACCTCCATGATCTTGAGGACACGGGTTCGGATCCTGTCGTTCCGCTTGACGATGAGATCCTTGGCAAAGCCGGTTACCACGTAGAGGAATGTCATGACGCCGACTGATGCCCAGGCGGCGACGAAGATGGCAAAACGATCCACGTCAAGCCTCCAAGGCCCGGCTCAGGCGATGGATGAGCAGCGGAGCACTGAACGGTTTGGTGACATAGTCGTAGGCGCCGAGCTCGAAGGCCCGTTGCAGCTCCATCTCTCGGGACCGGGTCGCCAATACCACAACGCGGTATCGGCCCAGACCGCCGGCTTCTCTCAGTTGACGCAACATTTGCAGGCCGTCGAGACCCCGTTGGTCAAGCTCCATGAGAACCACCCTCGGCAGGGGGGGACCGCCGGGACGAGTCAGGTCGTCCATGGCATCGAGGGCCTGTCGGTAGTGCACCACCTTGAGTCCCCGTCGCACGAGAGTTCCTACCAACACGTCTCCCAGGTTGCGGTCCGGGTCGATCAACATGACGTCAGGGATCTCAGTATCGGTGTCGCGCCAGTCGGCTCGGACGATCATCGGTGCGTCTTCGTTCGCAGCCCGATCCAACGCCGCCTGGCCGATTTCCACCAGCTCTTCCAGCGATCGCCCGTCGGCGGGGAATGACACTGCGGCTGATCTGACCCCCAGTTCATTGAGCCCGTATTTGGTGTGGACCTGTTCAAGACGGCGGGTGAGAACCTGCCGGGAAGCGCCACGAAGAACAATGACCAACAGGTCCGGTGAATAGCGGGCGATCACGTCCTCGCTGCGAAACTCGCGGGCGATGTCGTCGGCCAAAGGGTCGATGGTTCCGTCGTTGTCGACACCGAGCGGCAACGTCACAAGACCAATGCCGACCGGCTGGTTTTGGCGGAAGGCTGAGAGCAGCAGCCGCTCAATCAGGACGGTTGCCATGCTCCAGGCTTGTAGACTCCGCTCGCCAACAACGCTACGGACGGGCTCGAGGTGTGCCCGGCGGCGGAGGAGAGCTTTGATGGCCGCGGCCAGATCGTCGGGATCGAGGCTTCCGCCGAAGTACCAGTCGGCACCGGCCCGCAGCATGCTGCTTGGGTGCTCATCGTCCCCGATGACAACGACGGCGGCGCGTCTCGTGGCCCGGTCCGACCGGATCACCTGGACCAGGCTCTCGTTGGTCAGCTGATTGTCGCTGGGGGTTAGCACGACCGCTCGGGCGTGATCAGCTCGGATCACCTCCATCAGGGCGGTCGGCGATCCGACAACTGATGCTTCGAGGCCGCGTTCGCTCAACGCCTCCGCCGCCTCGGTGGCATAGTCGCCGACGACGGCCACCGTCGATCTGTAGGTCTGTCGGGCGATCTCCCGGCGCACTTCGAGGATGACGGCACCGGGTTTGGTGTCGTCGGTCAAGATGGTGGTGACCCATTCGGCTGCCGCCGCCCGATCTCCAACAGTGCCCGCCGGTGCCACCAGCACGAAGGGCTTGAGGGGGTAGATCTCCCGCATGCTGCGAAGCAGCGGACGAGCCTGATCCAACTCCGGGTCGTCGACCACGGCCAGAATTGCCGATGGCATCGGGGCGTTGTGGTCCACACCGTCGGTATGTAGAACAACCGAGAGACCTTGGGCGAAAGCCGACCATACGAGTTCGTCAACCTCAGCCGAGATCGCTCCAACGACGGCCAGCGGGGCGCTCAGCCTGGGTACCAGCTTTACCTCGGCGACGGTTGTGGCGATGATGGTTCGTGCGTCGTCGAGTGATGAGGCAAGGGCAACAGCCTTGGTCGGCCCGAGATCGGGAGTTTGAAATTCAGTGGCCGCTTCGCGGAGAAGGTCGGCGGCCTGGCCAAAGCCAAGTGCGTCGACTTTGACCGCACTGAGTTCGCAGAGTTCCACGGCAGCGTCAACTTCGAAAGGTTCGAGGCTTCGATCGAAGAGCGCCGCCGTTATCTGTTCGATCCGGCGTAGCCCCTTTTCGAGCCTGGCGTGAACCCGGTCCCAGGTCTCTTCCAGGGCGCGCTGATTCAACTCTTCCAGGTCATGATTGTCATCACCAATGAGCGGTTCACCGCTTGCCACCTGACTCCAGTCGGCAGACCTAAATGGGGGAGTCTGGGCCTTACGACCCAAAGTGGGCCGAAAAGCCCGAATGTTGGTGGACTCTGGTCCGGTATCGACGCGAACTAGAGCCTCACTCCGGAAGGCGGAAGCAGTTCTCGATAACGGCGTGGTGTAGTGCTTCTGTTACCTGTCGGCGGAGCGCGGCGTCAACTACGGAGTCGCTGGTGTCCATTGTCTGGTAGTGGTGAATAGTCAGGCTGACTCCCCGTGTGACTTCGAGGTTCACCGGATCGGTCAGGATCTCAAATCGAAGGTCGTTGGCGATGATGGACGGCGTAGGCCCTTCGGCCTTCACGCTGAACATGGATGAACCGGCCCGGCGACTCAATGACCACGAGTACACGGCGTGAGCATTGCGCCACTCTTCAGCCAGTTCGGCTACTGCCACTTCGTTGTCGACCAGTGTCTCGACCATCACCTACTCCATCGGCCCGTTGAACGGTGCTGGCATCTGACCGTAGTTGATCGTTCAGCCCGATCCGAGGTTCGGATGAGGTAGACGTGTCATCCGATTGGCACAACGACAAGCTGGACTTGGCATGGTCAATCGGACATAATCTATTTCCGGCGGGTCGAATCAGTCTTTGGTTCTGGGAGGGATCATGAGGGGAAATCGAGTTTTTGCTTTTGCCATTGCCGTGGTGACGGCGATGATAGCGGCCGCGTCGACGACGCCGGACACACACTGCGAGGCCTAAAGCGTTGCCGGATCAGTTGAAGGTGATGCGGAGAACAGTCTGATAGCAGAGCCCGTCGCTGGCGCAGATCGAGTAGCGGGCGTAGTCGTCCACATTGCGATGTGCAGCCGAGGGGAGAACGAAGTACAGAGTCGGCCGCAGTGTGCTCCGGTCGAAACGGAGCCCGCCCTGAGCCGGGGCATCCCACACCGTGAAGGTGTCAGGATCCAATATGAGAGCCGAAGAGGTTGGTCCCAACGGCACGGCGACTTCAGCGGCACTGGTGCCGCCGGCAAGAGCAAGGTGCTCGCTGGTGGTCACATCGGCCACCTCATCAGGTGGGGGTACCGTGTCGGTCGTAACCGTTGATGCCACTGTGGTTGATGGTGCCGCCACCGCAGTGACTGTAGGGGTGATGGTGGTCGTGGTGTTGACTTCGGGGGCCTGCTCGCCGGGTTCCCCGTCGGCCCCGTCGGCCCCGTCGGCTGGCGCGACCTGCTGGTCGCCGGTGTCCGGTGACGGGTCCGCCATCGGTTCATCGACCGCCTGCTCATCTGCTGGAGGTGGTTGCTGTTCCACCGTCGGTGTCGGCATTGGCTGCTGGCTATCGGTACGGATCTGTTCGATGATCAGCGGATCGTTTGAATCATCGGTGAACGTGGCCGTTGTCCGATCACTGTCGACTACTGGGGCCGAGTCCTCTTCGGGGGTAGTCGATTCGGTTGGTTCGATCTCGACGTAGTTGGCACCGTCATCGCTCAACTGGCTGACTGCCACCAGTAGGAGGACAACAGCGGCCACGGCGGCCAAGGCGGCGATGGCCCTGTGCTGCAGGCCTTTGACTGCGGTGATGGACTTGCCCAGTCGGTGTGCCGTTTCATGGATGGAGAGGTCTTCCATGAACCGCATCTGAATGACTTCGCGTTGTTCAACAGTCAGGTCGGAGATCAGGCTTTCGACCGTCATTTGGTCGGCAATGCGATCGTCGAACGAGGACTGACGTTCGTCGGCCACCTCCATGTTGTCGAGCGGTGTCTCGTCCGGCTTGGAGCGACGGCGTTCGTCGATGAGCCGACTACGGGCTATCGAATGTACGTAGCCCCAAATCTGCTGGTCGGTGTCGAACTGCAGACGGTCGAGGGCCCGAACGAATTCGGCCATGACCTGATTGGCCAGCGCCTCGGGCAGTTCCGAGCCCCGTCGGGCCAGGTAGCCCTCAAGATCGGGGAGACACTGCTGAACGAGTTCGTTCGTTGATCGTTCACAACCATGTCGAGCATCGTAAACGAGCTCAATCAGCGGGACTCTCGTCCGCGCAACCATGCTTCTAGCCACCTCTGAAGACTCCTTGGTTTTGTCGCACCCACTCGACTGGGCTCCGTACCCGGCCTAGCGGAGGACCCTACACCTGGGTGTTAGGGCCAATGAACCGTATGAACCCCTCCAATAGGGCAAACGGCGCATCCAGGTCAGATTATCTGCACCTAGCTGCTTCGACCAGAATATTGGTCAAAATAGCCCATAACGGTCAAGCGGTGCCGTCGGGTCGACGCTCGTTCTCTCGGTCTTCGGCCGACGTTTTCGGTGTGGCTTCGTCGGCTTCATCACGTTGCTGTTGCTCGTTCAGAGCCGCCATCGCCCGGTGTTGCAGCCCTTTGATCGCCGAGATCGACTTGCCCATTCTGGTAGCCGTCTCCTCCACTGACAGGTCGAGGTAGAACCTCATCTCCAGAACCTGCCGTTGCTCCAATGTGAGATGAGTCAGCAGGTCGACGAGTGCCAGTCGTTGGGCCAACCGATCCTCGAACAAGTCGGCTGCTTGCGCCCCGATATCTTCCTCGTCGAGCGGGAGATGCTCGGCTCGTTGTTTGCGCCGCTCGTCAATTAGGCGACTCCGGGCGATCCGATGGAGGTAGGCCCAGACCTGACGGTCGGAGCTGAAACTCAACCGGGGAAGGGACAGTACGAATTCGGCCAACACCTGGTTGGTCAGCGCTTCAGCGGTTTCCGCCCCTCGTCGTTGAAGGTAACGGTGTACGCCGGCCCAGCAGTGTCGAACCAGCTCCTCAACCGCCCGGTCCGATCCGACGTCGGCGTCATCAATCATGCGAAGCAGCACCGACCTCGGTGGTGGTTCCGATTGTCCGGTCGGCATGCGCCCCCTCTGATCGGTTTCGTGGCCGGGTGGGCTACACGAAATACCGATAAAGGAGGGCGCCCGCCTTTTCGGTGGTTGAGTCCGGCACCTCCGGCTCGGTAAGCATTCGGGTCAGTTGGCTGAGCAGGGCTCGAGCGTCATCGTTGGGATGATGATCGTCGGGGGTCCAGGTGAATCGGCCAAGCATTGTGTCGATCGTGCCGAATCGACGTTTGAAGTCGATCAAGCCGGGCTGGTCGGAGCTGCTTCGGCCCAGATCCAGGTGGCTGCATCCAGTCTCCAAGCCGTAGCTCATCGCCTCGTAGACAACTCGATGGTTGACTCCTTCGCGGCGGAACTCGGGGTCGGAGGCCGCGTATTTGTAGCAGGCCACACCGCCGACTGTCAGCAGAAGACAGCCGCCAACCACCCGATCGTCGTGACGGCCGATGATCAGGGCACCGTCACCGGCGCTGACATATTCGTTCCACAGCCGCTCGAACAGGTCGTAGGGCTGACACAGCAAGTTGTACTTGTGGCGACGAACCCCGCGGTGCAATTCGTAGAACTCGCGTAGCTCACTGGTGCTTTCGGCTACCCCGAATTCAAGGTCACTCTGCTGCGACCGCTTGATCATGCGCTTTGGCATAGAAGAAAACCGGGTCGAGAGCTCGTCGATTTCGCCGTCGAGGGCAATGACCTGTCGTACCGCGGTGGAAGAAACCTTGAATCGGTCGTCTTCGGCCACCGGTGCGTCAAGCGCCGTCATCAGCGCCACCGGCACCGAACGGCTGGTCAGCTCATCAGCCAACGCACTCCAGGAACCGCCGTCCATAATGGGCGGCAGAACAAAGTCGCTGAAGGGGCCGACAACGATCCGGTCACCACAGATGTCGCTGACGTGTGAATAGGGAACGCCGGTAACGAGCTCGTCGCCGTTCCATGAACCGATACCGTCCAGCGGTAGTTCGAAGGTGTCGGCCAGTACGTTCAGCCATCGGGGGCTCAGAAACAGCTCGCCGTCACAGCCCTCGATGGCTGTTTGCCACTGTGCTGTTGCAAGCGGATTGAAATGCTTGATCACGACTCTCTCATACCCAGGTGTGCTTCGATAATTGTTTGGGCGGCGGGGGCGTCGGTTGGTTCAGGAAGCGACGGAGGCGTAACCGGACGACCGCCTCCGGCCTGATGAGCAGGTCGCTGACCAGTGGCCGTGCCGGACACCGAACTAGGGGACTGCTCGGATGGCGCCGAGCCGCCGGAGGTGGCCGTTATGCCGATATGAGTGGCGAAGATGCTGGTCGACACCTGGTTCGGTGAACCGACCCGACTTGTCACCACCGACACCGGACTGCCTGAATCCATGTAGGTCTGCTCCAGTCGTCGGATGACCGAATCGACCGGCAGGTCCCGGTGAGGAATCCGAACCCGAATGCGTTCCGAGGCCGATGCCTCTTCGGTCCCCGACGGGTCGTCGAACACGACGTCGGCCACCGAACGGGTGTCGACGCAGTACCGCTCCAGCCGGGTCAGCAGACGGTGCCGCCGAGCAGCAGCCGGCGTCGAAGGCCAGGCCATGATGGCCAGCGGTTCGCCGTCGACCACCAGAACCGAACCCGGTTGCCCCAGACGACCGCTGATGGACATCAGGTCGCCTGGTCGGGACCGAACCGATTGCAG
The DNA here is from genome assembly GCA_020628065.1 of Acidimicrobiales bacterium. Taxonomy (GTDB): domain Bacteria; phylum Actinomycetota; class Acidimicrobiia; order Acidimicrobiales; family SZUA-35; genus JAHELU01. The sequence continues at coordinate 18,949 of JAHDFR010000020.1, forward strand.
CTCGATCCGCAACGCCTCGATCTCGCGGGCCAGCTCGGCTTTCTCCCGTTCCAGCCGGTTCATTTCCCGTTCGTGCGAGTCGCCGGTGCGCTGGAACCGGATCTGCCACTCCTCGATTGCGGCATCGTGGCGCACCTGCAGGTCGATGAGTTGCCGTTCGCCGACCTCGACCATGTCGTGGATGTGACGTTCGGTCTCGGCCATGGCGGTCTTTAACCGGTCTACCCGGGCCCGCTCCTGAGCCGCCGTCTGCTGGATATCTCGAACTTCAGACTTGCTGCGCTCAAGTTCGGAGGCCAGACGCTGGGAGTTCTCCCGCTCGGCGTCCCGCTCGGCCAGCAGGCGTTGCCGATCGGATCGGAGCCGGGTAAGGCTGGCCTCGATCTCGGAGAACACCGCGGCGAAGTCACTTGGGCTTGATGGGTTGGATTCGGTCATCCGACCGTCCTTTCGATCAGTGGCACCGAGTGATGCCTAGAGTCGAATCGTTGTTGCGAACTGGTTGAGGTGGCCGGGATGTCGGGCGGCTGCCATGAGCGCGAAGTTCTTCCCACCGCCATCAGTGCAGCCAATGGGTATAGAACGTCGGCCGTGCCTCGAAGAGTGATGTGAGGGTCAAAGGTCTGGGCCACGAACAACATGGCCAGACCGGCGACCACGGCCGCTCCGACGATGCCGACAGGTCCCGGGTGGCTGTTGGCCAGCCTGCGCCCGGTGAAGGCCCCAACGGCGATGAAGGCAAAGAAGGCCACGAACAATGGAACGCCGCCGCTCCACAGGAGCCACAGATGACCGGACTCGATCCAGATGAAATCTTCGCCCTCCAGCGGTGACGGCACACGAGCTTGGGGGGTGACCCCCCACATGACGTTGGCGGCGTCGTCGAACTCCGGAATGAAGTAGGTCTCCAGGTTGTAGAGGCGGACTTCCCAGCTTGAACCCGGGTTGGCCTCGAACAGAAGAACGGACTCGTCCTGGCCGCCGGCTTCAGCGATCGACTGGCGGGTTGCGCCGGTGACCTCGGCTCCCCCGAAGCCATCTACTCGCTGGCTGATCAACGGTGTGATCAAAATGGCGCAGAGCAGAACAAACGGCAGCGACCAGCGCACAAGCTGAAGCACCGACTTGGTCACCAGGGCCAAGACGCCGAGTCCGACGATGAACGACAGTGCCGGGCCGATCTGCCCGCTTCCGAACACTCCGATGGAACAACACAGGGCGGCCGCCGCCAACGGCACCCGGGGGCGCTCACCTCCGAGCAACATGGCCAAAGCCAAAGCAGCGTTGATGCCCTGATAGACACCGAAGCCGATGGGGTTCCCGATGGTGGCGGCCCCTCGGCCGTCATCGGCCTGCGGACCGGCATTGGGGAAGTACGGGTTGAGCCGCTCGGCCATGTCCAACACGTTTAGTGAATCGGCCAGTCCCAGCAGGCCGAGGAAGCTGGCGGTGGCCAAGCTGAAGCCGATGGCGGCCCGGACATGTTCCGGCCGCCGAATGGTGTAGCGGAACACGCCGTAGAGCAGACCCAACTTCACGAACACCAGGGCATATAGGACGTCGTCGAAGCCGAGAGGGCGCAGACGAATGGTCTGGGTCAGCAGCGGCAGGAGGAAGCCGGTGAAGACCAGCCCGATCATGGTCAGGTCGACCCCGTTCGGTTTGACGACGATCCGTCTCGACTCGTACAACCAGTGGAGCGACAACACCCCGACCAGCACAATCAGAAGCGCCTCGTTCGGTCGAAGGATGGGAATGACCTGATCCCGGTCCAGCCCGACGATGAGAGGGGCCAACGCCAACATGATGTAGGCCGCCATCGGCGGGTGAGTCCACGTGATGGCGATCACGGCCACAAGCCCGACCATGGCCACGCCGATTTTGGGGTCGATGATTCCGCTGCCGGCGCCGACGACAAACGCACCCAGTGGCGCCAGCTTGAGAAGCAGTAGCTGCAGCCGGGTGGGCGGGGACGGATGGAAGTAGGCCAGCAGATAGTTGATCCACCCGATGGTTGTCTGCACCGGTATAGGTGCGCTGGTCGAGCGCTGGGCAACCTGGCGATCGGTGCGGTCGGCCTCTGATGAACTCAAACTGGTGGTCATAGCGTCGCCTCCATCGAGTCGCCGGCCCGCAGCGTGGCCACGAGATTCGACAGTTCGTCATCGACCCGCCAGCGGACGAGCCCGAAGGCCGCCAGGGCCACGGCACCTGCGGCAGCGGTGATGGCCAGCACCGTCAGCTGACTCAACGAAGGTCGGGAGCCGAACACCAGCCAAAGGACAACGGCCACACCGGCAAAGGGGGCGACGGCGGCCAAGGTGGTGGTCGCCAAGGACCGTTTGAGGTCGTAGGCGGCGGCCGGCATGGTTCGGGCGATACGTACATGTAGAGCGACGGAGGCCACCAGGTCGCCGACGCTCATGGCCACCACGATGGCGAAGATGCGGGTGACTCCCGAAGTGATCAGAGAGGCGACAACCACCAACGCCAGGGTGGTGGCGAAACGCACGGCGTAGCCAAGCAGGGTTGAGCGGGCATCGTCCATGGCGAAGGTTGCCGATGTGAGCAACTGAAACAGGCCTTCGCCCAGCACCGCCCCGGCGATACCGGTCAGTACCGCCATCATCAGGGCCGGTCCGTCGCCGTCGGCCATCTGACCAATGGCGAAGCCCGGCCCGGCGAACCAGCTGAGGAACAGCGCCGCCACCGCCGCCGGGACGGCCACAAGGGCGGCCATGCCGACGCTGCGCAGATAGGTGTCGGCCAACAAACCGGTATCGCGCCGCTTGAACTGCAGCGACAGCCTCGGAAGCAGGGCGTAGGCGATGGGCTTGGAAACCAGCGCCACCGGCAGGTTCAACATGTTCAGACCGAACTGAAGGGCAACGACACCGCCGGGAATAGCATTGCAGAACACGAACAACACCAGGTAGCGCAGACCGTTGAGCGCCGCTGTACCGGAAGAGGGCTTGGCTTGACGCCAAATGGCACTCATCCGTTCGCTGCGCCAGTTGCCGTTCGGGCGAAGCCGAAAGCCGAGACGTCGGACCCCGTACAACTGGACGGCGGCGTGAGCGGCAACACCGATTGAGGAGCCGACACCGAGAAGAACGACGTGTTCCATTTGTACGGTGTCGAGGGTGACGTTGTCGCCGGCCATGACGGCGAACACGATGAGGGTGGCGATGACGACCACGTTCTCGACGATTGAGGCGGCGGCCGGAAGGGCGAAGCTTCCCATGGCCTGTTGGACGGCCTGACCGGTGATGGCGATGCCGTAGCCCACAAGCTGGGGAGCGGTCAACAGCAGCAGAGGCACGCCCAGCCGAATGAAGTCAACCCGTTGGCCGGCGTCGTCGATGGGCGCTGCCAGCAGGCCGGCCACCAACCACGACGCCGCCATGACAACCACGGTGATCACCGCGAACGCCGCCATCACGACGGTCAGGAAGCCTCCGGCCAGCTTCTCGGCGTCACGCAACCGTCCGGAGCTAAGCGGCTCAACCAACGAAGGAATGATCAATGCGTGCAGCAGCGCCCCGACCGCCAGCTCAAAGGTGATCCATGGAAGCTGGTTGGCCAGCTGGAACAGATTGCCGAGGTAGGAAGGCCCGAACACCGCGCCGAGAAGGAGAACGCGCCCAAAACCGGTGATTCGGGAGACCAGCGTCCAGGCGGCGCCGGTCGCCGAGTCACCGATGAGCGTCGCCTCGCTCTCAGTGTCTGTTGTTGTCTTGGTGTTGGCCCCGCTCGTCATGGTTTCTACGTTCCGGCGGATGCCTGTCGCGCCGCTTCGTTGCGTCGTCGTACCATGGCGTTCCACTGGGCGCCCAGGAATCCGAGCCCGATCAACAGGCCGATGACGGCTCCGGCGGCGGTGAAGATCTTGGGTCGGGGGAAGACCTGCTCTTCGAACACGAACGGCTCCGTGATCAGCACCGGCAATCCGTTGACCGACTCGTCCAAGGACTGGATTTGGTTCTCCAGTAGTCGGGTCTCCAGATCGTTCTGTCGGGCGCGAAGCGAGTTGACTATCGCCTGGTTGGCCGCCTGGTCCGCTCGACCGGCCGGCGTGTCGATTCGGGTGGAGATGTCAAGCGCCAGCTCGGCCTGGGCCAGCTCGACCTCAACGGTGTCGAGTTCTTCCTGAAGGGTGTCGCGGATGGTCTCCGGCGTGCGCTCCGAGATGCGATCCAGGTACAGGTCGGCCAGTTGCCCCACGGCCGACTCGGCTACGGCCGGATCGGGGTTGACGAAGTCAATCTGCACGATCTGGGTGCCCGGGACCAGCCCGGCGTCAAGCTTCTCCTCGAAGTCCTTAATGTCAATGCCGTGCTCGGCCGCTACCGGAGCGACCAGCGAACGGCTTTGAACCGCAACTTCCTGGGTCTCGGTCCATGCTGTTCCCCGGTACTGGACCTGGGCCCTGGCCATCCACTGCGGCTCGAAGATCAGCGTCGAGGCCAGCCCGACCTGGGTGCCCACCATGGTCAATACAAAGGTGAGCAGGAGGACGCCAAGCACTTGCTTGGTTGAAGGTCGGTCAAACAAGTCTGGCTGTGGAGAGGTGCTTGCCGTCGGTCGGCGGTGCGCGGTGCGTCGAGCGCCGATCGGTCGCATGTGGGTTTGGGTGTCGCGTATTGCTCTCATTGGTCGCTGGCTCCCGCTCGTTCGGCGATGGGGTCAAGGTCGGCCACCGCTTTGCGGGGCACCGCAGGCGAACCGAAGCAGACCATGCCGGCCGGAACATCTCGGGTGACGACCGAGCCGGACCCGACGAGGGCGCGTTCACCGATGGTCACGTAGGGAAGAATGGTGGCGCCGGCACCTATCTGAGCCCCTGCTTTGATGATCGGACCCCGCATGAGTTTGGCCGACTCGTCGTCTCCGGGGTACAAGTCGTTGGCGATGGTGACGCCTGGTGCGAGGAAGGCCCCATCTTCGATCACGGTGAATTGAGCAACGTAACAGCCGACGTGAATTTTGACGTTGTTGCCGATTCGACAGCCGTAGTCGACGAACGAATTACTCCAGATGGAGACATCGTCGCCAATAACGCACTCTTCCCGGATGACTACGTTGTGGCCGAGGTTGAGGCCCGTACCAATGACGGTTGCGTCGTAGATGACGCTGTTGGAACGGATACGCGCTCCAGCTCCCAAAGCCGACGGATGGTCGACCGGGCGGTCCACCGGGTACCGGAGGATGTAGTGGTCGGGCCCGTCACCGTTTTGGGAGGCGTCTTCCGGTTGTTGACCGTTGGAGTGACCGTTGGCGGTCGTCGACCGATCTGAATGTGTCTGATTGGGGTCGGTAACCGACCCGCCGTTGATGATCACCTGGCACCATCTCCTCGAAGCATGACCAGCGGCGTGGATAGCAAGATTCCCAGGTCGCGCCGTAACGACCAGTTGTCGATGTACTCCAAGTCGAACTCCAACATTTCCGGCACCGAAAGGGTGCTACGTCCCGACACCTGCCACAGGCCGGTGCAGCCGGGAGGGGCGATTGTCCGCACCTGGTACTGGTCACCGAACATCGAGTGCTCCCAGTCGAGAGCCGGGCGTGGGCCGACCAGTGACATGTCGCCTTTGAGGACGTTCCACAGCTGCGGCAACTCGTCGATGGAGAGTCGTCGCAGCCAGCGGCCGACCCCTGTTACCCGCGGATCGGTGTGCTTGAATGTCTCGCCGGTGGTGACGGCGGCGTCCCCGGTCAGCTGCCGCATGACGTTGGCCACATGCTGGGAGTCGTCGGCGTTGGTGACCATGGTGCGGAACTTGTAGATCCGAAACGGCTGACCGTACTGCCCAATCCGACTCTGGCGGAAGATGGCTGGTCCCGGACTGGTGAATCGAACCAGCAAAGCAACCACTGCCAGCAGTGGCGACAAAACGATGAGCATTGTCAGAGACACCAGAATGTCGATGGACCGTTTGACGCTCCGTTGCAGGGCCGAGCCCAACGGTCCCCGCATGCCGACGCGAGTCCTGTAGTCGACGCCGGTGGCGAATGGTTCGACCGGCCGTCCCTGCCGGTCGCGGCCGGTCGGCGAGTCGCCGAACGCCACGGAACGGTCGGCGTGGCCGCCTCCCAGCGTCCTGGCGATTGTTCTGGTGGAGGATGCCGAGCCGAAGGGCCCGCCGGTTCGTGCCGACGGTCCCGATATCGGCACGGTGACCGCTCGATGGAAAGCGAGGTAGACGCCGACTACACCGATCAGACCGCCGGCTACACCGCCGAAGACCAACGCCTGCAGCGGGTTCGGAGTGGTCGGTTCTTCCAGGATGAACCCGGGGGTGACCACCCTCGGGTCGGTGAGCCGCCGCCGATTCTCCTCAGCCTCGCGACCGGCCAACAAGATGGCCGCCTCGTTGATTTGACGCTGTACCCGAACCAATTGATCCTGGAGGTCGATTTGTCGGGCGGTGGAGATGAGCTCTCGGTTTTCCAGCGTCGCCGACAGGCTTTCCTCCAGCGAGCGGAGGTCGCTGAGTCGTTCCTCGACGACGCTGTCGGCCAGGCTGGTGTCGGGCGTGCTGAACTGCTCGACGTAACTGTTCACGATGTCGTTTACGATCCGGGTGGCCCGCTCCGGGTCTTCGTCGATGAAACGAACGCGGATGATCTGGGTTCCCCCGGTCACCGCTGCGTCGTAGTGTTTCTGGAACTCCTTGTCGGTGATGCCTTCCCGTTCGGCGATCGGATTCCACATCGCCGGACTCTCCAACGTCACGGCCACCGTCTCGTTGAGCACGGCCGGATCGCGGAACTCCACTTCGGTTACCGCCTCCCATTCGGGAGTTTTGAGGAACTCGGCGATCACGGCTCCTTGAGCGCCGAGACCTACGGTGACGATGCACAGCAGAATCGCCCCCAGGACCGTGGGTAGGGGAGGGCGAAGCTGTGGCGATTCGTCGAAGACGACGGTCGGCGTCGGGTCGCTAACACGACCCGGCGGTTCTTCGGGCAGACCCGACTGGGCGTCGAAGCCGTCAGGTCGGCTGGTTGTCAGCACCCAGCACCTCACAGACCCGTCCGGTCGACTCACTGTCGAGCGACGGGAACATCGGTAGCGACAGAATCTGGTCCGCCAGTACCTCGGTTACGGACAGATCAGCCCTTCGGGAGGTGGCGAACGGCTCGTGACGATGGCATGGAATGGGGTAGTGCAGACCCCACCCGACGTTGGCCTCGTCCAATCGGCCGGTCACCGTCGAGCGGTCCTCAACCATGCAACGCACGATGTAGAGGTGATAGACCGAGGTCACGTCATCTCGTGACGTGAGGGCGGTGAAGCCCTCGGGCAGGGCGGCCTGGTATGACTTGGCCGCTGCCCGGCGACCTTCGTTCGCCTCGTCGAGTCGGTGGAGCTTGACTTCGAGTGCCGCCGCCTGGAGGCCGTCGAGGCGGGAGTTGCGTCCCAAGAGCACGTGGTCGTAGCGGGAGTCGAGCGCCCGGCCGTGGTTGGCGATCACGCGGATCCGGTCGGCCAACTGCGGATCGCTGGTGGTTACGGCGCCGCCGTCGCCCAGCGCTCCCAGATTCTTGCCCGGGTAGAAGCTGAATCCGGCTGCGATTCCAAGTGAGCCCACCGGTCGGCCTCGCAGGGTGGCGCCATGGGCTTGGGCGGCGTCTTCGATGATGGCCACCCCGGCCGGCTCGGTGACGGTAGCCAGATCGTCAACGTCCACCGGTTGGCCGTAGAGGTGCACGGCCATGACGGCAACCGTTCGGGGCGACATGACGGCTCGAACCGTTTCAGCGTTCAGCAGCGCGGTTTCGGGGTCGACGTCGGCCAGAACGACGGTGGCACCGCATCGGGCTACGGCTTCGGCGGTGGCGACAAAAGTGTTGGCCGGAACGATCACCTCGTCACCCGGTCCGACATCCATGCCGGCGAGGATGAGTTCGAGGGCGTCGGTCCCGTTGGCCACGCCGATGCAGTGGGTGGTGGCGGTGTAGCGGGCGAACGCCTCTTCGAAGGAGTCGACCGCCGCCCCGCCGATGAAGGCGCAGTTGTCGACCGTGGTTTTCCACACGGCGTCAAGATCGTGGCGGACCTCGGCGGTGACCGCCTTGAGATCGAGGAACGGGATGGGAGTTGGTGAGCTCACTTGGCTACCTCCACCAGTCGAAGGGATGAAGATTCGTCGTTGGTCACCACACTGTTGAGAGTGGGGTGTGGGACCTCGACCCAGCTTCCACCGAGTCGCTGGGAGGCGTCCGCGGCGCACAGGGTGGACACGACGTCAAGGCCACTTCGACCGTCGGCCACCGGCCGTTCTCCGGTGCGAATGGATCGCACGAAGGCGCTCAGCTCCAGCATCAGCGGTTCCTGAAAGTCGATGTAGGGCGAGACGATGTTGCCGTTGCGGTAGTGGAGGGGGTGGCTGGGAGAGTTTTCCCGAGTGCCCTTGTCCACTCCCTTGTCGAACACCCGCAGGCGTTCGTCGGCTGACACGTCGTCGTAGACGGCCATGCAGTTCTCACCGACCACCGTGGTCTTGCGGACCTTGAGGGGATCCAACCAGCTGACGTGGATCGAGGCGTTCACGTCGATGTCGCCGTATCGCAGGGACAGGTAGGCAACGTCCGACTTGTCACCCATCAGTTTCAGGCCCCAGGCCGAAACCGAAGTGGGGCGGGAGTCCAGAATTCGGTTGATGATCGAGATGTCGTGCGGGGCCAGATCCCACAGGACGTCGGTGTCCTGCTGGTAGAGGCCAAGATTGAGTCGGGCCGAGTTGATGTAGCGGACCCGGCCGAACTCGGGGTCGCGGATGGTGTCGGCCAGGCTCCAAACCGCCGGGTTGTACTCGAAGGTGTGGCCCACCATGAGGCACCGGTTCTGTTCTTCAGCCAGCCGATTGAGATGAACGGCGTCGTCGATGTCAGTGGTCATCGGCTTTTCCACCAGAACGTGCAGTCCGGCTTCCAAGGCAGCCTTGGCCACCGGGTAGTGGGTCGTCGGTGGGGTGGCGATTATGACCGCATCCAGCGAGTCGGCAACGTCCTCCAGCCTGGCCACCGTGGCGAACACGGTGTAACTCTCGGTCAGCTTGTTCCGGCGCTCGGCGTCCTGATCGATGAGAGCTACGTCAACGTCGGAGATCGAGCTCAAAACACGAACGTGTTTTGATCCCCAGTATCCGCATCCCACTACACCTATTCGAAGTTCTTGAGTCATAAATAACAACGTTTCTCTTGAGCAATTTCGCACCAACGGATTGGTGTCGAATCTGCCTAGCCACCTGTCGTTTGTGTCGACCGGCCGGTTTTGGTGAATTGCCACCCGAGGTGGAACCAAAACTTGTCCGGAATCGACATTCCGAACATGACCAACGAGCCCCAATTCGGTGAAGATACGGGCTTTTGTGAATTAGGTAAAAATGCCCACTAACCGTCTTCGCCCGTCCTTCGGTTGTCATGAGTGGATCGCCGCTCGCGGGCGCCGGTCATCATTCGCACATCGCGACGACTGCGGACGCCGCACGCGCTGACAAGGACTTGGACAATGGATCTGGCAACGGAAGTGATCATCGGCCTGATGGTTGTGGGCAACTTGATTCTGCTCGGCTTGGGGTATGTGTCGTGGCGCCTGATTTTCGGAACGCCCCGGCCGACGGCCCCCGTCTATCAGCAGTCGACCCAGGCCGCCGCCTCCCCCGACGTCGGGTGGGAAGCGCAGGCTGCAGGTGGACCCCAGGCCTACGGCGAAAGTGACCCTCTGGCCGGCCTGTTCCGGTACGACAGCTGGCACGGCGACGACTCGGACGTTGACGACGCCCGCTTCGGCGACTCCGGTGGGGTGCGCTGACCGTGTGCGGCATATCGGGAATTCACCGTCGAGACCGAGGCCCGGTTGAGCCGGCACTGCTACGGCGCATGGCCGATTCGTTGATCCACCGGGGGCCTGACGACTCCGGGTTCCACAACGGTCCCGGCATCGGGTTTGGGTTTCGGCGGCTGTCGATTGTTGACTTGGAAGGCGGGAATCAGCCGCTTTCCAGCCACGACAGCGTCTTCGTGTTGGGCAACGGCGAGATCTACAACCACCAAGCGCTGAGGCAGGAGCTGCAGGCCGAGGGCTATCAGTTCCGAACCAACTCCGACATGGAGGTCGTGGCTCATGGCTACCACCGATGGGGCGAGCGTATTGCAGAACGCCTGAACGGCATGTTCGCCCTCGCCATCTGGGACGCCCACGAGGAACGGCTGGTGCTGGTCAGAGACCACCTCGGGATCAAGCCGCTGTACTACAGCGACAGCTCCGGCGTTCTCCGATTCGGCTCCGAGATCCGAGCCATCGTCGCCGACCCCGATCTCGAACGACGGGTCGACCCCGACGCTGTCCGGCTGCTGTTGCACTTCGGCTATGTCCCCGCTCCGCACACGTTGGTTTCCGGCGTGGAGAAGCTTCGTCCCGGACACCTGCTGGTATCCGATCGTGACGGTTCAAGGGTCAGCCGATACTGGCATCCGGTCGCCCAGAACCGAGGTCCGATGGGCTTCGACCAGGCCGTCGACTCCTACGCCGACCTGGTCGAGCGGGCGGTTGACCGGCAGCTCCTGGGCGACGTTCCTATCGGCTTGCTGCTGTCCGGAGGCGTCGACTCGTCGTACGTGTTAGCAGAAATGGCTCGCTCTTCCAAAGAACAAATTCGCACCTTCTCGGTGGGATTCGGATCTTCATTTGAATATGACGAGCTGGCAGCTGCTAAAGAGACGGCTGAGCTGTACGGAACAAGACATCACGAACTGCAGCTTAAGTTCGACTCCTTCGAGAGCATCTATCAGCAAACAATGTGGCACCTGGAAGAGCCGGTGTTGTCACAGAGCACATTCGCCTTCCACCTGCTGACCGCCGAGGTTCGCAAGCACGTCAAGGTGGTGTTGACCGGTCAGGGAGCCGACGAGCTGTGGGCCGGATACGACCGCTATCTGGCCGAACGTTACGCCGGCCCGGTGCGCTGGTTGCTTGGATCCCCGGCCTTCGGGGCGGCGACCGGTGCTACGTCACGAACTCAGCGGCTGGCCCGAGCGGCCCAATCGTTGGGCCATAGCGATCCCGTCACCCGGTTCGCCGCCATCCACCAGGTGTTCGCCCCTGAGGATCTCGGTTCGGCCCTCGGCGTGGCCGGCTCGCACGCCCGGGCCGAGGACGTCATCGAGTACTGGCAACAGCCGGTTGCCGACCTGGGTGAACTCGATCAACTGCTGCACATTGACGTTCGCATGTCGCTGGCCGACGATCTGCTGTTCTACGGCGACAAGTTGTCGATGGCCAATTCGGTTGAGGCCCGGGTCCCGCTGCTCGACCGCGAAGTCGTTGAGTTTGTCGAGTCGTTGCCGGCCGAATTCAAGTTGCGTGGCCGCACCGGCAAGCTTGGCCACAAGGCGGCGGCTGCCGGCCGGATCAAGCCGGAGGTCATCAAACGGCGAAAGCTCGGTTTCGCCACACCGGTCGACAAGTGGTTCGCCACCGAGCTGGTTCCGGCCCTGGAGGGCACGGTTCTGGCCTCCGATTCCTGGTGTGAGCGACACCTGGACCCCGGCGTACTCAAAGGCCTGGTTGACGACCACATTTCCGGTCGACGCAACAACCGGAGGCAGCTGACCACGTTGCTGTCCTTCGAATACGCCTGTCAGCAACTGTTCGACGGCGCCAGTCCGGCGACCACACAACCTGTTGGAGTTTCGACATGACCCAGACCGTTACCGGACCCGTGGGCGGCGCAGGTGCCGCTGACTGGTCCGCTGTTTCCGACCTGCTGACCGGCGATATTCAGTCGGCCGAGACGTCGCGTATCGCCGTGTTCGGCCTTGGCTACGTCGGCACCGTGACCGCCGCCTGTTTCGCCGGCCTCGGCCATCAGGTGACCGGAATCGACACCAATCCGGACAAGGTGGCTCAGCTCGAGCGAGGTGACAGCCCGGTCCTGGAGCCCGGAGTGGAAGAACTCCTGGCTTCAGGGCTCGGACTGGGTCGGGTGGCGGCCACAGTGGACATCGACCAGGCGGTGGCCGACAGCGACCTGGCACTCGTTTGTGTGGGCACGCCGAGTCTCCCCAACGGCAACATCGATCTTCGCTACATCCTGGCGGTGGCCGATGACATCGCCGGAGCGCTGCGTCGGGCCGACAAGAAGCACTACACCATCGTGATCCGCAGCACGGTGCTCCCCGGCAGCGCCGACAAGGTTCGAGCTGTTCTGGCCGAAAACGGCATCACGACGCCCGACCATGACGTTCATGTGGTGGTGAACCCGGAGTTTCTACGGGAGGGTCAGGGAGTCGAAGACTTCCTCCGGCCGCCCCTGATCCTGGTTGGGGCCGACGACGATTCCGCCGGTGACCGGGTGCTGTCGCTCTACGACGGCATCGAAGCCGAACGGCAGGTGGTTCCGACCCGAGTGGCCGAATTGGTCAAGTACGCCAACAACAGCTGGCATGCGGTGAAGGTCACGTTCGCCAACGAGATAGGGGTGGTGGCCAAAGCCCTGGATGTTGACGGCGTTGAGGTCATGAGGCTGCTGTGCCGCGATCACAAACTCAACATTTCCTCGGCCTATATGCGGCCCGGGTTCGCCTGGGGTGGCTCGTGTCTACCCAAGGACGTTCGGGCGGTGAACTTCGCCGCTAAGAACTCCGATGTGGTGGTTCCGTTGCTGTCCGCCCTGTTGCCCAGCAACGGGATCCACACCTCTCGTCTCATCGATCTTCTGTTGGAGATCGATCGCCCCCGCATCGGCTTTGTCGGTCTGGCCTTTAAGCCCGGCACCGACGATCTACGGGAGAGCGCCATGGTTGAGGTGGTCGAGCGGATGAGTGGCAAAGGCTTCCAGTGCCGGATCCACGACCGGGAGCTGGTGCCCGATGAGCTGGTCGGGGGAAACCTGGCGTTCATTCAACGTGAGCTACCGCACCTCGGTCAGCTGATGGGTGACGGTCTGGCCGAGCTGGTGGCCGACTCCGACGTGATTGTCGTCTCCAAAGGCTCTGATGAGCTGAACGGATTGCTTTCAAGCGCCGGTCGGGGGCCCGACTCGGCCAACCCGGTTCACGTGGTCGACCTTGTCGGTCTGCCCGACGATGTTCGGGATTCGATCTCCTACCACGGGGTGGCGTGGTGATGGAGCAGTCGGAGCAGCAACGTCACGCCCTGTTGGTGGTTGAAAACTGCCCGGTGCCTCACGACCGTCGGGTGTGGAATCAGGCTCGTTCGCTGGTGGCTGAGGGGTACGACGTCACCGTGATCTCGCCGTCCAGCGAACGGCATGGTCAGAGCACGGAACGTGAACGACGCGACGGGGTGGACATTATTCGCTTCCCCATGCCGTTCGGTGGGCCGAGGAAGCAGGACTTCATCCTGGAGTACGGCTGGGCCATGCTGGCCATTCACGCGCTGGCACTAAGGCTGTGGTTTTCCAAGCGCTTCCACATTGTTCATGTGGCCAACCCTCCCGACCTGTTCTTCGGGCTCAAGTGGATGTTCGGCTGGCGGGGCGTGAAGTTCGTGTTCGATCAGCACGACCTTGGGCCGGAGACCTACCAGAGCAAATTCGAGACCGAACGTACCGGAGCCATGCATCGGCTTCTGTTATGGATCGAGCAGCGTTCCTACCGGGCGGCCGATGTGGTGGTGGTGACCAACGAGAGTTACCGGGAGCGGGCCGTAGGTCGAGGTGGGAAAGTCCACGATGATGTGTTCACCGTGCGCAACAGTCCCGACCCGGCGTTGTTCACCCCTCGCCAGGCTCGACCGGAGTTGAAGTCCGGCTACCAGCATCTTGCTGTCTTTGTGGGAACGATGGGCCACCAGGACGGCGCCCACGTAGTGGTTGACACCGCCCATTACGTACGGTTCACCCTGGGTCGGGACGACATCTTGTTTGTGATGGTGGGAACAGGCGATGCCTTCGAAGAGGTCGAACGTCGCCACCACGAGTTGGGGCTTGGTGACGGTCTCCGGTTGACGGGCTTTATTTCCGATGACGACATGTTGGACTATTTGGCCACCGCCGACATCGGCTTGGCCCCCGATCTGGACAGTCCACTCAACAACATCTCCACCATGATCAAAACCATGGACTACATGTCCATGGGCATTCCCGTGGTCAGTTTTGATCTGGTCGAGTCGAGGCGCTCGGCCGGCGACGCCGCGCTGTACGTCGCCGACAACACCCCGGAGGCCTTCGGCGACGCCGTTGTGGCTTTGCTCGATGACGGCGAGCGCCGACGGCAGATGGCCGAGTTGGGTCGGGCCCGTATCACCGGCGACTTGTCATGGGCCAACAGTGCCAAGCAGCTGGCGGCCGCCTACGAGCGGGCCTTGGCCTAGCGACTTGTCGTTGCCGACGTCGTTGCCACCTTTTTGATGAGACACCTTCAATCCCCGTCTGGTCGGGTCGCTCTTTGGCCTGCGGCGATGGCCGTTGCCTTGGTGGCGTCGTCGTGTGCCCCGGGGTCGTCTGAGGGTGGTTCGTTGCCGGACACAACCGTCGTTCTTGCTCCGGATGCCGAGGATGCTGCTACTGCCGCTGACGGTGACGGCGGGGGGCAAGAGCCGGTCGGTGACGAGTCGTCGGAATCCGCCTCCGACTCGCCGGCCACTATCGACGGAGAACAGGTCGAGATCGCTCCCGACCTGCTGGTGGACGTCCTGCCGTACGTCGATTGGTCGGCGGTCGGAGCACGTCGGGCGGCAGCAGGTGCCACTGTTTCCGTCGCCGAATTTGGTGCTGTGCCTGATGACGGGCAGTCCGACAGTGCGGCGTTTGCGCAGGCCATCCGCTCGGTTGATCGTTCCGACGGCGACGTCGGTGTCGTCGACATTCCGGCCGGGCGGTTCTTGTTGACCGAGACGTTGCAGCTTCCCAGTTGGACCGTGCTGCGAGGAGCCGGTCGGGACACTGTCCTGAGTATTGATCTCAACGGCCGCCAGGAGAAAGGCATCGTGGCTGAGGGGCGTGACCCTGGTGGTTGGATGAGCCTTCCCGTCGGTGCCCAGTTGCGCTCAGGCGTGGTCGAAGTCTCCGATTCCAGCCCGTTCGCTGCTGGTTCGGTTGTCGAGTTCGAACAGGACAACGACGCCGTGGCCATGTACACCGACCCGGCCTGGGATGTTGATTGGGGCGATGGTTCGGTTGGAGAGCTGGCTCGTGTGGTCGAAGTGCAAGACGACAGCCTCCGGCTGGAGACCGGATTGAAGAGCGACTATTTGACCGACCTTGGCGCCCGGGTTCGGGTGACCCGGCCGGTGGAGCAGGTGGGCATCGAGTCGCTGAACGTCGAACGGGTGGACGACGGCTTTGACGACACCATCGTTTTCACCTCGGCGGTGGATGTTTGGCTGAACGACGTCGAAACCATTCGGACCAACTCGGCTCACATTGAGTTTGTCGAGACCTATCGCTGTTCGGTTACCGATTCGGTGGTGCACGGCGCCTCCGATTTCGGTGATGGTGGCCGGGCTTACGGTCTGAGCCTGGCCCGCCACGCCACCGACTGCCTGTTGATGAACAACACGTTGTTCGACCTGCGACACGCCATCATCATCCAGCTGGGGGCCAGCGGGAACGTCGTCGCCTACAACGATGCTCGGGGTTCTGCTGGTTATGAGGACCGTCAACCGCGGGCCGACCTGTCGCTCCACGGGCACTGGCCTCAAGCCAACTTGTTTGAGGGCAACATTTTCGACCGGGTGGTTTTTGCCGACTGGTGGGGCCCGGTCGGCCCGGGCAACACGCTGTTCCGTTCCTGCATACTTGACCATGTGATTGTCACCGATCATTCGCAGGATCAGGCCGTGGTCAACAACACTATTGGTGGCGGCGGTTTCGGGGTGGACCCGTCGGTTAAGCGGATCTTGTCTTCCGGCAATCGATCGGATCGATCTCGCAGTGACAGTGACAGTCGCAGTGACAGTGATAATGACAACGAGCCGGTGGCCGACAACGCCGCCCCCTCTCTTTGGTTGGACGAGCCGCCCGACATCGGATTGGCTGACTGGCCGCCGTTCACTCCAAACACCAATCCGGCCGACTGCCGTTTGCCGGCATCGGAGAAGTCACCGTTCGGCTGAACCTACGAGCCGTCGACGGGAACAATCCCGGAGGGCTGCCAGAACCCACCGCCGGGGAAGAAGGTGGTGTAGTCGGCCGGGAACGAAGTGAAGCCGGGGAGCACGTCGAGGTTGCCTCCGGTTCCCGAGACTTGAACACCGCGATCGGCGGTCCAGGTTCCGGAGCCGTCGGTTGCCTCCAGCTGGTCGCCGGATCGTTGTAGCTCGACGGTTCGTCCGTCTACCTGACGGGAGAACACCGACCAGGTGTCATTGGCGTCGTCAACGGTGACGGCTACGGCTACGCCTCCGATATCGGCATTGGCCACTCCGGCCGCTCGAACATCGGTGGCCGGGAAGGCCAGCGAGTCCGGTCCGAATTCGACCACGATGGCCATCTGTTCCAGCTCGAAGCCGTTGATTCGTGCCGGCGCGTCGAGGGCCACTGTGTCGGGGTGAAGCTCGACCCAGTCACCCCACTTCGTGAGTGATGAGGGCAACAGCTCCAGTCGGGTTCCGGTCAAGGGGCCCATGATCGCTTCACCTATTGGTTGGCTCCAGACGCTGCCGGTTTCGTGATCGAACCAGGTCATGGCGTTGCCCCACAGGTCACCCTGGTTGCCGAGAACGATTGGCTGTCCGTTTACTTCTCGGCGATGAACCATCGCCGTGCCGCAAAGCGGTCACCAGGAGACGAATGTTGGGATACCCCTGTGCATGTCGACCACGATTTCCCGCCTGATCAGGAACCCGACCGGGTAGGCCCGGGCGTCGCCGTCGATTTCCACTCCGATGATCAGTTCGTCACTGGGCCAGTCGGTGTTCTCCACCGTGCGGAACTCGGGCGTGTACACCGGGAAAATGCCGTCGCGCGGTATCGACGGGCGGTAGCCGGCCGGGGCGGGCTCACCGGCCGATACCGGGTCGTACAGGTCGGAAGCGAAGTTGGCACTGACCCCTTCCCAGCCGTCGGGGTGGAAAGAGTCGTCGGAGCTTCCGGGGCCGCTTTGGTCGGGAACGAAGACGACGACGGCGATCACGGCCAGTCCGGCGAGCAGGGCCGACACGGTGGCCAGGGACAAAAACCGACTCGAACGTTCGGTCGGATACTGATCCGCCTGGTGGGTCGAGGTTGGCTCCACGGTGGTTGAACCTCTGGTGTGGTCGCTGCTATTCCCGCTAGCGACACGGCCGGCTCAGATCAGGTAGCCGGCGCTAGCGTTGGAGTCCGAATGATGATGTGGCTGCAATTTCCGTTCGCCGACTTGGGCTCGTTCGTCAGTGCCGGTTTTCCGTTGGGGTTGGTGCTGACTGCGTTTGCGTTCGGTGTGCGCCACGGGTTCGACTGGGACCACATCGCCGCCATTTCCGATCTCAGTGGGTCGGCTGAAAGTCGTCGACGCGGGTTCTCGCTGTCCATGCTGTATGCCGTGGGGCACGCCGCAGTGGTTTTGGCCATTGGCGTGGTCATCGTGTTGGCCGGTTCGGCCATCCCTGAGGGTTTCGCCCAGGCGTTGGACCAATGGATGGGTCGGGTTGTGGGCGTTACGTTGGTAGCACTCGGCCTTTGGATCATCGTTGAACTTGTCCGCAAGGGACGGGACTTCCGCCTGCAGAGCCGATGGATGCTGGTGCTCAAGGGGACCTTCGCCGGTTTCCGGCGGGTTCACCGCTCGATCGACCCGGCGACCCGGCGATCAGCCCGCCATCTTGAGGTTGAGCACGATCATGAGCACGATCATGAGCACGGACACAGTGACGGTGCTCATGATGATGTTCAGGCCCACGATCATGATCATCTCGACCAGTCGGGTGCCTTCGATGTGGTTGAGGACCGCCCCCTGGTCGGGGTCAATGCCGCAGCCGAATCGGAGCTCGGCGCGGATTCGCCCCGTTGGGTTTCAGGTTGGTTCGGTGGTCGGCACGGCGGCTCACACTCGCACCCTCATTCACATTCACATTCACATTCGCACTCACACTCACACCGGCATCGGATGTCGTTGGGTGACGTGGGCGGTGGTGCTGCTGTGGGTATTGGTGTTCTCCACGGGGTGGGGATTGAGAGCCCCACACAGATCGCATTGTTCACCGCTTCGGCGGCCGTGGGTCAGGGCGTCACCGCTTTTGCTCTGCTCATGGCCTGGGTTGTCGGCTTGGTGGTGGCCAATGCCATCTTGGCCGTGGTCGCCGGCTTCGGTCTGCTGCAAGCCGAACGGTACTTCACGGTTTATGCCGCGGTGGCAGTGACCGTCGGTCTACTTAGCGTCGTGATGGGTGCCGCCCTACTAGCCGATGTGGAGCTACCGCTTCCCGAACTCAACTAGGGGAGAAGCTCCTGCGCCAGGCTCAGCTGGTCAGGAGTGAATTCCCCGTACGTCGAGTTGCTGGGTGAGCCGACCCACAGTCGGGCTACCGCTTCGGCGAAGTCGCCGGCACCGACGCTGAAGTCGTTCAGCCCGTCACCGGCCCACCAGACGGCGGGCATGTCCCGGGCCTCGATCCATTCGGCTCGTTCGGAGCCGCCGAAGTGGGTGACGTCGATGGCGTGTCCCAACTCGTGGGCCAGGATTTCGGCTATGGAGCCCGGAGTGTCGTCATCGTCGACATAGATTTCGATGGATCGGGTTTGCGGGAACGTGAGTCCTCGGTACCCGGGTCGGTCGGTCAGGTAACTGACTCTCCAACCGGGGAGCACGGCGCGCCAGTCGTAGCTGATTAGTGCTTCGGCCTCGACTCCGAGGGTGGTCGGATCGGTGGCCGCCAGCTCGGTCGGCGCATCCGCCTGCCTTTCGATCGTTCGCTCCGTTGACTCGTCTACCGATTCACTCACCGATGTTTCGTCTGCTGATTCTTGTATTGCATCGTTTGACTGTTCGCTGGCTGACTCCCCGTTTGGCCGGGTTGGCTCTTGGGTCGGAGCACCAGACGATCGGGCTTGGATGGCCTGCTCGGTTGTTGTTCCGGTTCCCGATCCGTCGGTGGTTGAGGCGGTGGACTGACGGGACTCGACGATGACAGTGGTGGGGAACGATGGTGCCTCGATCAGCTGCTCGGCTGCCGGCCGGGCGCCGTCGGCCCCGACAGTCGTTTGAGATCCGACGATCTCGTCGGGAGAAACCGACGAGATCACAAACGAACCGACAACCGTGGCCGCTACCAACAGCCCGCAGTTCGGTATAAGGAAGCGGCCGATAAGCGAACGGGTCCGGCTGTCGACCGACTCGTCCAACATGAGCTGCGCCAGCCGGCGCTCGAGCTTGGCCAGCTCAACCTCAAGGGACTCGCCCAAAACGGCGATGTCGTCGTCGCGAATGGACAGCTCGCTACCCGGCTCGACTCCTCTGAGCAGGTACAGCAGCGAGAGATACCGTTCGAGGACGGCGTCGACCAGCTGGTCGCCGGACAGCGGGCCGGTTGTGCCTCCGATTTCGAAGCTTTGGCTGCCGACCGCCAGGCGTCGCCCGGGCAGATCAACAATCAGTTTGTTGTTGCGTTCAGCCGACACCGATCCAGGTTCCAGGTTGTACAACTCGACGAGCTGCTTCGCCACCGGGTCGGTGAGAAGCACCAAACCTTGTTCGGCCCGGCTGAGGTAACCGGAGGTGAAGCCACCGTCCGATTGTCGGGCCAGTTCGTCGAGTTCAAGTCCCCGTTCGGCCCGTTTCGATTGCAGCAGAGCACCGAGTCGATCAGCCGAGATCAGGGAGGGTTTGGTGTCCTGATCGGACTGTGTCGGGCTAAGGGGAGGGGAGGATGTCATTAAGCAGATCCAGTTGGTCGGGGGTGAACTCGCCGAAGTTCGAGTTGCTGGGGGAGTCCACCCAGGAAGCGGCGACTGCCTCGGCGAAGTCGCCGGCGCCCACGCTGAAGTCGTTGAGGCCGTCACCGGCCCACCAGACCATTGGCATGTCCCGGGCCTCCAGCCATTTGATGCGGTCGTCGTCTTCCATGTAGGTGACGTCGAGGGCATGCCCGATTTCGTGAGCCAGTACGCCGGCCACGTCTTCGGCGCTGGCACCGCGGTCGATGTAGATCGTGATCGACTTGGTGGGCAAGTGGGTCATGCCTTTGTATCCAGCGCTGTCGTCTTCGTATTTGACCGTCCAGTCGGGTAACAGCGATTGCCAGTCGTAGCTGATCATCGATTCGGCTTGAGCCCCGATTTCGGCCAGCTCGGCTCTCGACACCTGGTTCGCGTTCGAAGTCACGGTTATCGACTCGCTCTGAGTGTCTTCACTGAAAGCGGCGGAGACCGCTTCGCTCTGAAGACTGGGGTTGCCGATGGTGTCGCTGCCGAGTCCGCTGACGATTACCAGCGACCCGAGGGACATGGCAGCCACCAACAACCCGGCGCTCGGTACCAGATAGCGCTTGAGGATCGACTTGGTTCGGTTGCTTACCGATGGGCTGAGCATGAGCTCGGTGAGCCGCCGTTCGATCATCTCGATCTCGGCGGTCAGCGAACCGGAGAGAACAACGAGGTCTGGTTCCCGTAGCGGCAGTTGGCTGCCGGGGTCCACCTGGCGGAGGATGTACAGCAGGGACAGGTACCGCTCGAGAATGTAGTCCACCTGGGTTTCGTATGTCTTGCCTCCCTCCGTTGAGGAAAGCTCGATGACGTCTCCACCAACAGATAGTTGCCCGCCGGGCAGGTCGAGTACCAGCTCGCTGGTTCGCTGGTCCATGGTCTGTTCCTGGACTCCGTAGAGGAGCGCCAGCCTCTGCATGGTCTGGTCGGCCAACGGCACCCGACCTTTCTCCACGATCGAGAGGAACTCTGGTGTGAACTCACCGTTGGAACGGCGGGACAGTTCATCAAGATCGGCGCCCTGTTCGGACCGATGGGTATTGAGGAGAGCGCCGAACCGCTGGGTTGGCACCGGGGAGAGCACGGTCGAGGTCATGGCCTGATCTTCGGCTCAAAGCGATTGTCGATTTAGGCGATGAAGGGCCTAGCCGATGGGCCGATGTTCCCGGGCACGGCGAACAACTTTGTTGCGAACCGGGGGCAGGACTAAAGGACTGTTCGTGAGGGTCGACACATAACCGGATAGTCAATTGATCTCCCATTGGGAGGAGTCTGAAACCATGTACCACCATCACGACAAGGCATCGGGGCGACGCCTTGGCTGGCGACGGGGCGCGTTGTTCGCTGCCATGTCTCTGGTTGCCGCCTCCTGCGGGTCCGACGTCGATCTGGCCGAGCCGGGCGACTCGTTCGCTTTCGACGATTCGGGCATAACCGTCATCTGCGACAAGAGCGGTGCCGACATCACCACCTCGGATCACGACATCTCAAATGTTGTCGTGGCCACCAAGAACGGTCAGGAAACCAAATTCGACGACCTGACCGGTAAGAGCTACCGGGTTGACATGCGCAATGTGGCAACCGTCTGGGTCAAGTCGGCCAACAACAAGAGTGGCGACGGCTCGGGCTACGGTGAGCGCTTCGAGTGCGGCGCCGACGGCGATGCCGCCGCCCAGGTCTCCGGTCAAGATCCCGTCGTCGAGGAGCCGGGTGCCGACGATCCGGCAGCCGAGGAACCGGCCGGCGATGACGTCGCGGCTGAAGAGCCCGCCGGCGATGACGCTGCCGCCGAGGAGCCTGCCCAGGACGGCAATGTGGCCATCAACTACGGTCCTATTGTTTCCGACACCGGAATCACCGTGACCTGCAATGCCGACTCCATTGGTGTCACCACCACCGATCACGACATCTCCAACGTTGTGGTTGCGCTGTGGGACGGAACCCACATCAAATACGACAACCTCAAGGGCAAGTCCTACAACATCGACCGCTCAGGCGTGGTGACCGTTTGGGTCAAGTCGGCTGACAACGATTCCGGTGACGGTCCCGGTTACGGCGAGCGCTTCGACTGCGCCAAGACCCAGGATGACATCGACACCGGCGCCGTTCAGGCACCGGCTCCGGCCCCGGCGGCGGTTGAGGTTGAAGCCTCCGACACCGGTATCGCCGTGGCTTGCACCAATAGCTTCGTCTACGTGACCACCGATCAGCACGAGATTTCCAACATCGTTCTTGGCTTCGGTGGCGATGAGACCACCAAGTACGACGGTCTCCGTGGTTACGAGTTCAAGATCGAGCAAGACGGGGTCCAGACTGTCTGGGTCAAGTCCGGCGACAACGACTCCGGTGACGGCCCCGGCTACGGCGAGCGCTTCGAGTGCAAGGATAATGCCGGTGGCGTCTTAGTCGATGATGAGGCTGCAGCCGACGCCGGTGACGGCGACGGCGCGGTCAAGGCCAAGGGCAACGGTGGCGACGACGCTGGGGCTCCGGCCGGTGTCGATCTTGAGGCTGCTGACAGCGGTATCGCTGTGGCCTGCACCGCCAACTCGGCCTACGTGACCACCACGGTTCACGACATCTCAAACATCGTTGTCGCTCTGCAGGACGGCACCCACGTGAAATACGACAACCTGAAGGGTAAGAGCTACACCGTGCCTGAGGCCAACGTCGTAACCGTCTGGGTCAAGTCCGGTGACAACGATTCCGGTGACGGTCCCGGTTATGGCGAGCGTTTCGACTGCAACGTCCCCGAGGTTGTCGGTGGCGAAGATGACGCCGAGTACGTCTCCGGCTGATCATCGGACCTCCTTCTTCCGGCCTGGACCGGTCTAGGGAACACGTCGAAAACAGTGGCTCGGATGCTTCGGCGTCCGGGCCACTGTCGCGTCGTGCCGATCACAGAATTGCTGAGCGATTACCGGTTAAGAAGCGATAGCCTTGGGATCCGGGTCCGGTGGCTTCCGGCCCGAAAAGTTCATCCGGCGACGTAGCTCAGTTGGTAAGAGTGCTCGACTCATAATCGAGAGGTCGTGGGTTCAAGTCCCACCGTCGCTACCAAGTTTCCGGGGTGAACAGGTCCGTTGCTACGTCGGCGGTTTGTCCACCTGCGGTGGCTTAGGGCCTGTTCAGCCGGGACCACCGAGAGACTACGCAGCCATTGGACTATGGTCGGTCCGTGGACAGTTTTGAAGGTGTGGCCCAGACCTATGAAAAGTCACGACGTGGCTATCCGGTTGCGCTACGACAGTGGCTGATTGAGAGTGGCGCCCTGGACAACTCTTCTTTCGTGGTTGATCTGGGCGCCGGTACCGGTCAACTCGTTCGCCTGCTGGCTCCGGCCGCAGCTCAGACAGTCGCCATGGAACCCTCCGCCGAGATGCTGACTGTCGGGCGTCGAGCGACCGCTGATCTCTCGAACGTCAGTTGGATCCAAGGTAAAGATTCCGACATGCCTGCGCACTTCGGTAGCCGAGAGGTCGACCTGGTGACAATCGGCAACGCCTTCCATCACATGGATCAAGCCGAGTTGTTGGGTGACCTCGACGATCTCGTTGGCAACGGTGGCGCGGTGTGTATCGCCACGTCCAGTGTCCCGGTGTGGCTTCAGGACTCGGATTGGTCCCGAGCGATTCGTCGGGAGTTGGAAACCGTTTTCGGACCGCTACCTCGTTCCGGTGTTCCCGATCTTGAAACATCCGTTTCGGCGCTGCAAGACTCGTCGTTTGGCGACGTGTCGACCTGGTCGTTTGAGCAGACTGACCACCGGGCGTGCGAGAACGTGGTGGGCGAGCTAATCAGCAGCTCATCGGGTGAGTTGTCCTCGGGCATGGTCGACCGGATCCGACTTGTCGCCCAGTCATTCAGCAAAGATGGAGCGCTTCCCGAGCTTGTGCAGGCAACGGCGGTGCTCGGTCGAAGGCCCACCGGTCGTTAGGCGCCACCGTCGGGTAGGCTCGCATCTCATATAGCCGCATTCTCGGGTGGCGGGCGGTAGCCTGTGGCT
This sequence comes from Acidimicrobiales bacterium, assembly GCA_020628065.1. Classification (GTDB taxonomy): domain Bacteria; phylum Actinomycetota; class Acidimicrobiia; order Acidimicrobiales; family SZUA-35; genus JAHELU01. The sequence goes on from JAHDFR010000020.1 coordinate 42,832, forward strand.
CTACCAAAACCGCCTGGCTAGGCCGCACCACTCGGGTGCGGTCGGAAAATCGTGCTCCGACACGAGGAAGGACAACACCGCTATGGCCAAGGAAAAGTTTGAGCGTAATAAGCCTCACGTGAATGTGGGGACGATGGGTCACATCGACCACGGGAAAACAACGTTGACGGCGGCGATTACGAAGGTGTTGTCGGACCGGGTTGAGGGTTCGAATGCTACGGCGTTTGAGGATATTGATAAGGC
>JAHDFR010000175.1:0-2458 GCA_020628065.1 Acidimicrobiales bacterium
CAGTTCACCGGTGTCGAAGAGATCCGCGAAGTCGCCGAACTCACATCGGATGAGATCCGAGCCCGGCTGCCCGAGATGAAGCCCGAGTTCAAAACCCGCATCGAGACGCTCCGCACAGCCGTCGACCTGATCCTGGACTGAACGGCAGCCCTCGCTGGGCGGTCGGTGGTCCTTGTGCGCTAGCTTGAAGCAATGTCGCCTCTACGACGCATCAGCGACCTTCGGGCATCAGACTTTGACACCGCCGTCACCGAAGACTCCATCTTTGTGCTGCCGGTCGGTGCAGTTGAACAGCACGGCCCGCACCTCCCGTTCAACACCGACCTACTTATCGCTCAGGCCTGCGCCGAAGCGGTGATCAGCGCCGTAGGTGATGAACTCGACTTGTGGTTGATGGAGCCGCTGGCCTACACCAAGTCCAATGAGCATGCCGGAACGCCCGGCACCGTCTGGCTCGGCCCGGAAACCATGATGCGAATCATGGAAGACATCGGCCGCTCGGTGGCCGCCACCCCGGTCCGCAAGCTGGCTCTGTTAAACGGCCACGGAGGCAACTCGTCGCTACTCAACGTGGCCTGCCGGGAGCTGCGACTCAACCACGGGCTGGAAACGTTCCTGCTTCACCCCAGCCTGCCCCCCGATCAGGGAGGCGGCGACAGCGACACCGGCGATAAGCATGCCGCCGGGGAGCTGGGCATGGGCATTCACGCCGGTTTCGCCGAAACGTCTCTCATGTGTCACCTTCGGCCCGATCTGGTACGCATGGACTTGGCCAAGCGGAACGTGCCTGATCACCTGGCCGACAACGACCACGTTCGATTCGGTGGAGCTGTGACCTTCGGGTGGCTCGCCGCCGACTTCGGACCGTCAGGAACTATCGGCGACCCCACCGGCGCCAACGCCGAGGTTGGCTCACAGCTGTTCAAACAAGCGGTGGAACAGTTGGCCGAAGCCTTCAGTGAGATAAAGACATTCAGCTTCAACCCAACCACCAAGCCATGACGACTCCCGCTAATCAAAGCTCCGGCAAGCCACCCATCGTCAGGACCGTACCCAGTGCCACAACCGGGGCTATGTGGCTCGACCGGTTGGATCCGCCCATCAAAGCCCGGCCGTCACTAACCGCCCTCGGTTCCGACGCCCCGACCGAAGTTGACGTGGCCATCATCGGCGGGGGATACAGCGGACTGTGGACCGCCTACTACCTGGCCAAGGTCAACCCCAATCTGTCCATCCTGGTCATCGAGCGGGAGTTCTGCGGCTTCGGAGCCTCCGGACGCAACGGTGGATGGTGCGAAGGCATGATCGCCGGCAGCGCCGAAAAGTACGCCGCTCGATCCTCGATGGCAGAGGCCATCCGGCTCCAGCGGGCCATGTTCGACACCGTCGATGAGGTGGCCCGGGTCTGCATCGCCGAAGGCATCGACTGCGACTACGCCAAAGGCGGCGTCATCAGAGTGGCCCGCAACCAGCCTCAAGCCGACCGTCAGCGAGCCGAGGTGGAACACGAGCGGTCGCAGGGTTTCGGTGAAGAGGACGTGCGTTTCTTGGAGGCCGAAGCGGCACAGGAGATGCTGGGCGCCACCAACGTGCTGTCGGGAATCTTCACCCCCCATTGCGCCGCCATAGATCCGGCCAAGCTGGTCACCGGTCTGGCCAGAGCGGTCGAAGCGCTGGGGGTGACCATCGTGGAAGACACCGCCGTAACCTCCATCGGCCCCGGCGTCGTCACGGTCGGCTCAGGCCCAAGCGAACCGGACATGGTCATCCGAGCCCGCCACGTCGTTCGGGCCACCGAGGCCTACACCCGAGACCTTCCAGGGCTGAAACGACAATTCATCCCGGTCTACTCGCTAATGGTGGCCACCGAGCCGTTGGATGAATCAATCTTTGACCAGATCGGTCTCACCTCCCGCCCGACCTTCGCCGACGACCGCTATCTCGTGATCTACGGTCAACGCACCGAGGACAACCGGCTGGCGTTTGGGGGAAGAGGCGTGCCCTACCTGTTCGGCTCCCGCATCGATCGAGACACCGAACATGTCCTCGAAGCTCACGAACTCATTGCCGCCACGCTGTGCGAGCTGTTCCCGATGCTGTCCGACGCCCGAATCACCCACCGTTGGGGTGGGGTCCTGGCCATACCCCGGAACTGGTTGCCCGGTCTCAGCTATGACGCCGCAACCGGCATGGGCAGCCTCGGCGGCTATGTCGGTGAGGGCGTAGCCGCCGCCAACCTGGCCGGTCGCACCATGGCCGAGTTGGTCAACGGAACCACTACCGAGCGCACCACCCTTCCCTGGGTCGGGGTCGAAGCTCGCAAGTGGGAGCCGGAGCCCCTGCGCTGGCTAGGCGTCAGAGGCAGCCGACGCATCCTCGTCGGGGCGGACGAGCGGGAGTACAAGACCGACTCCGAAGCCAAGGTTGCGGTCAAGGTGGCCGAGTACCTCCGCGACGG
>JAHDFR010000175.1:2558-8300 GCA_020628065.1 Acidimicrobiales bacterium
GTGCGCTGGAGCTAGGCGGCGGCCAAGCGCTCCTCCGGGAGGTCGGAGTGGAACAACCGACCACTTATCGCCGCCAACGCACCCCACTGGCCCTGGTCGAATTCAACGCTCACCCCTTCTCTCGTTCGCCGCCGGACCTGTCCGTACACGAATCGAGAGTTGTTCTTGGGACCAAAGGCCACCGCTACTTCGCTGCCGATGTAGGCCAAGTCCACCGCGTCGCCGGTAACGACGGCGCCGGTCAACGAGGGAGCGACCATGCTGGTCGGCCAGCCGCCAACGTCAGCCGGGATACAAGCGCCCCGGAACCGGCGGGCGGCACGACGTTCGGTGCCGAAGCGAATCCAGTCGAACATGAGCCCGGGAAGGATGCGGTGACGTCCCTGAGACAGGGTCCGCATAGCCAGCTGTTGGGCGACAAACACCACTCCGTAGAACGCTGCGAACACCTCAACCGGAGCCACCAGGGGCGAAACACCAGTGAGCAGAACAGCCATGGCGATCAACAGATAGGCCACGGTGCGCCAGCCTTCGGTCCAACCGGACAGCGTGGCGGCGTAGGCCAGTTTCTGTCGCCACGTGAGGAGCCGACCGGCGAACGGATTGTCGTTGCGAAGAACCTGCATCGCCCCGGCCGCCCATCTCTTCCGTTGGAGGCCGTATTCGTTGTAGTTCTGGGGGGCCAGACCGCGGGCCAGCACCTCATTGTGGAACACCGTCTTCCATCCGGCCCGATGAAGCCGCAGAGTGGTGTGCAGGTCTTCGGTGAGAGATTCAGTGGCCACCCCTCCGACCGAACGTAAAGCGTCAGTCCGTATGACGGCGCTGGTCCCGCACCAGAAGGCGGCGTTCCATCGATTCTTACCTGGTTGGATCACGCGGTAGAACAGCGATTCCTCCTGGTAGATGTCACCGACGTGTTCAAACGAGTCACGGTTGTAGAAGGCCTGTGGTGTCTGAACCAGAGCCAGCTCTCGATCATCGAAGTAGGCGACGGTGTTGGCCAGAAAGCGCTTCTTGGGCACATGATCGGCATCCAGGACGGCGATCAGATCGGTGTCGATCAGGCCAAGGGCGTGATTGAGGTTGCCGGCTTTGGCGTGGCTGTTGTCGGGCCTGGTCAGGTAGTTGGCTCCCAGTTCGTGAGCCATCTCCCGCACCCAGGCCCGCTTGCCGTCATCCAGCACCCAGGTCTCATGGTCAAGGTCCAGGTCCACAGCGGCGGCCACTGTGGGAAGCAGGATCTCCGGGTCCTCGTTGTAGGTGGGAACGAGGACGGCGATAGAGCGGTCGGTATCGGAAACAGCTGCGGGCGGGAGGACCGCTTCGGTGTCCCAAACCGAGTAGAGGAACAGGCCGAGACTGACCAGCCCGGCAACTTCCAACAGGTAGAACGGGATTGACACCCACAGGGCATCGGTGTTGAAGGTTCCCAGCCTCCAGACCAGGTAGGCACCGGTCAGCCCGAGGGCGATGATGCCGGTTGCCCGGCGCGCCCAGGCAGCAGAGGTGATGGTGGATTCATTCGGTGGCATATCACTAGCTGTAGATGGAAACCACCGCCGCCGGCATGACACCGGGGACACAGCTTTAGTGGGCGCAATCCGGTTTTCCTCTGGGCCGTCAAACCCAATGTAAGGTTTGGCCGCTAGGTACCGATAACCGTTGTATGCGGATTCGGTCGTCGGTGATAGCTCTGATTGCCGTCTTCGGCGCGTTGACGGCTGGAAGCGTCTTTGTTGTTGGAAACCTGCCTGAACAGGCCGAGTCTCGCGAGGACTGGACCGCTCCGGCGAGAACCGCCGGCGGGCTGGACCAACCGGCCCCCCTCGACGTCGAGGAGGATGAAGGCCGGTCGGAAACAGCGTCAGTGGAGATCCCTGATGTTGATGTTGTTCTAGAACCCGACTTTGGTTTCCTGGACGGGTATCCCAACGGCAAGAGAATCTACGGCGTGATGACCGCTGACGGCGAAGACGACGAAATCGCAGAGTTCGCGGCCTTGGCCGGTCGGAGTCCTAATCTCATTGGAGTCACCGCCGGGTGGGCACGCGATACCTACAGCCCGTGGTACACCGAACGCCTGGCTCTCAAAGGGGCCATGCCCATGGTCTCGTGGGAGCCGTGGGACGCTTCCAAAGAAGGCGACGTCGACCAACTTCGTAGCGAGCAGCCCGACTACTCGCTGACCAAGATCCTCGACGGTGAGTTCGATGACTACATCGACAACTGGGCTGAGGGTATTGCCGACTGGGGTCACCCGGTGATGATTCGCTTCGCTCACGAGATGAACGGCTACTGGTATCCGTGGGCCGACGGCCGCAACGGTAACGAACCCGGCAGCTACGCCAAGGCTTGGCGCTATGTTCACGATCGCTTCAGCCGCGTCGGTGCCGAGAATGCCATCTGGGTGTGGTCCCCGAACGTCGCTTACACCGCATCCACTCCCCTGCCCGGACTTTACCCGGGCGACGACTACGTCGACTGGGTTGGCGTGGTCGGCTACTTCGGCCACTTCTCAGAGCCGCCCACATCTCAACCCGGCTTTGATGGCATCTTCGAAGCCACCCTGAATCGACTGGCCGCCATCACCGATAAGCCGGTGTTCATCACCGAAACCGGTGCCGGCCCCTACGGCCCGTTGAAGGCGGCATGGGTAACCGACTCGGTTGAGGCGTTCGCTTCCGACGAGCGGGTCGGTGGCTTCGTCTGGTTCAACGTCAACAAAGAGTTCGACTGGCGCATCAACAGTTCTGCTGAGGCCTTGGCCGCCTTCACTTCGGCGGTCAAAGATCCGGCGTTTGCCGACGCAGTCGACCCCTACGCTCAGCACCTCACGGGGGCGGGTCGACCATGAGCGGGGCCAAAGTCATTGAACTGATCGACCGCCTTGCCGCCATGAGGGCGTTGATGGCAGCTCTGGCCGGCGCTCGCTCGGTTGAGTCGGTTATCGCCATCGCCGACCGTCACATTCCCCATGTGTTCCGAACCGACCGGGCCAGCATGGGTCTCTACGACCCAACCACCGATACGGTGCAAATCGTTCCGCTGATCGGCGAGCGTGCCACCATCGCCAGTGATCGCTCACCTCTACAGCCTGAACCGATGTTGCGGTCCGACACGCTGCTGGGCCGGGTGCTTGACTTCAACCGCCCGGACTACGTGGCCGATCTGCGCCTGGACGATCGTCCAAACTCCGGTGAGTTGCTGGCCCGCGGCTACCGTTCGACGCTTGCCGTTCCGCTACGTGACGGCGAGGAGTGTATTGGCACCCTCAACCTGGCCTCGATCGAGATAAACGGCTTCAATGACGCCGACCGCGACGTCCTGGTTCTTGCCGCCGATGCGCTGTCATTCGCCATGCACACCGCCAGCCTCATCGAACAGTTGAGCGAGTCGGCAGCCAAGGCCGAGGCCGCAAGCCAGGCCAAGAGCCGTTTCCTGGCCACTATCAGTCACGAGTTGCGTACCCCGCTGAACGGCGTGTTGGGTATGACCCAGATGTTGTCGGCCACCGAACTAACCGACGAGCAGACCGAGTACGTAGGCATTGTCGAGTCCAGTGGCCGCGGACTACTTGAGTTGGTTGATCAGGTGTTGGGGTACACCAACCTGGAGAACGGGGGCCTGGACCCCGAGTCTCACGTCTTCCGCCCCCGTCAACTGGTTGACCGAGTGGTCGCCCGGACAGCAGACCTTGCCACCGGCAAGGAGCTGGATCTGTCGTGGGGGGCCGCAGATTCCGTTCCGGAGCTGGCCATCGGTGAAGCCAGCCGCATCCACCAGATGTTGAGCATCGTGTTGGGCAACGCCGTAAAGTTCACCGAACACGGATCGGCTCGGATACACATCGCTGCAACCCCGGCCGTCGACGACAACGACCGTCCGGCCAGCGATTCATCGCCGGTGACAAAGCGGGTCACTCTGCTCTTTTCGGTCATCGACACCGGCATTGGTATGGACGCCCAGGATCTGGACGCCCTGTTTGAGCGGTTCGGCCAGTTGGACGACTCGACCACCCGGCGATTCGGCGGGTTGGGCCTCGGATTGGCTACATGCAAACAGTTGGCCGACCTGATAGGGGCCTCCATCAACGTTCAGTCGGAACCGGGTTCCGGTACGACGGTCACCATTTCGGTTGTGGTCGAAAAGGTCGACTCGTCGGTGGTTCAACAACTCGACTAAGTCAGACCTGGAGTCAGGACAACACGTTGCCGTATCGGTGAAGGGTCCGGCTGATGGCCTGCTCCCGCAGGTAGTGGAGTAGTTCCCGTCGACCGTCGGGGGTCACTTCATCGTCGGCCAGGTGAACGTTCCGACGGTTGGCTTGCACCCGAAGTCCCGGCTCCACTGGACCCAACACTCGGATCCGTTGGGCTTCGAGGCGATCGACCCGACCGAGGAAGGCCTCAAGTGGTTCATCGGAGACGTGTGACACCATGACACGACATCCGCAGATGGAGGCCGCCGAAGTGACCCGCTGCACCACGTGGTTGGGCACGCCATCGCCTACCCGAATCACGGCGTCTGTCAGAGGCCGATAGCGGAAGGTGTTCTCCTCGCAGAACAAGCCTGTCGGATCGTGGGCGAGAGAGAACTCATCGGCCCAGGCTTGGCGGTCGGAGGCTGCGGCCGCGCTCAACCACCCGGCGGCGTCACCAATCGAGTCGACGCCAACCGGGCTACTCCATTGACCCAACTGGTTGACGTAGTTCGGGCCCCCGGCCTTCGCTCCCGGCCCGATGGCCGAACGTTTCCAGCCGCCGAACGGTTGACGCTGGACGATGGCGCCGGTGATAACCCGGTTCACATAGGCGTTTCCAACTTCGACCCGGTCAAGCCAGGTGGCGATTTCGTCATCGTCGAGTGTGTGTATGCCGCCGGTTAGTCCGAAGTCTGAGGCGTTTTGTAGCTCTATTGCTTCGTCCAGCGTCTCGGCCCGCATGATGCCGAGCACCGGGCCGAAACACTCGGTGGCGAAGTACCAGGACTCCGGCTGGACGCCGATGCGAACCCCAGGTGTCCAGGTCTCAGCGTCGATCCTGCGGGGTTTGATCAACCACTCCTCGTCGGCTTCGAGCGTGGTCAGAGCCCGGGCCAATTTGCCTTCCGGCTCAGCCACAACCGGGCCCATGTTGGTTGACAGGTTGGTCGGCGGACCGATCTCCATTGATGCGACGGCATCGGTCAGCTGGCGGCGAAAGCGGGGCGAGTCGTACACGTCACCGACGCAGATGGCCAAGCTGGCCGCTGAACACTTCTGGCCGGAGTGACCGAAGGCCGAGGCCACCAGGTCATCGATGGCCAAATCGATGTCGGCATTGGCAGTGATGATGAGCGAGTTCTTGCCTGATGTCTCGGCCAGGATCCGAATGTCGGGGCGCCAGGACCGGAACAGTTCCGCCGTCTCAAAGGCCCCGGTGAGGATGACGGCTCCGACGTCGGGGTGGGAGATGAGGTGACGCCCGGCCGCTTCGGGAGACGGGTCGTCTTCGGTCCGGATGAACTGCAGAAGGTCGGTTGGTATACCGGCGGCCCAGCAGCACTCGGCGATGATTTCAGCGCATCGGGGTGTTTGCGGCGCCGGTTTCAGGATGGTGCCGTTGCCCGCCGCCAGCGATGCCAGGGTTCCACCGGTTGGAATGGCAACCGGGAAGTTCCATGGTGGCACCACCACAACGACACCAAACGGCTGGAACACGGCACTGTGTTGATACCGACTGTGTTGATACCGACCGTGTT
>JAHDFR010000406.1 GCA_020628065.1 Acidimicrobiales bacterium
TCGTGCGACAGTTCGGTCAGCTGGCCACCGGCGGCATCGATTCGAGCTTTGACCGTCGCCTTCAACTCCTGGTTGTCAACCTGTCGTGTGTCAGCCGCATCTGCCATCAACCCAGCTAATCACACCAACTAGTAGGTGTCCGCATTGCGATTCGGCCCGACAGCGGAGCGCCCGGCCTGATCAGGCGGTTAGGTCAACGTAATGCCTGGCGGCAACATCAGGGTGGGAGCGCAGGCGGATCTTCAGGTTGTTCTCGCCGAACACCTCGTACACCGGATCACCGAACGCACCCTCGCCGGCTCCCGGGGCCTGGGCGGCCAACTCGGTCGGAAGCGCCACTGGTTCGAAGCGACTCTCAAACCGGGGGTTGAAGAAGAAGGCGATCGACAAACGCTCCCGGCCTGGCGGTGGGCTCTGCACCCGATGAGGGGTGGCTTTCAGGTAGCCCGATGTGGCCCGCTGCAACATCTCCCCCAAGTTCATCACATAGGTGCCCGGCACCGGGTTCACGTCGACGAGGCGCTCCCCTATTTGCACCTGCAGTCCGCCCACATCGTCCTGCAAAATGAAGGTAAGCAGGCCCGAGTCGTGATGCAGACCCACGCCTTGGCCGGTGTCTGATTCGGATTTCTGGGCCGGGTAGCGGATGATCTTGGCATGCACGTCGGAGCTTGGCAGGAACCCGTCGTCGAACTGATCGATCGGCTGACCCAGCCCGACAGCCAGAGCGCGCAACGCGGTCAGGCCCAATTGCTCCACCTGTGCCATCCAGGCCAGCACCGTCGGCTGCATGTCCGGCAGCGACACCGGCCACTGGTTCGGCCCCCGGAGCCGCAACCACGCCGGTGATACGCCACCAGCCGGAGCGTCCTGTTCAGGGCCGAGGTCGAGCTGGTCACGCCAGTCGGACACTCCCCCGGTTCGCTCGTCACCAAGGATGGTGTAACCCCGAAAGGCCGGCGAATGCTCAATGGCCAGGGCTTCCCGCTCGGCAGCGGGCAGAGCGAAGAACGCCCGACTGACCTCCCACAGCTCGACCTCCAGGGCGGGATCAATACCGTGGCCGGTGAGGTACACGAAACCCGGATCGTGACAGGCTCGACGGAGTTCGACCGCTACCTCCGCCGCGGCCTCGGAGCCAGGATCCTCTCGAAAGGCCGTGAGGTCAATTGTTGGCACGTCCTGCATGTCCACACGGTACTGCAGCGTCTTGCCGTAACGGGAGGTGTTCTGGCACGCTGATGCAGTGAAGAATTCTGCCTCCGACACGGTGCAAGCGGTGCCGTTCCCCGACGTTCTCCCGTCCGGCTACCAGTGGTTCGACGATGA
>JAHDFR010000407.1 GCA_020628065.1 Acidimicrobiales bacterium
GATGTGGGGTCGGTGGAGGTGGGCAAGATGGCCGACGTCGTCTTGTGGGAACCGGCCTTCTTCGGGGTCCGCCCGCACGTTGTGGTCAAAGGCGGCATGATTGCATGGGCCCTCATGGGTGATGCCAACGCGTCGATCCCGACCCCGCAGCCGCAGCTACCTCGACCCATGTTCGGTGCCGCCCCGGCGGTTGCTCCTCACCGTTCGGTCGCCTGGGTAACCGAGGCCGCTATCGGAGACGGTCTGGCTGATCGGCTCAATGTGGCGCGGGAGCTTGTGCCTTTGACCAACACCAGATCGTTGGGCAAGGCCGACATGCCTCTGAATGACGCCACACCGGAAATCGATATCGACGCCGATACGTTCGCTGTTCATATCGAGGGCGAGTTGGTGACCGAACAACCGGCTGAAGAGCTACCCATGGCCCAGCGGTACTTTTTGTTCTGAGCGGTGGTGTAGGTAGCCATGGACGCAGCACTTCTAATGTTGGTCGACGGCCGTTTTCCGGCTGGCGGTCACGCCTACTCGGCTGGCGTTGAGGCGGCAGTCTCGGCTGGTGACATAACCGACGTGGCCACGCTTGAGCGCTACCTGATGGGTCGCCTGGCGACTACCGGCCGAGTTGATGCCGCCTTCGCCGCCAACGCTTGCGTGTCTCTAGCCGAGGCTCCGCCCGGTTTGTTGGAGGAGGCGGCCCACACCCTGGATCTTGAGTATTCGGCCAGGACGCCGTCACCGTATTTGCGTTCGGTCAGTCGTCGCCTTGGGCGTCAGCTTCTTCGCCCGGCGACGGGAATATGGGACACCCCGGCACTGGCTCTGCTGTCGACGACCACTGGCGGCCCTCACCAACCGATTGCTCTGGGGGCTGTCACAGGTGCCGCCGGAGGCGGGCCGGTCGAGGCCGTGGCGCTGGCCTGCCACCATCTGACTGCCGCAGTGCTGTCGGCCGCCATCCGCCTGCTCGGCCTTGACCCGCTCGAACTTGTCGTGCTGCAGGAGCGAGTGGGTGGATACAGCGATTCACTCACTGGGCTGGCCGCTCAGTGGGCGGCGATGTCCCCTTCAGACCTTCCTGCTGACGGCGGTTCGTTGACCGAGATTCTCGGCCAGCGTCGCGGATCGCTTCACGCTCGTATGTTTGTTGCCTGACCAGACTGGAGAACCCTGTGCCCCCACACGACGTCAACCTCACCGATGCTCTCGATCACAAGCCGGCCCCGGCTACGACCGCTTCCGGCACCAATCGGGCGTTGCGGTTAGGAATCGGCGGTCCCGTCGGCTGTGGCAAGACCACTCTTGTCGGGTCGCTGTGCCGACTGCT
>JAHDFR010000176.1 GCA_020628065.1 Acidimicrobiales bacterium
CGCCATCCGACTCTTTAGATTGATGTATGCCTTCAAAAACATGGGTATCTCCTTCTAGTGTTTTGCTTCGAAGAACTTGGGACCTGGTGTCAGCAATAAACATCACGACCTCAGAAGGTTCTGAACTGACGGGTACATGATGAAAGCCATCCAGGTGAGAGCCAGGGCCGCGATAGGAAAGTTCAGGCGTTCGCTTCGCTTGTGGGCCTCGGCCAAAACGGTTTGGCGCTCCTTCTCCCGGCTCGCCTCTGCCCGACTCTGCAAGGTGTCGGCCACCTTTGCCCCGGAGTCGCCAGCCAAACCGAGCGCTCCAGCCAGTTCGATGAGTGCCTCGACCTTGAGCCTGCGACCGAGTTGGTCGAAGGCCTTCCAGTAACTCTGACCGTGGATGTTGGCTTCACCAAGAGCAGCCCGGAGCATTTGAAACGGCCAGGGGCTGCCTACTGACAGGGCATCGGTCATAGCGGAGTTGACACCGCCGCCGCCGGACAAACAGACTGCAACGAGCGAGACAAAGGCGGTAAGCGACTCGTCGAATTCGACCCGGCGGGCAGCGGCTTTCTGCGACATCTCCATATCGGGGAGAATGAAACCGGCGCATGCACCTGCCAACGCCACGAAAATCAAGCCTCGCCACGTGTCAACCCAACCCATCAGGGCACACACCATCGCAGCGACGATTGCGCCGCCGAGAGCAGCGCTGAGCTTGTCTCGAGCGAAGTCTTCGAGCGACACCTGATTGACGGCCAAATCAGGTTTAAGCGTTTCTTCGAGCTTGTCTCGCTGCACGGCGTTGATGAGCCAGAGACCAACCTTTGAGTAGACGGAGCGCAACCCCTCGACCCCGTCGACCGTCGGCTCGTCGGCCAAGGTCAGAATTTCGCTCAGAGCCGGCCGAGGCGGCAAGAACCCCCGCATCAGCAGCCAGAGACCAAACGAGCCGGCCACAGCCCAGGCAACAAGCTGAGTCACTGGAGCACTCTCCCCTCGATATCAGACCAGCGCTCGATGTCGTCGAAGACCCGACGACTAGGAGGCGGCTTAGCGATTCGGTACATCGCATAGTTCGCCGCCACAAAGACGCCAAGAATCACCGCTAGAACAATCTGGCCGGCGACTGTGTCGTAGATCGAAAGTAGGTCGCGCCTAGTAGCGACCATGAACGCCATCATCATGGCAGTGATCCAGCCGGCCATTCGAGCTTGCGAGAAGATCCTGGCCCTGCTTGCCTCAACTTCACGCCACATAGCCGCGGTCTCGCGTGCCGACTTGGCCGTACTGGCCAGAACCGTTCTAAGACTGCCGGCATGTCGGGTTGAGGCGAGAATCAACGAAGCTACCACCATGTCCGAGAGCGGATGCTTGAGGTCACCAGCGAACCGGCGCAGAACCTCGTTGGTTGATTGGTGCTGAAGACGAGAGGCCATGGCCCGCACTTCGTCGCGAATCGGGGCCGGAGCCACCCTGGCCGAAACCTGCAACGCCTGTTGCATCCCGGCCGAAGCAGCCATCGTGTCACGCACCGACTCAATCCAGCTGGCGATGGCTTCGATTCGAGCAATCTCTTCCCGTCGACGACGTTTGGCAGTGACCAAAGTCGGCAGCAGAAGACCACCAACCGCGCCGTAGACAGCGGCAACGATCCAGCCGGTGAACAGGAACATGGCGACAAACCCGACGAGTCCAAGAGCAAGGCTGGCAGCTGGATAGTTGACTTCCTGGCCGCCACTGACCGCAGACATTTCAGCCAGGTTCGGCAGGCGACCAGCAGCACCGGCGGCGATAATCAACAGGCCAAGAGCGAACAACAGGCTGACCAGGATCAGCGGGAGGCTCACCATGGGTGCACCTGCATTCCGGCCACCCGCAACCGGTCGAGAAGGTACTGAGACGGCGGAACCGAGGGACGGGCTCGGTCCTCGGGAACTTCCTCGAACAGAGAGTTGTATCGGAGTCCCTCGCCGTGGGACTTCTCAACTTCGACGATGGAGGCCACGACACGTCGCCGATCAGGGAGCACCCTGAGATGAACCACCAGGTCCACGGCCGTTCGATAGAACGTGTCGATGACGTGAATCGGGATGTTGGCGATACCTTCGGCGCAATAGCCACGGACACGGTCAGCGACACCCCGGGCCGAGTTGGCATGGACGGTGCACATGGAGCCGTCGTTGCCCTGACTCATCGCCTTGAGCATGTAGAGCGCTTCGGCACCACGAACCTCGCCAACCACAACGCGGTCGGGAGACATTCGCAGACACTCACGAGTGAGATCCATCATCGTCAGCTCGCCAACACCCTCCATATTGGCCTGACGGGTCTCCATCTCGACCACGTTGGGATGGTCCTCTTCGAATGCGGCGATCCCGAGCTCGGCGGTGTCCTCGATGGTGATGATGCGCTCGTGCGGGGGAACCTCGTGCAGCAATGCCCGGAGCAACGTCGTCTTGCCGGTACCAGTGCCGCCAGCCACGATGATGTTGCAGCGAGCGCGAACGGCGGCGGTTAAGAAATCGACCATGACCGGGTCGACCGTTCCCAACCTTTGCAAGTCATCTAGGCCGACGCGACGGTGGTAGGGGCACCTGATGGTGATGGTCGGGCGCTGTGTGACCTCCATGATGGCGTGAAGACGGAAGCCCCCTGGGAGACGCATGTCGAGTCTGGGATTCGAGACATCAAATCGTCGTTCGGTTCGTCCGAGCCTTGCAGCCCACCGATTAACCAACTCGACAAGTGCCTGGTCGCTCTCGGCTATCGGAGGCATAGCCTCGGGCTCAAACGCACCGCTTCGGTTCACGAAGACCTTGTCGCACCCGTTCACGAATACGTTCTCAACAGTGGGGTCGAACAGGTACGTCTCAAATCCACCAAGGCCGAACAGCTCAGCCTTCACCCGACGAAATATCGCCTCTTCTTCCTGAACCGTCGGAGCGGGGCCTCCGGCAGCGATGACTGACCGGGCGTGAGCATCAAGAAAGCGCCAGATGATCGGCTCCGTTCGAGCAATCTCTTCCTCCTCCTCGACCAGGTTGTCACCATCGTTGCGCCGGGCCTCCGAGATCTCACTGGCCACCTGCTCGCGGATCTCGGCGATAATGCTCAGATCGATCGCCTGGGACTGAGGACGAACCGCCTGTTGCCCGTCAAGTTCAGCCAGGCTGGTGCCCGCCACCGCTACTGCGGGGCCGTGCCCGTTCTGTCCGCTCATCGGACTTTGACCTTTCGCCTCAACTTCTTTCCAGACTTGGGCTGGTTGATCCCGGTTGGGGCGGGTAACTCAAACTGAGTCGTGTTCACTCGGCCATCCGGATCTGGTGGGGCCCATGAATTGTCAGTCTCATTCGAGCTCGGTCGAACCTGAGGTCGATCCATCTCACCTAGAAGAAGGGCGCCGAGCTGCGAAAGAGAACGCCAGAGAGACGAACGACGAAAGCGAAGTTGTGAGTGGGCACCACCGCGCAGGGCCGCAGCCACCGTGCGATCGTCAGGCAGCACGGCCACCAAAGGAATTCCGGCCAGATCGGCAACTTCGACGGGGCTGAAGGGTCGTTGTCCCAGGCAAACAAGACCAACCGTGCACCCTGACTGTCGCAGAGAACGAACAGCGAACAGCATGGACTGTATGTCCTCGGCCGTCGGCTGGGCGATCACCAACACACGGTCAGCTGCTTGCGCGAACGGAAGCGAAGGGCTATCGGCTGCGAACCGTCCGAGATCGACAACTGTTAGTTGCTGATCGGCGATCATTGCCTCCGCCAACATCGCCGACGAGCGGCTCAACGCCCACCGAGCGAGAAGCGGATCGCTTGGGATGGTGAGACAGGCCACGCCTGACACGTCTTGGGTGTGATCGTTTAGCATTCCCGACTCGATCCCGCGACTAGCCGTTCCGGCGAACGTCGCTAACGACCTCTCGCCCTTGAGGTTGAACCTCAACGCCATCGAGCCACCGGAAGGGTCCGCCTCAATCAACAACGGTGGTCTCCCCGACCGTCGACCGAGCGCCACTGCCAGGCCGTAGGCGGTCGATGTGACCCCGGGACTTCCGGAGGCGGACGTCAGTGCAACTATTCCCACTAGCCGTCCACCTGCGAGCCGGAGGCATCGTTCGATTCGGGGTCGATCACAGGATCGGCCGGTTCGACGGGATCGAGCGGCGCAAGCGTACGAGCGTCGACGGTGCCGACCAAGACCAAGCGGAGTCGTTCCTCGTCCGCCACCTGGGAAACGGCAACGCTCAGACCTGCATCCAAGCGAAGCGATACGAGCAACCGGTCGGCGCCTGATAGGCGCGCCGTCTCGACAATCTCTGCCTCGCCAAGCGCTTTGGCCTCGGCGACGAATTCAGCGCCAGCCACGGCACGCGCAACCTCAACCAACATGACCTCGTCGCCGGGCTGGAGCCCGATTCGCGGATAGTTTCCAGGCCCGAGCTCGGCGCCAAGAATGGCGAATTCCGATGCGGACTCGTCTGCGGCGGCGAAACTGTCCAACCGCACCACAGACCCTCTCGCAATCGGCTCCGCCGCTACCATTCCGACGAGATCAGCAATCTGATCGGCCCCAACTGTCTCAACATCAGGAGTCAGGGCAGCGGCGGTGGCAGTGAGGTCGGCTTCAACAATCAGCTCACCAGCTGCAATATTGCGGCCCGCGATGAGAATGTTTTGGCGATCGGCCAAAGAACGACCAATTGACAGTGCGGCAATTGCCGCAACCAACATGAGGGCGAGTCCACCAACCATCCAAACGGTGTTCCGCTGGCGCTTGGGAGCAACCGGTAGACCCACCGGCTGAAGCATCGGCTGGGGAGACGATCCCTTCGCGGTTGCTGACGGCGCGGGTGGCTGCGAGACGGTGGTCATCGAACACCGCCTTCGATTCGAACGCCACCATCAATGATACTCGTTACCAAACGACTTTTCGGCGTCGCAAAATGCGACGCACGACGCGTTGTATACACCGCCGAACCCTTCCCGGGCATCGCCAAACACACCCCTCTGTGTGTCGCCCCGATGCGCCTATTCCCTTTCCTCGTGGATGAACCTAGCCGCGACAACAATCTTATGCAAGGAATTACCCGGGAAAACGCGAGATTTCTGCTGCGATATTTCTGCATCGGTTCCTCCGAACGGGCCTCCCTGACCCGTACGAAGAGGATTAGACACAGCACCGACCCAAAAGTTCCCGCCTGATCCAAGAAAATCGACAATCCTGTGCACGCTCACCGACGCAGCAGCAACCAGACGAAGGCGGTAGGATTCTTACTCATGGGGAGGAGCGGTGAACCCGGGGCGAGACGACAACCGGCGACGGCATGAATCAAGTCGTCGACCTTGACGCGCTCGCCCTTCGGGCCGCCGGTGGTGACGTCCAGTCACTCGACCGGCTACTAACCGTGATCGACACCGAACGGCTGGCCCGACCCGCCATCCGCTCACTCATAGTCAACGACACCGACGCCGACGACCTCGCTCAAGACGTCCTCATAAAGGTGTCATCGGGAATCACCACGTTTCAAGGCAACGCCAAATTCACCACCTGGCTCTACACCGTGGCCCGCAACTGCGCCATAAACCACCTACGGCGGAACCGCTCCGACGTGGAACTGCGGGACGACGACGTGTCCCCCACCAAACGGGTTAGCTCCATCATCTCCAGTCGACACGACATTGAGGCTGCCCTGGGCGCACTTCCCGAGCACTACCGAGACGTCGTGGTGCTACGCGACGTCGACGGCCTCAGCTACGCCGACATCGCCCAGCGGCTCGGCATCGAAGTGGGGACCGTCCGGTCCCGCCTGGCCCGGGGACGGGCCATGGCGGCACAAACCCTGTTGGCCGTGTAGCCGTGAGCCGGCTATCAGCCAAACGGAGAGGATGACATGGAGTCGCTGGGCCCCAACGACCGATGGAAGGTCACCGGCATCATCGGCGCTGGAGGATTTTCCACCGTGTACTCGGCCGTCGACACCCGCTTTGAGAGCCCGGTGGCCATCAAGGTGCTGGCAGACAACCTGTCCACCAACATTGACATTCGAGAACGTTTCCTCTCCGAAGCGCTGTTATTACGTCGAAACCCGGGCCCGACCGTACCGGTTTACGACACAGGAGAAACCGCGGGAGGACAACCGTTCCTAGTAATGCCGCTGGCCGACGGCGGAGATCTAGCCACCCGCATCGAAGGGTGGCGCCGAGTGGCCGTCCCCACAGTCGAAGACACACGCCACCTGGCCGAGATCCTGTCCCATGTGGTGGCCGGCCTACATGAACAAGGGGTCGTCCACCGGGACCTCAAACCGTCCAACCTGTTGATCTTCGGGGCACGCAAAGCCGTGCCCGACGCCGAAACCCGCATCGTCGGACCACTCATCAACCGGGGCGAAACAGTGCTACTCAGCGACCTCGGATTCGCCAAAGACCTGGCCAAAAACTCCGGGCTCACGGTTGGTGGAGGCACCCCGGGATACACCCCACCGGAACAACGCCAAGCCGGACAAGTCGACCATCGAGCCGACATCTGGGGAGCGTCGGCCATCATGTACTGGTTCCTCTGCGGCTACCCGCCAAACGACTCCACCGCGCTACGGCGCGAGAGCCTGGCCCCAATGGCCACCCCGGCCTTGATAGACGCCGTCGAGTCCGGCCTGGCCGAGAACCCCAACGACCGCCCACCGACCATGGCCTCCTGGTACCAGAACATCGACGTCGCCCTGCGATCGGGGCAAACCGCCATCAGCTCAACCACTGACCGCAGGCAGAAGGCATCAACGGCGACCAAACGGGCCGGGCTGGTTGCGGCCTTGGCAACCGCATTCGGGCTGGGACTCGTCGCTACCAACCTGACCGGCATCACGGGTAACGGAGTGGAAACAACGGTCACCGGTGACATGACTACAGCGACCCTAGCTTCAGACGACGTCGTCGTCTCCATCACCGGGCCCCACGCCATCGAGGTTGGCTCAACGGTCACCTACGAAGCCGACGTCGATGCCAACGTGGCCGGTTGGATGTGGATCAGCCCCGCCGGCACCTTTCATCCAAACGAGTCAAGCCTTCCTCTGGAGGCAACCAACCCCGGCAAAGGCGAAGTAACGCTGCTGGCCACCACCAGTACCGGCGAACAGCTCCGAGTATCCATCGACATCGAAGTCACCTCCTGACGCCCTATCCATCGACATCGAAGTCACCTCCTGACGCCCTATCCATCGACATCGAAGTCACCTCCTGACGGCGGCAGCGGCACCATCGCACGATCAGACCTAGGATCATTGCGTGGACTACTCAGACCTGGAGAAGATCGGAACCTACGATCACGCCTTGCGGACGCTGAACCTACAACCCGGCCAACAGGTGGTCGACGTCGGCAGCGGAGCCGGCGGGTTCGTTCGATGGCTGGCGGCCCGCGGCATCAACCCCATCGGGGTCGAATGCGGCGACGCCATGCTGGCCGAAGCCCGACGCCTTGGCAGCGGCGACGTGCGGGAGGGAGTAGGCCAGGATCTACCGGTCGAAGACAACAGCGCCGACGCCGTCGTCTTCCTAGCCTCGCTACACCACATACCGGCCGACGACATGATGGCGTCGCTGCGAGAAGCCGCCCGGGTGCTCAAACAAGCCGGGAAGATCTACGTTTCAGAACCCATGGCCGAAGGTCCGAGCTTTACGGTCGGCCGCCTCGTCGACGACGAAACTCACGTCAGAGCCCAGGCTCAAGCCGCCCTGGCCGCCTGCGGCGACGCCGGCCTGACCATCACCGAACAAGGCCGGTACCTGGACGAATATGTGTACAGCGACTTCGCCGCCCTCGGTCGAATCATGGTCGGCATAGATCCCGAACGGGCGGCCAAATTCGAACGGGTCAAAGACACTGTGGCCGAAGCGTTCGACGCCAACGGACGCAAGACAGCCCACGGCGTCGCCTTCGAACAGCCGAAGCAGTTCCACCTGCTAACGCCAACATAAGAGTGGGCGACGGGCCTGATGAGTTCGCTAGACCTTCTTGCGGGGAATATCGGCGTTTTTGAGAACCTTGCCGTCAACCGTCAACATGCCGGCTTTTGATCCGAGCGACAAGGTATTGGCGGCGAACAGGTCGCCCTCGTTGAT
>JAHDFR010000177.1 GCA_020628065.1 Acidimicrobiales bacterium
ACGGTGCCCACCTCATCGAAGAAGAAGGCCCAAATGATGATCCAGGCAACGTTGTTGGTGGTCATCGCTCCGACCCCCATCCAGAAGGCTGCCCGATGGGAGTAGGCCTCCTGCCAGGCGTTGACCAACAGCCGACCGTAGACCCGAGCACCCGATCGGGAGGGCGACCTGGGTTGAGTGGCTACAAGTTTCGTCGACACATCCGCTCCTCTCCTCGCCGGTAGACAAGCGCAACCGCGCCGAGGGCGATGACCAGCCAGAACAACTGGCGAACAATCAGCGTCGGCTCGACATGGCCCGACGCCAGCCGACCGGGAACGTACACGGTGGCCATGAACGGCATGGCTCGAGCGACCGGCTCCAGCCACGACGGCAGGGTCTCCAACGGAATGATCAGTCCACCGAGGATGAATACCGTCCGGTGGTACACCAGCCACATCCCGGAGATGTCGCCCAGCCAGAAGGCCAACCCGGCGAAGGTGTGTTGCATGGCGATCGACAACAGGACGGCCAAGCACAGAGCCGGTAAGGCCAGTAGTAGCGCCACCAGATTCGGAGGAGGGCCCGCTAGGACTATCGCCAGCACACATCCGGTGAGAGCGCAGGCCAGAGACACCGGCAGGATCTGGCCGAACCGAAACAGCACGGTGGGCAGACCGGCATAAACCGGCCGGGAGAACCACACCTCGACCGATTCATCGGCGATGGGTTTAGCCACCTGCTCGATCAGGTTGCTCGGCACCGGGATGAGAGCCGCCTCAGCAGCAGCGATGTACCAGAAGATGGCCACCGCCGTGTACCCGGCCACTGACGGCTCTACTCCGTCGACACCCGATCCCCCCACCCCGGACTCCCCGACACCCGATCCGTTGTTGTTGACCGAGATGGCGATTCGCCACATCGACGCCAGTACCGACGTGACAACTGCGTAGAACCAGGCCCGGGCGGCAAGCGCCGCCTTGTCGGTTGAGGTCAGGTTGAAACCAGCGGTGAAACTGCGCCACAGAACCCGAGGTAGCGAGACGACAGGATCGTCACCGCGTGCAAGCACGGCGGTCACGGCGACCCCCGTTCTTCGGTATAAAGCTCCCCCAGACTGGATTCGACCCGGCCGTCAGAGTCGCCTAGATCACTCACCGGCCCGTCGAATCGGATGGAACCGTGGCTTATGACGATGACCCGTTCTGCTACCTCTTCGATATCGGCGGCATCATGACTGGTCAAGAAAATAGTTGTACCGAGGTTGGTGTTGAGATCGGCCAGAAGCTTCCGGAACGAGCGCTTGGCCACCAGATCCAGGCCGATACTGGGCTCATCGAGGAACAGTAACTGCGGGCTGTGCAGCAGGGTGGCCGTCAGCTCACACTTCATGCGTTGCCCCAGCGAGAGATTGCGCAGCGGCCGGTGGTAGAGGTCCGAGGCGTCGAGGATTTCGCCGAGCTCACCAACCCGGGCATCGATGTCCAGTTGACTCAACCCGAAGATGGCCCCCAGCAGCGCAAACGACTTGACCGGCTCCAGCTGCGACCATAGCTGAGACCGCTGACCGAACAGGCTGCCGATGTGGCGAGCCAACGCTTTGCGTTCCAGCCACGGCGTGTAGCCAAGAACAGAAGCTGAGCCTGAAGTCGGGTACAGGATGCCGGTGAGCATCTTGATGGACGTTGACTTGCCGGCCCCGTTCGGGCCCACGAAAGCCACCCGCTCCCCTGGCTCGATGGCAAAGCTGATGCCGTTCACCGCTTCCACCGCGCGTTGGGCGACAGGCTCGGTACGCCCGGGGCGTGGCAGCCGGAATCTACTCCGTCGCCCGGAGGCAAAGACCCTTGTCAGGCGGTCGACCTCGATTGTGTAGGCCTGTGGCATGGCCTAACACTACGGCCGCCCCCGTACACGATTCTCCGAATTTCGATCCCAGCGGTGTCGTGGTGAGGTTGTTGTTGTTACAAAGTTGTTCCGACTCGCCTCTTGGACAAGTGACGCGAGAACTACCACGGAGACGAGCAAAATGAACGGGCGGCGAGCAGACAAGACAATATCGGCAGAGCACCGAGAGGAAGCTCGCCGGTGGATCAAAGCACTACGACGAACCACTGTGGTGGCCGTTCTGTCGGCCGGGTTACTGCCGGTGATCGGTATGGCGCCAGCGTCGGCTCAGGTGTCGTCTTGTACGGGCTCGGGGACGACCTTGACGGATGCCGTCCGCAGCTACATGTCCAATTGTCGAGAGCCACGAGCCGACTGCGACCCAACGGATTCCGGCTGGACTTGCTCAAGTCGTCAGATCGGGAGTAGAGCATCGAGCACGAGGAACCGACGACCGGACTCTTCGCCGAGTCCCACTCAACAACAGCCCGCTAGGCAAGCACGGCAGGAGGCATCGGCAACGCCGCCACCGACCACAACTTCAGATGATGTGGCAACCATCGGGGTGGGCCAGTCCTTGCCAAGCGGCGCCGAATGCGCGTCGAGAATAGTCAGCGCTCCAGAAACCCGACCCAACAACAACAGCGTCGCCAACAACACCAGAGGGACGAAAAAAGACGGCCGGTTCTCTCGGGTCGATGGCGACTTCACGGGAACGACAGACGAAATCCTGCAGTGGGCGGCTTGCAAGTGGGGTATTGACCCCGACATCGCCCGAGCGCAGGCGGCCAAAGAGTCCTGGTGGCGGCAAACCACGGGAGGTGACTTCACGGACGACAAAAGCCGTTGTCACCCGGCCGTACGAGCAATGTCGCCTTGTCCCGAGTCCATTGGACTGCTCCAGGTTCGCTTCCCGTACCACGGCTCGGCGTATGCCGATGCCAATGCCATCCACTCCACTGCCTACAACGCCGACTACGCCTTTGCCCATTGGCGATCGTGCTACGAGGGCGAGCTTGGGTGGCTCAATACGGTTAACCGAGGCCGCCAGTACGGGGCCGGAGACGGAGCCGGATGCCTTGGTGTCTGGTTTGCCGGTCGCTGGTACACCGACAACGCCGTCAGCTACATCAACGACGTCAAAAGCCTTCGAAACCAGCGAGTCTGGGAGACGAACAACTTCATCAGATACGGCGACTAGCGCGAAAGCCATCATCCAAAGGTCGCTCCCAACAGAGGACTTGCCCGTCAGCTCGATGTCGGCTGACGGGCAGTTCCTCAGTCGCCGTTCCGACGCTCCGCCGCCAGCGATGACTCGTAGTCGGCTTCGAGCAGCGCCCGCATCTCGTTCGGGTCCATGTCGGTTCCGGCCGTGTCGTTGAACATCTCCGGCCCTGCGGTGTCGGCCATCTCAGGCCAGGACTCCGGCTGCCACAGCAAACCTCGACGAAACGCCTTGGCGCAGTGCAGAAAGGCCGACGCAACCTCAATCACCACCGCCGCTTTGGGGGTCCGTAGCTCGTCGGACCACAGCGACAGGATCTCCGGATCAGTCGTAATGGACGCCCGACCATCAATGCGAAGTGTTTCGTCGTAGCCGGGGACCATGACCAAGAGACCGGCCTGCCGGTTGGCCACAATGTTGCTTAACGAGTCGATCAGGTTGTTCCCGGAGAGATCGGGGAACGCAACCGCCGCACCGTCATCAAGCACTTTCAAATGACCCGGCGAACCGCCTCGAGGTGACACGTCGCAGGCGCCGTCGGCGTTGGCGGTGGCCAGGCAGAAGAACGGCGACGCCGCGACAAAGTCCGCCGCCGCCCCCACAACCAGCGAGCCCTTCTTCTCGGCCACCCGCTGGCTCGGCTCCCGGTACAGCTGGCGCAACTGCTCGTTGCTGGAGATCAGATGTGTTTCGCTGATTGCATCGCTCACCCAAACCACCCTAGACCTCCGCCGGGGCGGCCAACCAGCCTGGTTGACCACCCCGGTACTGAGGTCAAATGCAGTTTTCGTTATTGACGATACGTCAGTCTTCGGAAGACCAGAGACCGTAACCGATACTGGTCAATGTGTCCTCCACCCCTCGGAAACCTTCGTTAGGCACGTAGACGTCCTCGCCGAAGTCGACATCCACATCGTCTTCCGAACCGAAGACGAGGTCTTCACCGACACCAATGGTGTTGGGGAAGTTGCCGCCTTGGTCCATGATGTTCGGGCTGTCGTTGAACTGATCGGTGTGCCAGTTGGCCAGGAAGTGCCCGGCCTCATGAGCGGTGATGTTGCCCACGCCGGTTCCGATGATGTCGATAATGTCGGTGCCATCGGCCAGCAGGTAACTGTTCAAGCTCAATGATGGGATGAACAGTTCAGAGCCTTCAGGTGCGCTGAGCAGGTCGAGTAGCACCAGTGCGACTTCCTCAGTCTCGAAGTTGCCGACATCAATCGATTGGGCGATACCGACTGTCGGGATACCCGACTCCTCGATAGTGCCACCGACCACTATTCGGCTGACGAGCGGTCCGGACACGTCGCCATGATCCCGGCTGTTCAGAATCTCAATGTCGAACTTGGCGTTGCCACTTCGTTCTTCGATGTCGGCCTGCAGCGACTCTTCCACTGAGGCGATGATGGCATCGATAACAGCGTCCTCATCCGAGGCGTCGAGCCCCCAGTTCGGCAGGAAGGCGCTCAACGGCGACAAGTCAACCGGCGGGAAGTCCGGTGGTGCACCGAAGGCCGACACATCAACCAGCCCACCGTCGAAGTCCAAGAAGATAACTTGGGTTCCGCGACCTGGTACGTCGCCGGTCGGTCGGAAGGCCCGCAGCTCGGCCAGGTAGTCGCCGGTCGAGCGAACCGACAAGGTGTACTTGCCGGCCTCCTCGATGACGTAAGACAGTGCGGCGTTGCCGCCACCGGGCAGAGGCGATGCTTCTGGATGGATAAAGGTGAAGTCCTGGGAGGAGCCGATCAGCAACTCACCGTCGGGGCCGCGAAGCTCCAATGTGGAGCCTCCATCAAAGGCGGCGGCACCGAAGACGTCACCTTCGGCCAGTCGGAACTTGTAGAAGTCGGTGTCGAACTCGATGGCTTCGATGGCGTAGGTGTACTCGCCCTCGCTGCCTACCAGGCCGGTGTCGCTCTCGCTGGCCGAGTCGAACGGGTCGATCGGGGCGAAAGCGCCGAAGCCACCGACGGAGACGTAGTACGTTCCGTCGGCTGGAATGTCGGCCACCAGGAAGCTGTCAAAGCTCTCGGCCGAGCCGTCGTCATTGAAGTCCAACACGTTGCCGTCGGCGTCCCAGAAGACGACGAACGGATCAAGGTCGCCGAACGGGTCGGCAGTGTCGATGTCGACGGTTATCGCCGTTCCGCCCTGTAGATCGGGTAGGGCCAGGAAGTCGAAGTCAAACGGATCATCAACCTCGTCCCCGATTACCCCGGAGCCGGCGACCGAATCACCGGGCGCAAGAACGGGCAGTACGGCTGCATCGGGGATGGAGCCAACCAGCTCCACCACTGGCCCGGCGTCGGTGGTGGTTCCCTCTGGCACATCGGGTCCGGTGCCGGTGATGTCGATACCGGCCGCACCCTGGCTGTTGTCGGTGTCCAGGAAGACCGGCTGGGCCTTGTTGGGAGAGTCGTTGTTGCCGGGCCGTTCATTTACGGCGTCGGAACGAGGGCCGCGCTTTGGGCCTTTGCCCTTGTCTTGAACGGCCCGTCTTTCGGCACTGGCGTGAACCGCGTAGGTGTCCCACGAACGAACATCGGCGTTGTTGAACGGGAGATTGGCAACGAGCGGATTCGGTGTTGATGGGGCAGCCACCGAGCCGTTCACTCGCTGCTTACTCCATTGGGCGAAGTCAACCCGGTCGGCGTCGACCGGACCGGTAAACACAATGGCCAGTGGGGCCAAGGCAATGAGCGCGACGACTGAGCGCCACGAATGCTTGAGCGACAACATTTTTCCTCCAGGTTGCTAGGGGTTTGGCGGAAGCTAGCACCTGCCACAACCATCGTCAGAAATGACTATCAATGAGCAAACAGATGGCCAAACAGATGAGTGAACAGATTGCGGAACACCCGCCCGAATAACCGCCCCGCTCTTTCTTTCCACCAAGTCGATATTCTTGACCATCTAGGTCGCCTTTCGGCGACTAGTGCCCAACGAAAGTCCTACAACGCCCATGAACCGAGAAGCAACCAACCTGATTCGCGGAGGGCTGCAACGCTCGCAGTTCGACGAGACGGCCGAGGCCGCCTTCTTGACGTCCGGCTACGTCTACTCTTCAGCGGCTGAAGCAGAGGCGGCTTTTGCCGGCGAGTACGACCGCTACATCTACTCCCGTTACGCCAACCCGACGGTGTCGATGTTCGAAGAACGTCTCAGGCTTCTTGAGGGGGCCGAGGCGGCCATGGCCACCGGTTCGGGCATGGCGGCGGTGTTCGCCTCGCTGGCCTGCTACGTCAGCGCCGGCGATCGAGTGGTTGGCTCGCGAGCATTGTTCGGTTCGTGCCACGTGATTCTGACCGAGATCCTCCCCCGCATGGGGGTGGAAACCGTCCTGGTTGACGGCACATCGCTGGACGAATGGGAAGCCGCCCTCGACGGCGGAGCCAAGGCGGTGTTCCTCGAGTCGCCCTCCAATCCCGGGCTGGAAGTCATCGATGTAGAGGCGGTGTGTGAGCTGGCCAACGCCGCCGGGGCGCTGGCCATCGTGGACAACGTCTTCGCCTCACCGGTACTGCAGAAGCCACTCGCTCTCGGAGCCGACGTCGTGGTGTACTCGGCCACCAAACACATCGACGGCCAGGGCCGGGTGCTGGGCGGGGCCATTTTGTGCTCCGAAAAGTTCAAGGCCGACCACGTCATGCCCTTCACCCGCCACACCGGACCCAGCTTGAGTCCATTCAATGCCTGGGTACTGGTCAAAGGGCTGGAAACCCTACGGCTTCGGGTGGAAGCGGCGGCGGCGTCGGCGCTAACACTGTCGACCCGCATCGAGACCGAACCCAAAATGGCAGGCCGGGTGACAGTCCGCTATCCGGGACTTGAGTCTCATCCGCAACACAAACTGGCCATGAGCCAGATGTCGGCCGGGGGAACCATTCTCACTGTCGACGTCGGGACGAAGGAACAGGCATTCACGTTCATGGACGGCCTGCAACTATTCGACATCTCCAACAACGTTGGCGACTCCAAAAGCCTGGCCACCCATCCCGCCACCACCACCCACCGACGGCTGGGCCCGGAGGCCAGAGCCGAAGTTGGGATCGGTGACGGAATGGTGCGGCTTTCGATAGGGCTGGAGGACGTCGAGGACCTGTGGGAGGACCTCGACACCGCTCTTGCCGTTTAGATCAGACCTAGGTGCAAACCTCTCCGCTGCCGTAGGTCAAACCGGTGGCCATCACGTTGGTGACGCACACGGCAACCGTCGGCTTACGGGCCGACGTTGAGGTTGTGTAAGTCGCCCGTCCGGCGGTGTCGGTAACGATGGTCACCTGGTCGTTGAACGAGCCGGAGAACTGAATGCTCACTGCCGCTCCGACCAGCGGCTGGCCTAGTTCGTTGGTGATTTCAACCGTTACCACACCGGCGCTCTGACCACGACCGGTTGACACGGTCGAGCTCGACAGCGACGACACCAGGGCCATGGTCGGGTCGCCGACCTCTTCACCGACTATCTCCAGCAGGTCCACGGCGATCGAGTCGTAGCCTCGTTCACCGGCAGTTGAGTCGGTGTCAATCACTCGAACCCACACCGTGCCCTGCGGGCTGCCGATCAACCACGATTCGTCGACTGCCCCGGACACCACACCTAGTGGCGCCCAGCTGGTGCCGTCATCGGACCACTCCACTGAGAATCCGGCGTCGGCATCGCCGCCGTCGGATACCACGGCCTTCATGGTCAGGGTCTGCACCCCTCCGGGGGAGTCAAAGCTCCACCGGTGCTCTGCGGTGTCATGGCGGCGGCTCTTACGGCCACCGCTGTCGGCCTCGGCGATGATCTGCTCAACGCCATCAGCTTGATGGGTTGCCGCAAAGGGACCGCTGACCGTTCCGGCAACGGCGGTCTCACCGGTGGCCACGCTCGAATCGCTCGGTGGTGGAGGAGGCGGCGGCGGCGGTGGTGGTGGTGGTGGTGGTGGCGGCGGCGGAGCGGCGTCGAACGCACCTACCAGCGTGTAAACACCGAGGCTGGCGTAATCGCTGTAGCCGGTTGG
>JAHDFR010000021.1:0-18905 GCA_020628065.1 Acidimicrobiales bacterium
CTGGGACGGTCCAGGCGAACCGCCCACCGGCTTGGGCCGTTCCTCGGCACACCGCAGTCACTGATCGTGCCACTGCTGAACTTGGCCGGAGCCGACTCCAGTGATGTGGTGGCCGATCTTGGTTGCGGTGATGGTCGAGTGGTGCTGGAGGCGGCGTCCTCGCTTGGTTGCCGGGCAATCGGGGTCGAGTCGAACGCCACGCTGGTGGCGGAGGCCAAGTCTCGGATGGAATCAGCCGGTGAGCCCGGCGAACTGGTGACCGTCCTCCACGCTGACGCAACCGAGGTGGGCCGTTATGTCAACGACGCCACCGTCTTTTTCGTTTTCGTGCCGGCTGACGCAGCGGTTGAGCTCATCACAACATTGTTGGCCACTGCCCGGCCGGGCTCGAGAATCGTCGCTCACGAGCAGCACCGGCTGCTCAACGAGCCGCCGGGAGCGGTAACGACTGCCTTGGTGACCGACGACGCAATCACGGTGGGCTACTGCTGGACGGTGTCTTGACAGTCTTCGGGGTGGCTTCGGTCACGATGTCCCAATTTGACCCGCTCCGATAAAGCCCCGAGTACCCGCCGCTCTAGAATGGAGTTGGCCGACCACGCCGGCGAGGCCGGACGAGAGGCCGAACGAGAGAGCAAGGGCGGTCAGCTTCGTGGAACACTTCTCAGCATCGTGCGTATAGCCGTAGTCGGATCGGGCATATCCGGGCTGACGTGTGCCCATGTTCTCGGCCCTCATCATGACGTGGTGCTGTTCGAAGCCGATGATCGCTTGGGCGGACACTCCAATACCGTCGAGGTGGAAGATCCGACCGCCGGGCCCATCGGTATCGACACCGGCTTCATCGTGCACAACGACCGTAACTACCCCAATCTGGTTCGGTTGTTTGACGAGCTTGGGTTGGAAACCGTCGATAGCGAGATGAGCTTCGCCGTGACCGACCGGGCAACCGGGCTGTGTTATCGGGCCACCAGCCCCAATACGCTGTTCGCCGATCGGCGTCGCTTGCTTGACCGCTCGATGTGGCGAATGCTGGCGGACATCACACGTTTCTATCGCAACGGCCGCCGTCTTCTGGCCGCCGTGGAATCAGACGGTGGAACCGATGCGGAGACACCAACCATCGGTCAGTTTCTGGCCGATGGTGGCTACAGCCAGGTGTTCATAGACCACCATCTGATACCCATGGGGGCGTCGGTGTGGTCAGCCGAACCGGAGCAGTTCAACTTGTTCCCGGCCACCACGCTGCTGCGTTTTTTGGACAACCACGGCTTGTTGTCGGTGGGGGACCGTCCGATGTGGAGGACCCTTCGAGGCGGATCCCGAACCTATGTGAAGGCTGTTGCCGATCGCTTTGATGGTGAGATCCGACTGTCGCAGCCGGTCACCGCCATTCGTCGCCTAACCGACGGCGGTGCGGTTGACGGCGGAGCAGTTGACGGCGGTGCGGTTAACGGCAGTGGGGTTGAGGTGACGACTGACGATGGGGTTGAACAGTTTGATCATGTAATCCTGGCCGCCCACAGCGATCAGAGCCTGGCCGCGCTGTCCGATCCGACCGAGGCCGAGAAGCGCTACCTGTCAGCGGTGCGCTACCAGCCCAACCGGGCCACCTTGCACTTCGACGACACGGTGATGCCCCCGAAACGACTGGCCTGGGCCGCCTGGAATTATGATCAGGACCCAGCCAACACCAGCGCCGCACTCACCTACGACCTGACCCTGCTGATGCGGTTGGATGGAAGCAGACGATACTTCGTGAGCCTGAACTCCGATGACCGCATCAACCAGGCCAAGGTTTTGGCCTCGTTTGACTATGCCCACCCGGTGTTCGATCATCCCGCCATCGAAGCTCAGTCAGCGCTGGCTGCCGCCAACGGCACACAGAACACGTGGTTCTGTGGCGCCTGGATGGGCTACGGGTTTCACGAGG
Organism: Acidimicrobiales bacterium; assembly: GCA_020628065.1. Lineage (GTDB taxonomy): Bacteria > Actinomycetota > Acidimicrobiia > Acidimicrobiales > SZUA-35 > JAHELU01. The sequence continues at coordinate 1,934 of JAHDFR010000021.1, forward strand.
ACGGCATGGCCTCAGGTCTTGCGGTTTGTCGAAGTCTGGGAGTCGACTGGTGAGGCCGCTTGGTCCGCAGTTGTGCTCCGGCAAGGTTTACCATCGTCGACTGGTCCCGACCGTGCACCAGTTCACATACCCGATCAGCTATGTGCTGTTCGACCCCGATCGTCCCGGCGACCTGACCGGGAGACATCCGTTGTGGTCCTCCGATCGATGGTCCCCGGCCCAAGTGTTGACCGCTGACTACGGCGGCGATGCCGCCCGTAGCGGAGATCTGACTCTCGCCGGTGAAGTCCGTAGCGAGCTGGCCGATGTCGTCGGGTCGCCCGAACAGATTCTTCCGGTCGGTTCGGTTCGACTGTTGACACAGCCTCGTCGCTGGGGGTGGCTGTTCAATCCGATCTCTGTCTTCTTCGCCTGGTCGGTTGACTCGGGCAACCCCGGAGGTTCCAGTCACGGTGATGTCGATTCGGTTGAAACTGAATCGGCACCGGTTGGCGTAGTGTTGGAAGTGACGAACACTCCGTGGAAGGAACGCCATCGCTATCCGATGGCGCTTGAGTCGGCTCAATCCGAGTCCGTCGACGGCTGCAAGTTCTCAGCCGAGTTCGATAAGGTCCTTCACGTCTCACCGTTTCTCGATGAGGACTATCGGTATCGATTGTCCATTGAGTGGTCCGAGGCGGTGAGCGGCTCGGCGGCCGCCGGCCTGAAGGTCGGGGTGGACGTGATCGGGCGAGGCGACCAGTTGGTGGTTGAGACCCTGATGGATCTCGAGGTCATTCCTGCCGACCGGCAAACTCTGGGCCGTTCGATTCGGAGCGACGGGCTCCCAACCCATAGGACCAGCTACGGCATTCATCGCCAAGCGGCATCGCTGGCCAAGAAGCGAGTTCCGTTCATAGCCCACCCGAAGTCGAGAAGGACTGCGCCGAGCGAAGCGCTGAAAGGCGGGAAAACATGAGCGACCAGTCTGGCAACCTTCGAGGAAACCTGCCGGTCCGCCCCGAGCAACTCCTCCAGCGGGCGGCCTCCGATTACGGCGATGGTCAGTCAGCGCTGGCCCGGGCCAGCAGAGCGACGGTTCTCCGTTTGATGGATTCAATGGTGCACGACCACCTCGAGGTGGTCGAAGGTAATTGGCGTGGCCAGTTCGGTGCGGACGTTTCCACCACCAGTGGCCCCTTTTCCCCTGACCGGCTGCCCGGTGACCAGTTACCCGGTGACCAGTTGCCCGGTGACCAGTTGAAGGCCACGATTGTGGTGGAGGACGAGCGGGCCTGGGTGGCGCTACTCCGGGAGGGTTCGATTGGCCTCGGGCGAGGCTACATCGAGCAGTGGTGGCACAGCGACAATCCGGTGGACGTGGTCAGGATCATCATCCGAAATCTGAGGCGACTGGATGAGGTTCGCAACCAGGTCAGCCGGTTCACCCGTCCGGTGGCTGATCGAATTCGACGAGTCACCCCGCGGGCCGGCCGGGAAACCAACCGGGAGGACATCTCCGCCCACTATGACCTGGGCAACTCGTTCTTCGAGCTGTTCCTTGATCCGACGCTGACCTACTCGTCCGGTATTTTCCCGAACGATGAGGCCACGATGGAAGAGGCCAGTCTTAACAAGTACGACGTGTTGATCGACTCACTCGGATTGTCAGCTGAGCATCATCTACTGGAGATCGGAACCGGCTGGGGTGGAATGGCCATTCGGGCGGTGGAACGAACGGGCTGTCGAGTGACGTCCACCACCATCTCTCAAGCCCAACTTGAGGTCGCTCGTCGTCGAGTTGACGAAGCCGGTTTCTCCGATCGAATCACTCTGCTGGACTCGGACTGGCGTGACCTGAGCGGGCAGTTCGACCGGGTGGTCTCGATCGAAATGATCGAGGCGGTCGACTGGCGGGACTACGACCTGTTCTTCTCCACCATCGAGCGGTGTCTGAAGCCGGACGGGTTGGCTTCACTTCAAGCCATTTGTGTTCCTGATCGTCGCTATGAGAGAACCAAGAACACTGAGGACTACATCCGCCGGTTCATTTTCCCGGGTGGCTTCCTGCCGTCAATTGGCGCGGTCAGTCAAGCAGTGGCTCGAGCCACTGGGCTGCAGATGGTCGGGTTCTCCGACTTCGGTGCCCACTACGCCGAAACGCTTCGTCGGTGGCGCCATCGTTTCGATGAGCGGGCCGACGACATTGAGGCCCTCGGATTGGACGAACGATTCCGTCGAGTATGGCGTTTCTACCTCGCCTACTGCGAAGCCGGCTTCCTGGAACGTCATTGCACGGTGAATCACATTCACCTGGCCGGTTCCGGGTGGCGGGGTTCGATGGCGGTTGCACCCCCGGCGTTCTAAGTCTGGGCGGTGACGCCCGGATTCACTGCGGTGCGCTGATCGCGACCCGGTGACCCGACACCCCCGCGGTCCTGATTGGTTCTAGCATCGGGGCAATGGGAACTTCGGGTAAGAAGACGGCGTTGCTGCTGGTGCCGATGCGGGTGCTGGCCGCCGCTCTGCTTCTGACGTTGGTTGCCGCCCGCCCGGCCGCAGCCGAAACCTCCATCGATGTCACCACACCGATCGACGGTTTCTATCAACCAGGTAAGCCGGTTGTTCTTCTCGTGGCCGTGACCGCTGATCAAGCCATCACCGGAACCATCGAGGTCGCGGTCGAAGGCGAGGTCGATCTGATTCCGGCTCGGACCATTGAGGTTCCCGGTGGCAGCACGAAGACGTTCGCCGTCCCGGTTGAGTTGCCACCGTGGATTGGCGCCGTCGGCGTGGTGGTTCGAACCAGCGAGGGGGAAACCAAGCGAGCCCGGCCGAATCTACAGGTGGTGTCCGGCGAGGAACCGGTGGCCGTAATGCCCTCATTGGCGGTACCCGGCCTGCCCGATCGAGTTGATTTGTTGGCTGAAGACCGCCAGGGTCGGGTTGTCCTCATCGAGCCTTCCGACCTGGACCACGGTGTGGCCTCCCTCAACGGTGCCAGCGCCGTATTTGCCGCTGACGCCGACTTGGCCGACCTTGGTGAACCGGCCCTGGCCACGCTCTTGACCTGGGTGGCTTCGGGGGGCCGTTTGGTGGTGGATGGTTCTATCGACAACATTCCCGCCGCCTTGTCCGATATCGACTTTGTCGACACCTCCGGGAATGGGGCTATCACCGCCCGGGCCTGGTCCGGGGCGGGGTCGGTCTATTTGTCCGGTGACAACCTTGCCAACGGTCGCCTCGACGATTTGATCTCTCCTCGCTTCGCCGATGCCAACAGCGAGTTTGGCTTCGAGGGCGAGATGATGTTCGAGTCCGGCGGCGTCATAGAGGACTTGGCCTCCGACGCCGGTTTCCGGGCTCGACCGATCATGGGATACCTGGCGGTCCTGCTGGCTTATATCGCCCTGGTCGGTCCGATCATGTGGTTGCTGCTATCTCGACGGCAACGAGAACCGGTGATGTGGCTGGTCGTTCCCGCCCTGGCTCTGCTCTTCAGCGTCGGGGTTTGGGGTGCCGGGCGTTTCTTCCGTCAGGGATCCACCGGTTCTCATGTGACGGTGGTTGGCGACCTGGCGGGCAGCTCGTTCATCGACACCACCTACTTGTTGTCCTCGGCCGGTGGAGGCACGACTGGTATTGAGCTGGCAGACGGCTGGGAGGCTGCCTCGCCCAGCGCCGACCCTTGGGACTGGCGGCTGCAGCAGGCCAACCTGCCGCCGCTCGAGTTGGCCGGCCGGCAGTTGTCCGCCGATGTGCCGCCTGCCGGTTTGGTATTGGCCGCCGCCAGCAATGTCGAACCGCTGTCCGGTGCCGCGGCCTGGACGGTGGACGGTTCGCTCGACGGGGGACGCTTCCAGGGAACGGCGGTCAACAACTCGGGAAGTGATCTCACCGACGTGGCCATGGTGGTGAACGGTCGGATACAGAATCTTGATGACGTCGGCTCCGGTCAGTCGATTTCTTTTGATGTGCGAGCCGATCAATCCGGAGGCGGCTTCTTCGAAAACGACGTGATGAACCGCATGTCCGGCCCGGGAGGCCGGGGCGACGCTGACAGCCCGTCGGCCGTGCTCCGTTGGATCAGTCGGCACGCCAGTGTCAACGCCAACTTCATCGTCGGCTGGAGTACTGATCCGTCGGGCCCGCTGGAGCCTATCGGCGGTGACGGGTTGACTCGGGGGCGAACCGGTTTTGTGTCGGTGCTTCCATCCGACTTGGCCGGCAGCCGGCTGTTGGCCGACCCGTCGCCGGGAACACCGGTACCGGGTCGAGTATCGATAACCGACTTCCGATGGTCAGGTGAACCGGGCGCCAACATCATTGGGGACGCTCGAGGCAATCTGTTCGAGGGACAGATTCTCACCGCGGTTGTCGAGCTTCCACCCGGATTGGACCCTGAAGCGGCGCTGACTCTTCGAGCCACCCCGGAAACAGCGGCCCTCGACATTTGGAACGGTACCGAGTGGGTCGACAGCGGGTTAGGGGAACAGCCGGCACGGACCGAAGCCGACATTCCGCTACCCGCCTCCGCTTCGGAAGGTGGCGTCATCCGAGTGCGACTGCTTAGCGACTATCCGTTCGCCGCTCCTGCGGTCATCGTGGGCGGGGGAGGCAACTGATGTCTGAACTGGTGGTTGAGGCGAAAGGGCTGTCGAAGAACTACGGTCAGCTCAGGGCGCTGGCCGACGTTGACCTGGCAGTACCCAAAGGCTCCATCTTCGGTTTCATCGGCCCGAACGGTGCCGGCAAATCGACGGCGTTCCTCATTCTGGCCACGTTGCTGACTCCGTCGTCCGGATGGGCTCGCGTCTGTGGCTACAGCCCGTCGGAGCAGCCGAAGGAGGTTCGGCGCCGGATGGGGTACATGCCCGACGTGATGGGCGTGTATGAGAACATCACGGTGGCCGAGTACCTGGAATTCCATGCCGCAACCTACAAGATCCCACGGGAGGAGTGGCCGGCCCTGGTCGATGGTTTGCTTGAGCTGGTCGACTTGGACGTCAAGCGGGCGACGATCGTCGACGATTTGTCTCGAGGCATGAAGCAGCGACTGTCATTGGCCCGGGCGCTGGTACACGACCCGGAGCTTCTCATCCTTGACGAACCGGCCAGCGGCCTGGACCCCCGGGCTCGTATCGAGCTGCGATCGTTGCTGACCCAACTTCAGCAGATGGGCAAGACCATCCTCATCTCGTCCCACATCCTTGCTGAGCTCCAACAGATGTGTGATTCGATTGGTGTCATCGAAGCCGGTCGGCTGCTGGCCGCCGGTCCACCGAACGAGATTCTGGCCGGCATGGGTGTTGGCCGCTCGGTTCAGGTGCGGTTTGCCGGCGGGCAGCAGGAGGAGTTCCCGGTTTCGAGCGATGCCGAGCAGCAGGCGCTGCTGCGCAAGCTGGTTATGGATGAGACCAGGCCCGTTATGGAATTCACGACCGTCCATCGGGATCTTGAGGACTTGTTCCTCCAAATCACCGAAGGGATCGTGCAGTGAACCGGGCTCTCTCCAAAGGATCGTGCAGTGAACCGGGCTCTCTCCAAAGGATCGTGCAGTGACCCGGGCCCACTCAAAAGGAGCGTGCTGTGACAGCCATGCAAGCGTTTAGTCGTGCGGTACAGGGTCTCAACCCGGTGCTCGACCGTGAACTTCGCCAGCGTTCCAGGACCCCGCGCTCCATGGTCATCATGACGGTCTTTCTGTTGGTGTCGCTGGCCACCGCCTACGTGACGTATCTGGGGGAGACATCAGGCTTCAACGGCGACTTCGAGTTGATCGGACAGAGTGTTGGTCGAACAATGTTCGAGTGGGTGTTGATCCTCGAACTGATCGTGATGCTGTTTGTGGTTCCCGGCATCAGCGCCGGTGCCATCACCGGCGAACGTGACCGTCAGACGCTGATTCCGCTGCAGGTAACCCTGATCGGCCCGGTCGGCATTTTCGTTGGCAAGGTGCTGTCGTCGGCGGCGTTTGTGGTGCTGATGATCGTGGCCTCCACCCCGATCCTGGCTGTGGCCTATCTGCTCGGAGGTGTGGCCTTTTCCAGCATTGTGTGGGGCGTTCTGGCCCTCATCATTATCGGGCTGCTGCTGGCCGTCATCGGCGTGGCCTGCTCGGCCTTTATGCGACGCACCGCGGCGGCGACGTTGATCACCTACGGCGTGGTCTTGGCCCTCACCGTCGGATCGGCCTTCGCCTTTTACGTCGGTGCCATCGTCATCGGCCTGGTGTTTCTCGGCTTGAACGATCCGTTCGTCAGTGATCGAGCGGTCAACTGGTTCCTGGCACCGTTCTATTTCAACCCGTTTGTGCTCCTGGCGGGAGCTGCCGGCAATGTCAGCGACAGTCTTGGCGTGTGGCCGCTGTCTGGGATCAAACAGGCTTTTGTGGAGACCGATCGTGGTTTCCAGAACTTCGACGGTCCGGTGGAAAACGGTGTCTTCAATGAGCGGGCCGACGACTTGCGGGTCATCCCACTGTGGCTTCGAGCCTTCTTCGCTCAGGGGATCGTCGCCGGTCTTCTGGCTTTGTTGGGCATCCGTCGGCTTCGCACACCGCAGCGGTCGGTCGCCACCTGATGTCCGACACGACCGAGCCCGTTCCCACCGAGGGAGGAACTCCGCCTTCGGTGTCGGCGACAAAGCGGTTCTTGGCTGCCGTTCGACGTCGCCTCCGACTGGTCTGGGCCTGGTCGACCGGTTCGCTGGTAGCACCGGTGGTGGCCACGGTGGCCCTTCTTCTTGTCCTCCTCGGTCGATTCCGGCCATGGGCGTGGCCCGAGCAGGGGGCGTTGATCGTGGCGTTGATCGCGTTGGGGGCGCTGTTGGTGGCCACCGTGCTCCAACCCCTTTCTCCCATGGTGGCGGCACGAGCGGTGGATCGTTCCATGAACACCAAGGACATCTTCAGTTCGGCACTTCAATTCGAGAGTCTGGAGGACTCGTTCGGCCAGGAGATCCGGCGGCGGGCCGAGCATGAGGCGGCCGATGGTCGTCCATCGGATGCCCTACCTCTGGCCTCCGACCGAGCCACAATCGGGCGCTGGTTGGTTGCCGGAGCCATGGGGGCGACCGCCATTGTTCTGGCTCTGGTTGTGACCAACCCTCAGGACGCCGAACGTCGACGGTTGGAAGCAGTCGCCGTTCAGGCCGAGGAAGCGGTTGAGGAGATTGAAGAGTTGGCAGCCGAGGCAGAGCAGGCCGGTAATGACGAGCTCTCCGAAACACTGAGCGAACTGGCTCAGGACCTTGGCGACGTGACCTCTCTGGAAGAGGCCACCGAGTTGGTGGAGGACGCCATCGAAGAGCTCCAGACACAGCGCGACCTAAACTTCAGCTCGCAGGAAGCGGCCGTCGAAGGACTGCAACGCAGCTTGGAGGCCGAACCGTTCCCCGGGGTCGACGCCGAGGCCGAGGGCGGCGCCGACGCCGCCTCGCAGCTTGAGGATCTGGCCGAGGGTCTCGACGGACTGTCCGAATCGGAGCAGGCCGACTTGGCCGAGCGGTTGGCCGAGTTGGCCGAAGGGCAGCAGGCCGGAGACCCGGCCACGGCCGAGCAATTGAATGAAGCGGCGGAAGCGTTGGCCGCCGGTGACCTGGCCGGAGCGCAGGCCGCCCTGGGCGAGGCGGCAGCGGCGCAGGGGGCGGCCGCCGACTCGGTGGCCGGCCAGCAAGCAGCCGATCAGGCGGCCGAGGCGCTTGGCCAACTTCTACAAGGTGAGGGCAACGGACAAGCTGGTGAGGGGGCTCAGGGGCCGGTGGGCTGTCCTGACCCGGACGAACTTGACGATCTTGAACAGCCTGATCCCGACGCCCCGGCTGAAGCCATCGGGCCTGTTCACACAGCAGTCCGGCCACGAGTGGCAACGCTGTTCATTACATTCGGGCCGGCATCGGAACCGGCATTGGAGCTGGCGCAGGGCGAGATCCCTCCGGAGTGCGTAGGCGGTCAGGGCCAAGGGCAAGGCCAGGGCGCCGGTCAGGGGCAAGGGCAAGGGCAAGGGCAGGGTGCCGGTCAGGGCGCTGGTGAGGGTCAAGGCCAAGGAGCGGGTGGTGGCCAGGGTGAAGTTTCGGGCAGCGACGCTCTCAACGGTGGTGCCGCCCAGGGCGGCGTCGGTACACCCGATGGTGGTGAACAAACCCGTCGTGAGGGCGACAATTCAGGCTCATCAATTGTCGATCCCAATGCGCTGGAGTCGGGTGACCCGCTGGATCTCGGCGGCACGCTCTCCAACGACGGTTCCACGGAAACAGTGGGTGAAGGCGACGGTTTGACCACCTCCGGGGGTTCCAGGGTTCCGGTGTCGGACGTTGTTGGCGACTACGCCGACCGAGCGTCCCGAGCGGCCGACAGCAGCCGACTGCCTCCCAGCCAACAAGAGCTGGTTGGCGACTACTTCGATGTACTCACCCAGGGGGGTGGACAGTAATGACCGACGACACAGCCACCAAACACGGCACCATCACACCCGAGCAGTGCCGGGAAACGGCCGAGGCGATCCGTAGTCAGATCGCACGGGTGATAGTCGGCCAACAAGGTCTAGTCCAGGACGTCCTAGTCTGCCTCTTGGCCGAAGGCCACATTTTGCTTGAGGGTGTCCCCGGACTGGGCAAAACCCAGCTGTTGCGAACACTGGCTGATGCGGTTGACATGCCATGGAGTCGAATTCAGTTCACGCCTGACCTGATGCCGGCCGACATCGTCGGCACGCAGGTTCTTCACCAGGCCGAAGACGGTTCACGAAGTTTGCAGTTCCGGCCCGGCCCGATCACCGCCAACCTGATCCTGGCTGACGAGGTCAACCGGGCCACACCCAAGACTCAAGCCGCCATGTTGGAGGCCATGCAGGAGCGGGCGGTGACGGTGGCGGGCGAAACAAGGCCGCTGCCTCGACCGTTCCTGGTAATGGCCACTCAGAACCCGGTGGAGATGGAAGGCACCTACCCACTGCCTGAAGCCCAGCTCGACCGGTTCATGTTGAAGACGATCGTGCCGTTCCCCTCAGCGGACGAGCTGGTAGCGGTGGTGGAGAGAACAACCGGCTCGGTGGCCCCCACCGTCGATCCCGTGTGCGATGCCGCCACCCTTCAGGCCATGATCGCGTTGACCCGCTCGGTTCCCGTACCGGACCATTGTGTGCGCCATGCCGTCGATTTGGTGGTGGCCACTCACCCCGAGGGCTCCGGCTCCGAGGGACGCACCAGCCCGGATCTGGTCAAGCGTTACGTTCGTTTCGGCGCATCCCCTCGTGGGGTCCAGGCCCTGATTTTGGGCGCCAAAGCCACCGCCCTGTTGGACGGTCGGCCCAATGTCTCAACCGACGATGTGCGAGCCGTGGCCGTGCCGGCGCTGCGACACCGAGTCAACGTCGGGTATGAGGCCACCGCCGATGGCATCGGCGCTGACCAACTGATCGATGCTGTCCTGCACGCCACCGAAGTGCCCGGCTCCGGTGTGCGAGGCGCCCCGTAACACGGCGTCGAGAATGGTTGAGTCGCCACGCCCCCAACTTCTGGAACCGGGCCTGCTGGCGCGCCTTGAACGGCTTCAGGTCGGTACCAGACGTCGTCTGGTCGGTGGGCTGACCGGCGAGCATCGCAGCCCTCGGTTCGGAGCCTCGCTGGACTTCAGCGATTACCGCCAATATCACCCGGGGGATGATCTACGGCGAATCGATATGAACGCCTACGCCCGCTTCGACCGCCTTCTGCTGAAACTGTTCGAAGCCGAGGACGACGTCGAGGTGCGGCTGTTGATCGACACCTCCGGATCCATGGAGGGCACCAAACTTCTTCGGGCCAAGCAGTTGGCGGCAGCCGTCGGCTTTGTCGCTTTGACCAATCGGGACATCGTTACCGTTCACACGTTCCCAACCGGCGGTGGCGGGCCTCGCATGCTGGGGCAGAACGGCATACCGGCGCTGTTCGATCGGCTCAATGGGTTGGAAGCCGACGGGTCCACCCCGTTCGCCGCCGCCACCATGGACTTGCTGACTCGCCCCGGCCCTCCAGGTCTCACCGTGGTCTTCTCCGATCTCCTGACACCGGAGTGGGACGCCGGTATTCGCCGGTTGCCGGCTCGTCAAGGTGATCTGGCGGTGGTGCACATCCTGGACCCGACCGACATCACGCCGGCGGTGTCCGGTGACGTGCAACTGGTGGATGCCGAGACCGGTGCCACTGTGGACGTCAGCGTGTCACCGGCAGTAGCCGAGGACTACACGGCGTTGGCGACCGCATGGCTGGGTGAGGTTGCCGGTCGGGTGCGACGGTCGCGAGCCGGATATGTTCAGGTGTTCACTACCGATGATCTCGAACAGACGGTCATGGGCGCCTTTACCGGGGGCCTCCCGGGTCAGGGTGTGCTCCGGTGAATTTCAGTAACTGGGCGTTGGCGAACCCGGCCGGGTTGTGGTGGGCCCTGCTGGTTGTCCCAATCGTCGCCCTACACATTCTCAAGCCCCGTCGGGTTCGCCAGACCGTAGCCGCCATCTTCCTATGGAAAGAAGTGGCGACTCCGGTAACAGCAGCACGACCATGGCAGCGGTTGATTCCCAGCTGGCTGCTGTTAACCCAAGTGCTAGCCGCCCTTTTGTTGGCTCTGGCGTTGGCCGAACCGGTGCGGCTGACTCCGCTGGCGTTGGCCGAACACACCATCTTCGTCGTCGACGGCTCGGCCTCGATGCAGGCCTCCGATGGGACGCCCAGTCGTCTCGATGCAGCTGCCGAGCGGGCTTCGGAGCTGAGGCGTCAGGTGCCTGCCGGGGGAGAGGCGTCGCTGATCGTCGCTTCCGACAACGCTCGGGCCCTGTTGACCCGATCGGGTGATGTCGGCGCCTTCGACCGGGCACTGGAGACACTCGAACCCTACGACGGCGTCGGCGACTTCGACAATGCGTTCGCCCTGGCCGCCGGGCTGAACACCGGTGATCGACCAACCCGAGTGGTGTTCGTGTCCGATGGCGGTGTCAGCCCCGACAGTCTGCGATTCGCTCCAGCCGGCACCCGCTACGAGAGAGTGGGCGAGACCGCTACCAACCGCGCCATCAGCCGGTTCTCCGTGGAGTCGACCGCCGATGGCCTGGTGGCTCGGGTTGCGGTGCGGAACCACGGCGGCCCGACGGCTGAACAAACCCTTCGCATCGACGTCGACGGCATAACCGTGGATCGTCAGCCGGTGGAGCTTGACACCGGTGAGGTGGCGAACCTGTCGGTTCGGCTTCCAGTCGGTGAGCGGGTTGAGGCCTTCCTGGAAACCGACGACGGGCTGGCTCTCGACAACCGGGCGGTGGCAACCGTTGCTCGACGCCCCGAGTTGTCGGTCCTGCACATCGGCCCCGACAACGCATTTCTCGACGCCGCCCTGGCCGCCATGAACGGTGTCACCGTGGAACGGGTCGAACCGGACGGTCAGGCCGTCGCCGACTTGTCGTCGGTGGATCCTTCGCTGTTTGACGTCGCCATCGTTGATCGTGTCGCCGTACCTGCCGAATTGCTGGTCGACGATGCCGCTCCGGTTTTGGCGATAGCCCCGCCCGATGGCGTCGGGCCGGTTTCGGTCACCGGCGAAATCGAGCGTCCGATCTTGACGTTGGTCAGCAACGACTCGCCTCTGGTGTCCGGGCTTGATTTCAGCGATGTCCTCCTGGCTCGCACCCAGAGGGTTGAGATCGCCGATTCGGGAGCCGACCCCGAGTCGGGGGTGGCCGGTCAACCGGTGGAAACAGTGCTGGGGGCCAACGGTGAGCCTCTGCTGATGCATATACGCCAAGCTGGGGCTGACGTCGTCTACTTCACGTTCGCCTTGGACGAGTCCACGCTGCCTCTGCAGGCTGCCTTCCCGGTGCTTATCGATCGAGTTCTGTCCGATTTGGCTCAAGTCGCTCTGCCTCCGGCACGCCTTCCGGTAGGCGCCCGTCTGCCCATCGATCCCCGGGTTGAGGCCACGGTGAGCGGGCCCGACGGAACATCGGCCGCCATCGCCCCCGGAGCGACCGCCCCGGTGGCCAACCGCATGGGCTTCTGGACCATTGAACAGCCCGATCGGGTACCGGTCCTGGTGGCGGTGAACCCGGAACCGGCCGAGTCTGCTATCGCCCCGCAGCCCGATCTTCCGTTCCCCCGAGGGTTTGGTGAATCCACCGACCCGGCCTTCCGGGGTGAAATACCGCTGTGGCGATACGTGATTGCCTTCCTGTTGGTTGTGCTGGTGGCCGAGTGGTTGCTGGCTCGCCGCCGAGTCGGTGTCAGTCGTCGGCAGTGGAACATCTCGCAGGGGTTGCGAGGTGCGGTGGCCTTGGCCCTCATCGCCGCCCTGATAAACCTGAACTTCAATATTCCGTCCGACCGGGTGGCCACCATTTTCCTGGTCGACTCCAGCGATTCAATGGGGACTGCCGGCCGTAGTGAGGCCTCCCAGTTTGTGGCCGACGCGTTGGCCGACAAGCAAGATCGAGACGACGATGAGAATCTTGCCGGCGTGGTGGCCTTCGGCCGCAACGCCCGTCTCGAGAATCTGGCCAGCGAAAATCCGGTCTTTGGCGGAGTCTCGGTTGATCTTGATTCGGCCGGGACCGACGTGTCGGCCGCTCTCCGCTTGGGGGCGGCGGCACTGCCGGGTGATGCCCGCCAGCGGCTGGTGGTGATCTCCGACGGTCGCTCCACCCACGGTGACCTGTCGGCTGAGGCCGAACGCTTAGCCGAGGTCGGTGTGCCGGTAGATGTCGTTCTGATCGAGCCTCCAAGCGGGGCTGATGCCGCCTTGGCTTCAGTTCAGGCTCCGTCAGTGGCCCGGGTCGGTGAAGAGGTCACCGTGACTGCCACGGTGGAAGCCGAGGCGGCCGCTGACGCGGTGGTGACCCTTCGCCGCAACGGTGAGATTGTGGCCTCCGAGGCGGTGGCTCTTGGCCCGGGCGACAATCCGATCACGTTCACCGATACTGCGGCCGATACCGGCGTGCTGCGCTACCAGGTTGATGTTGACGCCGCCGGGGATCCGGTGTCGGACAACAACCGCGGATTCGCCGCCGTTCCCGTGAGCGGGGCCGAACGGGTGCTGCTGGTCGATGGTGATCCGTCGGCGCCCGATGGAGACAATCTGGCTGCCGCCCTCACCGCTTCCGGCCTCAACGTCGACACCGTGACGGTGAGTGGTATACCGCCTTTGGATGAGCTGTCTCAGGTGGCGTCGATTGTTTTGGTCAACGTGGACCGGTTCGAACTGTCGGACAACCAGGTTTCAGTGTTGACCGCCGCTGTGCGTGACCTGGGTCGGGGCCTGGTGACCGTCGGCGGAGACCAGTCCTACGCACTCGGCGGCTACCGGGGTTCGGATCTGGAGGAAATTCTGCCGGTGGAGAGCGAGATCACCGACCCTCTCCGCCGCCAGACAGTGGCCCAGGTGTTGGCCATCGACACCAGCGGATCGATGGACGCCTGCCATTGTGATGAGGAGGGCAACAACGGTCTGGGTGGTGGCAACAGGGTCGACGGCGGCGTGATCAAGACCGTTATCGCCCAGCAGGCGGCGGCCAAGGCCATCGCCGCCTTGTCAGCCACGGATGAGGTCGGTGTGCTCACCATGGACAACTCCGATCAGTGGGTGATCGACCTGCAGGCCAACCCGCCACAGGACGTGATCGACGACGGCCTGTCGCAGGTGAACCCGTCAGGTCCAACCATCCTGAGGTCCGGTCTGGAAACGGCTGCCATCGAGCTACGCAAATCCAACGCAGCGCTTAAGCACGTCATCTTTTTCAGCGACGGGTTCACTGATGCAGCCGATCTTGATGGTCTGGTGGGTCAAGCCGCCGCCTTGGCCGAAGAAGGCATCACCGTCTCGGTGGTTGCCACCGGGGAGGGAGCTGCCGGCGACCTCGAACCGGTGGCCGAGGCCGGTGGAGGTCGCTTCTATCCCGGCCGCAACCTGGAGCAGATTCCCGACATCATCGTTCAGGAGACGGTTACCGCCTCCCGTAGCTTCGTGACCGAGGGCCAGTTCGTTCCCACCGTGACCTCCTCAGCCGATTCGGTGATCGGTCTGGCCGAAGCCCCGATTCTGGACGGCTACATAGCCACCAGCCCCAAGTCACTGGCCCGGGTTGATCTGCGGGTCGGCCCCGACAACGACCCGCTTCTGGCATCTTGGCGGGCCGGGCTCGGTCGGGTGACGTCATGGACCTCTGACGGAGGTAAACGTTGGAGTCAACGGTGGTCGGGCTGGAGTGGTGCGCCGGCGTTCTGGTCCGGGGTGGTGAAAGAGACGTTCCCCACCACCTCAGATGGCGGTGGCGTGCAGGTGACCATCAACGGTGACCAAATGACGATCCGAGTGGAGGGCGTCGAAGCTTGGGCTGACGATGCCACCGCCTCGGTCCGGGTGAACCGGCCTGCCGACTCAAGTCAAGGTGGCAGTGGAGGCGCGGACCGGGGTGACGGGCAGCAGGTCACATTGGAGCGGGTGGACGGTACAACTTTTGCCGCCACCGTTCCGGTGGACGAAGCCGGCGTGTACGCCGTCGGCGCGTTAGTGGAAGTCGACGGCGAGACCCTGTGGAGCGGAGTGGGCTTGAGCACCCGGTCCTACCCGGCCGAGTATGCACCCAGGCCGGTGGATCCGGGGCCGCTGGAGGCCTTGGCGGCCGCCACCGGAGGCCGAGTGCAGCCGGCGTTCACCGAGGTGTTCACCGCTGAGGGAACCCGTCCCGGCGATCAACGTCTGGATTGGACGACCTGGCTGCTTTGGTTCGCCGTGCTGGCCTGGCCGATTGCCGTGGCGGTGAGCCGGTTGTCGTGGCGTCGAGGCCTCCTAGCCGATACCGGACAGAAAGCCTCAGCCACTATTCGCTCGATCCAACGAACCTTTCCCACCATGGGCGACGTTCCGCCAACGACCGCCTCAAACCGTGGTGTGCCGGTAGAGACTACCGCTGCGGCCGACACGTCTCCTTTGCCGTCCTCCGTCGGCGATCTGGCCGATGCCCCGACTCCGGTTGCTCCTCCAACTGGCCCGGCACCGACGACGGAGACAACGCACACTGAGCCGGCGACGAACGACAGCGAAGCTGCAGGCGAGGCTGGATCGAGCCTCGATCAGATGCTGGAAGCCAAACGCCGCCGAAAGCCTTGAGACGCGGGCTTGTCCTAGCTAAGACGGGCCGGGAGATGCTTGATGCCGTTGAACAGGTTGCTGCGTAGACGCACCGGTGGTCCGGTCAGCTCGACCTGAACGTTTTGCCTAAGCAACTCGTCGAAAAGAATGGACAGTTCGAGTCGAGCCAGGTTGGCGCCCAGACAGTGGTGGGGGCCTCCGCCACCAAAGCTGACGTGATCATTTGGTGAGCGAGTGCTATCGAATTGATGCGGATCGCTGAACACAGCAGGGTCGCGATTGGCGGCGGCGTAGCACACAATGACACCATCGCCTTCGGCGATGTCGACGCCACCGACTGTGGTATCCACCGTGGCGGTGCGGCGAAACATGTTCACCGGGGTGGACCACCGCAGAATCTCGTCCACCGCCAGATCGAACGGGACGGGGTCGTGGCTTCGACCTGAGCTATGGGCGGCGGCCAACGCCGCCCACTGGTCGGGGTGCTGGTCAAAGGCCAGTATCCCGTGGGTGATGGCGTTTCGGGATGTCTCGCTGCCGGCCACCGCCAACAACAAGATGAACAACTCGAATTCGTGGGCACCGAGTGCATCCCCGTCGACTTCGGTGATGAGCTTGGTGATGATGTCGTCCTGCGGTTCGGCCCGACGCTGATCGGCCAGATCGGTAGCGTACTGATACAGCTGCATAGCCGAGTTGAAGGCATCCTCCGCTGTGGCCGAGTACTCGGGGTCCGAGCTTCCGGTCAAGGTGTTGGTCCAGTCGAAGATGCGTTGCCGGTCGTCCAGCGGCACGCCCAACAGCTCGGCAATGGCGATCAGCGGAAGCTCTACAGCCACATCGTTGACGAAGTCGATGTCAGCTTTCGCTCTGGCCTCTTCGATGACGGCGGCCGCCACCTGACGGTAGCGGTCGGTAAACCTTGAGATCATCCGGGGCGTAAAACCTCGGCTGACGAGACGACGCAGTCGCGTGTGTTCGGGAGCGTCGAGACCGAGCATTGTTGGTGCCGACTCGCTCCCAGGGTCGTCCCACAGCTGAACGCCCATAGCCTCCGACGAGAACCGCTCGGCATCACGGTTCACTTCCCGAACGTCGGCGTGAGCAGTCAGGAACCACATCCAGTCCCGGGTGCTACCGGCTGCCGTATGTTCGTTCAGATCGGACGGAATCTGATGCCGGTAGACGGGTGCCGTCCGCCGGAGTTCGTCGAGAGCGGCATGAGGAACACCGTCACCCCAGATGTGATGAGAGAGAACATCGATGTCGTCGCGGGCGGAGGCTTCGGCGGTCACGAGTCGACCTTAGTAGCCAGGCGCTCATGTTCGGCGGTCCGTGGTCTCGTCGAGGGGAGGGTTGCCCCGATCGCCAGCCCAAGCGTCATCATGGCCGCGCCAAGCCAAATCAGGCTCATGCCCGGATGTCGGGAGATTCGAACGATGGCCCGGTTGGCGTCGGCGTCGATCAAGCTCACCTGAATGTCAGTCCGCCACCCGCGGTCGGTGGCGGTCTCGACGCTGGTCGCCCCGTTAGCCACGAAGGAGACCAGTGAGGGCCGCAGCTGCCGACGGTCGACCGCTATCCGCGCTGTGGCTTGCTGGACACCTCCGCCTTCAACCAACTCGACGCCGTCAAAACGCACGCCGTACCCGGCCACACCGTTGCCCGGCTCAACCGGCGTGACCACACCCACCGGGACCTGAACCGTGTCGGTGGTCGAGGCCAGTGAAGACGCGACGCCAATCAGCAGCAACCCGATTCCGATATGAGACAGTCCGCTGCTGGTTCGGCTGTTCATCGAGCGGTTCACTGAACGGTTCACTGAGCGGTGACGGTCGGGCAGCCTCGACCGGGAGATCCCGGTGGCGACCACGGCTCCGA
>JAHDFR010000021.1:19005-24224 GCA_020628065.1 Acidimicrobiales bacterium
CGGTGACGGTCGGGCAGCCTCGACCGGGAGATCCCGGTGGCGACCACGGCTCCGACAACCGCCCCGCCGGCGGCCGCCACGGCCAGTCCGCCTGCACCAGGCATCGGGCCTGTGATGACCATGGCTGTCAGTGCTCCGGCGACACTGGCCACAGTTGTGGTCAGTCGGCCTTGATCGGATGCCGCTATAGATCTGGCCAGCCCTCCGGCTACGACTACCGGCAGGAGCACGAAGCCGTAGAACGACGGCCCGGTGATCGAATCATCAGCCCCCAGAAAGCCGGCAAGCGCCGGTTGATATGTGCCGATGGCAACCAACCCGCCGCCGGCCAGGAGTACCACCGCCCCGGAGCGGGATCTGGGTCGCTGACCGTCACCGTCAACCACGCTGCTTCGGCGGCCGGTTCCAACCCTCGCCTGCACCGAGCCCACCAGTACCGCCCCCATCAGGACAGCGATAGTCACCACACCGGCCACCGCCAACAGAGCGACCCGAAGGCCCGGCTGGTTGGCGAAGCTGTGCACACTGCTCAACACCCCGGTGCGGGTGATGGTGGTGGCCCATAGGGCGGCCAGGGCCGGTAATACGGCGAGGATGGCTACGCCTCTGCCCAACGGTTGCCCGGGCACCAACCGGTGAATGACGGCAACGGCCAGTAGCCAGGCGATCAGCCCGGCGTTCTCGATGGGGTCCCAGGCCCAGTAGCCACCCCAACCGAGCTCGACGTAGGCCCAGTTGGCGCCGGTGGCCAGCCCGGCGGTTAGCAGTGCCGAAGCCAACAGCAACGATCGCTGAAGGCTTGGCCCGGCATTGCGTCCACCGTTGGCCACCGAGATAACCAGCCCGGCGGGAATCATGAGCGCCAGCAAGCCGGCGTAGAGAAGCGGTGGGTGCCAGACCATGGCCGGGTGTTCCAGCACCGGTTGCAGACCGGTTCCTCCGGCTGGAGGGGCGGCCAGGGCTTGAAACGGGTTGACCAGGACCAGTGTCGTCACACTATGACCGGCGGCCACCAGCGTGGCCACTGCATGTCCCAGAACTGTATGACGCTGAACCGAGTGTCTCGGACCTGCATGATGCTGGAGGGTACGGCCCGGGATCGGATCGGCCAGTGCGTCGGCTTGCTTCAGATCTCGGCGGTCCATGTTCGCCGCTATCACCGCGGCGGTTGCCGCCATGGTGGTCCACATCAGGAGTGACCCCTCGGGGCCGGCCCACAGGCCGCTTATTCGCAGCGGCCAGCTGATGTCAGGCCGGGCGTGATCGGTGACGTAGGCGAACCGCCAGTCGGCAGCGGCGAAGGCGGTGGCAAGTGTCATGGTTGACATCCAGCCTCCGACTGTTCCAACCAGCAGTGCCGCCCATCCGGCGCGGCCTGCCAGCGCGGCGTTGCCTTCGGCCGACGGTGTTTCGCCCCGTCGACCGGCGACCCAGCAATAGAACAGCGACAGCGCGGCGACACTGGTTCCGGCCACCAACACCAGCAGCCCTAGCCGACCGACCGTGAACACGTCTACTGGCCGACGCCGGCCCTTGGCCGGTGGCCGAGGCTCTCAGACATGCCCCAAATGTAGTGTGAGTGGGTGGCCGGGTGTATGCGGCCAGACTGTCCGATCGAGCTGGCCGTAGCGGGAGGATACTCGCTCGGCCGTCTACGGGAGAGTAAGCGCCGTGCCGGTTCGATTGATTCGCTCGGTGTTGGTTGTTTGCAGGAAGCCGCCACCTGCCGGGTCGACGTGGGTGTTGGTGTTGGCGCAGCCGCCGTCGGCGTGCTGCTGGTAGTTGAGCCTGACCGAGCGGGCCCGCACAGTGCCGCCGTTGGCCAGGTCGGCTTCCAGGTTTGACCAGCGGACGGTGCAGCTTGGATGGTCGCAGTCGGCGAACACTTCGCTCCACACCATCGGCCGGATGAGGGCATCGGCTTCGACCACGAGATCTCGGATCACCGTTTCGGCGCCGTTGGAGAGGTCGGTCACAGTGGCCCGCCAGTGGTTTGATGCTCCCTCGGTGGCGAACACTCGGAACCGGTAGACGGTCTTCGGACGCCACGCATAGGTGCGGGTGTTGATGTTGTTCAATGCCGAGGGCAGTTCGGACACCGTACCGTCAAGCTCGCCACCGCCGTTGTGATAGCCGCCCCAGTTCACCGCCCCACCACCGGGATAGGACGGATGATGCTGCAGGCCGGTGTGAGCGCCGCCACGGTTGGCTCCGCCTTTGGTGGTGTCGACGAAGTTCACTTGGAGGGCCCAGAAGTACAACTTGTCGACTGTGGGCGGCTCGGTGACCTCCAGATCAGCCCGGACTTCGACCAGGGGTTGGGGCGGAACCTCCCAAGTCAAGTGAAACGACGAGGCACCGTTGCTTGACGTCGGCGGACCGGTCACCCGGCCGGACGCCCCCTGGGTCGAGGACGCCAATCTGTTTGCTAGTCGAGAGAAGAACCCGTCGGCCATTGCTCCATCATGGCAGCCGCCGGTAGCCTTGCCATCCATGGATCGACCTGCACCGGACCCCGCCAAGCTACTCGCTCATTGGATGGAGTGGGAGAAGGGTGAAACCACGCCGGGCGAGGTTATGAAGAACCTCAAGCACGGTGGCATTCGCGACATCTTGGAGTCCATGGCCGGGTCCGATTCGCCTACCGACTAACGGTCGCCCACCCCCTCGATCGCCGATCCATGAGCTCCGGACGACCCCGTACCACTCGGCGAATCTCCGCTGATCGGGCCCGACGGATAGCCCTGGGCGCCCAGGGCTTCGCCGACTCAACGCCATCGGGCGCCGTCGGGGTTCGCCTGTTCCGACGGGCGATGAAGCGGATGAACATCTTGCAGCTGGACTCGGTGAACGTGGTCAGCCGGTCACACTACCTGCCTATGTTCGCCCGTCTCGGGCCCTATGACCGGGACAAGCTAGATCACTACCTGTACCACTCGGGCGACCTCTACGAGTCGTGGGCTCACGTGGCCTCACTCACCTGGCAGGATCTGCAACCCAGCCTCCGTTTCCGAGCCCGGGACGCTCGGTGGGGGAGCGCTCAGGAAATGGAGGCCGAGCACCCCGAGTATTTCCGAGCGGTTGTGGACGAGATCGCCGAGCGAGGCCCGCTGTCCATCAAAGAGCTGAGTGATCCCGGTCAGCGCACCGGGCCTTGGTGGGGGCGCTCGAAGGGCAAACTTGCGCTCGACTGGCTGTTCCACACCGGTCGCCTGGCTATCAGGGACCGGGACCGGATGTTCGTTTCCTCCTACGATCTGCCGCAAAACGTCCTGCGGCCTGACGTCCAGGCCCAGCCCGATCCCTCCGACTTCGATGCCATCAAGACCTTGGTGGAAGTGGGCGCTCGGTCACACGGCATCGCCGCCGACTTCGACATCGCCGACTACTACCGGCTCAAGGTCACCGACGCCCGTAAGGCGCTCACCGAGCTTGAGGCCGAGGGTGTGGTGAGCCGGGTCGAGGTTGAAGGCTGGGATGTGCCCGGCTATCTGCACGCCGAGGCACCGAATCCCAGGGCCGTGAACGCTCGTGCTCTGCTGAGCCCGTTCGATCCGGTGGTCTGGTTCCGTGACCGGGGTGAGCGGCTGTTCAACTTTCACTACCGCATCGAAATCTATGTGCCGGAACCGAAGCGGGTGTACGGCTACTACGTTCTGCCTTTCCTGTTGGACGATGCCCTGGTTGGACGGGTCTGTTTGAAGGCCGATCGCAAAGAGGGCGTTCTGCGAGTGCGCGGCAGCTATGGCGAGGACGACATCATGGCGGTCCCCGCCGACCGCAACCGGGCGGCGGTCGAACTGGCCCAGGCCCTGGCGGAAATGTCCGAGTGGCTCGGCCTGGATGGTGTGGCTGTCGCCGATCACGGTGAGTTGGCCAAGCCTCTGACCGCCGCGGTCAACTCTTTGGGCTGACGGCTCGGGCCTCTGACAGCTCTAGGTGGACAACCTCAAGCTGTTTCCGAGGAGTCAGGCTGTTGCCATCACCGATCTGCCGCCCTTCCAAATGTCGGTCAGCCGGGACCGGTCACCCCAGATCGAGCGATCGTTCAGGGGGTTGGCGTCGAAGGCGATCACATCGGCATCGAATCCGACCCGCAGCTGCCCTGACTTCGGTGCTTGAGGGCCCAGTGTCTCCGGGGCGGTGGCGGTGGCCGCTTCGATGGCCTGAAGATCGGTCATGCCGGCGTTGATCAGGTGGCGAATCTCCGAGCCGTTGCGACCGTACATGTCGGTGCCGCTCATGAAGATGTCGCAGCCGGCGGCGATCTTCACGCCTTTGGCCACGGCAATCTTCATGGCTTGCTCGTGTACTTCGGCCACCATCTGGCCCTTCTCATAGGCCCAGCGGGGCAACACGTCCTCCTGACCCAACAACTCGTCCACGACGAATCGGGTGGGCACGAATATTGCACCGGTCTCCACCATGAGGTCAGCCGCTTCCTCATCCAGGTAGGAGCCGTGCTCGATCGTGTGGCACCCGGCTCGCAGCGCGGCCATGATCCCGGGTTTGCCATGGCAGTGGGCGGCCACGATGCGTTCGGCTCGTCCAGCCTCGGCAACGATGGCGGACAGTTCCTCGTCGGAGAACTGCTGGTGAATGGGGTGGTCGATCTCCGACATCACCCCTCCGGAGGCGCAGATTTTGATCAGCTTGGCGTTGGATCGCAGATTGGTCCGCACTGCTTTCAACACTTCGGGCACGCCGTCGCACAGCAGCCCGAAGCTGTGAGCGCAGCTAATGGAGTGGACGAAATCCAGCGGGTAGCCGTGGATGTCCCCGTGACCCCCTGTAGTGGAGAGGATCCGCCCGGCGGCGTGGATGTTCGGACCCAGCAGTCGCCCCTGCTCAACCGCCGGCGCCATATGCAGACCGAGTCCGCCGACATCTCGCACGCTGGTTACGCCGCCCATGAGGGTGTTGGTCACATCGGCGGCCGCTCGGGCGGCGGCGGTGATGGGATTGGTAGTCCCGATCTCTTCCAAGTTGGCCGATACGTTGCCGACGAAATGCACGTGGCAGTCCCACAGCCCGGGCATCACGGTGTTGACTTCGGTCACTGCCTCACCCGGTTCGGTTCCCGGGGCGGCGGTTCGCTCCCCGGCGTAGGTGATCACTCCGTCGTCAAAACAAACGGTGGCCTGTTCGATCGGGTCTCCTCGACCCGGAATTAGTACCTCGGCCTCGATGCGATGCTTGCTGTTCATTGATTGCCCTGT
>JAHDFR010000021.1:24324-36501 GCA_020628065.1 Acidimicrobiales bacterium
CCGGAATTAGTACCTCGGCCTCGATGCGATGCTTGCTGTTCATTGATTGCCCTGTTGATTGCGCTGTTGATTGCGCTGTCGATTGCCCTGTCGATTGCGCTGTTGATTGTCCTATTGATTTGTCTGTTGGGCGGGCCCCCGGTTTGGTCATGGTGCCCAGTCTGGATGCTGGACCGGAGCCCGGCAAGCCTCCGGTCACCAGGCCTATGCCGGCTTCAGCGACGAAGCAATGGTTGCCATACTTGTGGCGGCCAACGTAAGCATGGCCAGCCCGCCCACTCTGGTAGCGGACTGAAGTACCCGCTGGGAGAGAAGGTCGGAAAGCTGTGCCGCCGCCATGCCGACGGTGAGGTGCCACGTAGCCGACGCGGCGACCGCACCTGCCAGGAACATGGCGATGGAAGCCGGGTCGTCGATGAACGGTAGTGCACCAAGCAGACCGAACCAGGCGGCAAACACCGTCGGGGTGGCCGAAGTGATGGCAAAGAACGTTCGACCCGGCCGCCGGATGGCCAAGGCGGCGGCTGCGACGGTGCCCGGGCGGATCAGCAGGGTCAGGCCGAAAAGGCCGAACAGGGCGGCTGATCCCAGCCGCACGCTGCTGAACAGCACGGCCGGTAAGGCGGCTCCGGCGGCCAGCGTGGCAGCCGCCGCCGATGATGCCACGATGTCACCGCTGGCGATCCCTAGCGCTCCGCGGGCACCGGCCGAACGGCCCTGAGTGACCCCGACCTCGACCAATGCCATCGCCACCGGACCGGGAGGCATCAGGACAACAAGGGCGACGGTGAAACCGAGGAAAGCGAGTTCGAGAGCCATAGTGGCCAGTGTGTGCGATCTGACGCCGCAATCGCATCGGAATGTTCTTGCCAGACAGCATCTGTGCCGTATATTCTTCGGCTATCGATGCTCTTGACGAGAAACTTGTCGCCGTGCTGCAATCCGACGGGAGAATCTCGGTCACTGACCTGGCCGAACGCATACCGCTGAGCCTGTCGGCCACCAGTGAACGGTTGAAGCGCCTGATCGAGTCCGGCGTTGTCTCCGGCTTCACCGCGGTTGTAGATCCTGTGCTGTTGGGTCGAACCATTCACGCTGTGGTCGACGTCCGATTGACCCCCGGCTCCTACAGCCCGACTCTCGATCTTGAGCGAGCCGAGATGTCGGGGGTGGTCGACGCCGTTCACCTCACCGGCCGGTTCGACCTGCAGCTACGGGTTGTAGCCCGCGATGTGGCCGAGTTGGACCGCCTGCTTGAGGTACTCAAAGAAGACATGGGGGCGGAGGAAACCAACACCAGGCTGATACTTCGATCGTTGGAAGGTTTCCCCCGGCCTCTACCGGTCGGTCAAGACACGTGATATCGGTCCGAATTGACTTGGATTCCCTTCGGGAATCCGGGGTTGAGCGCGCTGGAGGCGTTAATCTGGTTTCTTCGGAGTCCGACGCGTTGTAAACCGGCCACGGCCGGTCTTTCAGGTGTTGTCGGGCACCTCTGGTTTACGGCAACAGCATCGCTCAGGAGGATCCATGGCTGAGATCGATCTTGGTATGGGCAAGTCGGCTCGACGGGCCTATGGCCTTGACGAACTCGTTCTGCTCCCCGGTCGTCGAACACGGGACGCCAACAGTGTTGACCTGTCCTGGCAGATCGACGCCTACAAGATGAAGCTGCCCTTCATCGCTTCGGCTATGGACTCGGTCACCAGCCCGGAGACGGCAGTGGCTATTGGTCAGTTGGGCGGACTGGCGGTGCTCGATCTTGAAGGTCTGTGGACCCGGCATGACAATGCGGCCGAGATTCTGCTCGACCTGTCGAAGATGAACGAAGTCGACGCCGTGACCCACATGCGCAAGTTGTACTCGGCTCCTATCCAGCCGGAGCTGATTTCCAAGCGGATCGCAGAAATCCACGCCGGTGGGGTGTACGCCGCCGGTGCGGTTTCACCCAAGCACGTGGTTGAGTTGTCGGACCTGATCCTCAAAGCCGAACTTGATCTGCTGGTGATTCGAGGGACCGTGATTTCCGCCGAGCACGTCACCCCTGGTGATTCGCTCAACCTCAAAGAATTCGTGCGAGAACTGGTGACTCCGGTGATCGTCGGTGGCTGTGCCGCCTATCAGTCGGCACTGCACCTTATGCGTACCGGCGCAGCCGGCGTTCTCGTCGGTGTGGATAGTGGCTCAAGTGCTTCGGCGGCAGATGTCATCGGCGTCGGTTCCCGTATGGCCACCGCGCTGGCCGATGTCCGAGCAGCCCGTATGCGACACCTGGATGAGACCGGCGTGTACGTTCACGTGATCGCCGACGGTGGCATTCACAACGGTGGCGATATCGCCAAGGCCATCGCCTGCGGTGCTGACGCAGTCACCCTGGGATCGGCGTTGGCCGCTGCTTCCGACGCTCCCGGGCACGGGTGGCATTGGGCGTCGACCGTGGCCCATCCCAGCCTGCCCCAGGGTCGACGAATCAACATGGAGACCGTGGGAACGTTGGAGGAGATTTTGTTTGGCCCGGCCAACAGTGCCGATGGTCGACTGAATCTCTTCGGGGCGCTGCGCCAGGCCATGGCCACCTTGGGTTTCGAAACCCCCAAGGAACTTCAGAAGGCTGAAATTCTTATTCGGTCCGGTTTGACATGACCCCCTCACCCTCCGATGCCGCCACCACCAATGACAACACCGGCATCGCATCCGGCTCGCCCGGTCTCATTCCCGATCAGGTTGTTTTCGTAGTCGACTTCGGTGCCCAATACGCCCAGCTGATTGCTCGACGGGTCCGGGAGTTGAACGTCTATTCCGAGATCGTGCGGGCCGACATCACGGCGGCAGAGATCGAACGCCGAGCTCCAGCCGCACTGATTTTGTCCGGCGGCCCGGCCAGCGTGCATGTCGAAGGGGCGCCGCTGCTTGACCCCGGAATCTACGACTTGGGTATCCCGATCTTTGGTATCTGTTACGGAAGCCAGCTCATTGCCGAACAGCTCGGCGGTCGGGTTGATCGCTCAGGCCAAGGAGAGTACGGCCGGACAACCATGACCGTCGAGGCCGAAGCCGGCTCGTCGCTTCTCGGCCCCGAACCTGAAGTCTCCCAGACGGTTTGGATGAGTCACTTCGACGGCATCACCGAGCTTCCCGAAGGTTTCATCGGCTGTGCTTCCACCCCCAACGCTCCAATCGCCGTCCTCGAAAACGACACCGCAAGAATCTGGGGTGTCCAGTACCACCCTGAAGTCATCCACACCCCCGATGGAATGAACGTGCTTCGGCGCTTCCTCCACGAATTGGCCGGATGCGAACCGTCGTGGACGGTCGGCTCGTTCGTTGACAGTGCGGTCGAAGCCATTCGAGCTCAAATCGGTGACGGTCGAGCCATCTGCGGTCTGTCCGGCGGGGTTGATTCCGCCGTCGCCGCCGCTCTGGTTCACGCTGCCATTGGTCATCGCCTGACCTGCGTGTACGTCGATACCGGACTCATGAGGATGGGGGAGTCCGACCAGGTGGTGGATACCTTCCAGCGGCACCAGGGTATGGAGCTCATCCACGTCCGGGCCGGTGAGCGATTCCTCGACCGTCTAGCCGAGGTGACCGAGCCTGAAGCCAAGCGCAAGACCATCGGAGAGTTGTTCATCCGAGTCTTCGAGGAGGCTTCGGGTGGCATCGAAGACGCCAACTTCCTGGTGCAAGGCACCCTCTATCCCGATGTCATCGAGTCCGGAACGGCCCAGGCGGCGAAGATCAAGAGCCACCACAATGTTGGTGGACTGCCGGAGGATCTTGAATTCGAGCTTGTCGAGCCGCTGAGAAACCTGTTCAAAGACGAGGTTCGTCAGGTCGGCACCAAACTGGGTTTGCCGGACGAGATTGTTTGGCGTCAGCCGTTCCCCGGTCCCGGCTTGGCCGTGCGAATCATCGGCGAAGTGACGGCGGAGAAGGTGGCGGTGCTCCAGCAGGCCGACGCCATTGTCCGCCATGAGATCCGCCTGGCCGGACTGGAGCGGGAGATCTGGCAGGCGTTTGCGGTAATGGCCGACATTAGGTCCGTGGGTGTGATGGGAGATGAGCGCACCTACGCCCACCCGGTCATCATTCGGGCCGTTACCAGTGAAGATGCCATGACCGCCGATTGGGCTCGTTTGCCGTATGACCTGTTGGAGAAGATGTCCAACCGCATCATCAACGAGGTGGACGGCGTCAACCGGGTCGTTTACGACATCACGTCGAAGCCGCCCGGCACCATCGAGTGGGAGTAGCCGGACCCGACCCAAACGGGGGACCGGGTGGGCTTACCGGCCAAAGCTAGTTGGAGGCGTTGCGCTCTTCGGACATCCGGTTGGCGTGGAACTTGACCTGGCCAACCACCTGAGGGACGTAGGCCGTGGCACAGGACGCAGCGTAGGCGGCTCGCTGATCCTCCGGGATTCGTTCCGGTAGGTTCTTTTTGATGCGCCAGGCCTGAGCCGGGTAGAAGGCGGCCAAGGCGGCCCAGCGCCAGTCGGCCACTACGGCCAGGAATGCAGCAGCGAAGAAGTAGCCGCCGAACAGCCAGCTGCGGCGGGTCTCCGCCGAGTACATGACCTCGGGGCCGTCCTGAGTGCGGTGGTGACCTTCGGCGAACGCCCGTCCTGAACGCTCCATTCGCGTCCACCACTGCTTGAAGTGATGCATGTCGGCGTCGTGCAGCGACATTTCGGAGTCGATGCGGTGGATCTCGTGACCTGCGTGACGCAGCCGAAGGCACAGTTCCGGTTCTTCGCCGGCGGCCAGACTGTCGTCGAATCCGCCGATTTCGGCGAAGACATCGTGGCGGATGGTGAAGATGCCGCCGCAGGCGTCAAGCGTGCCGACCGGCGTGTTCCACTCGACATCGCAAATGGCGTTGTAGACGCTGGCCGACGGGTAACGCTCACGGTTGCGGCCCACGACGATTCCGACCTGATCGTTCTCTTTGAAGTGCTCCAAGGCGTCTTCCATGTACCCCGGAGCGAGTTCGCAGTCGCCGTCGAGGAACTGGATGAAGTCGAGAGTCGGCAACATCTGGGTCAGGCGTCTGACGCCGGCGTTTCTGGCCCGAGCGGCGGTGAACGGCTCGGCAGCGTCAAGCTCCACAACGTCGACATCAAACTTGTGAGCAAGCGCAACACTGTCGTCGGTGGAGCCCGAGTCGACATACACGACGTGGTCGAATTCGAACACGTCGCCCAGCACCGGAAGGGTGCGATGTAGGTTGGCTGCCTCATTTCGCCCAATTAGGACAAGGCCAACAGAATTCACTATCACGAACCTATCTTTGCTTGGTTGGGGATTGGGGGACCGTGTGACTCATTGCTCATGCCGGTAGGGGCAAGGCGGGAAACAGCGACGACGACGGCAAAAGCGACCACGGCCAACGCTGTGGGCACCAGCCATTCATCCGTACCTGGTAGTTCGAGTCCGGTGCCGGAAATGGATTCACCTTCAACGTCGCTAATGATTCCGACGCCGTGTGGCCATGGCCACAGGACCCGAAACGACCCGATCATCAGGCCGATAAGAGCAGCTAGTACCAGGTCGTGGAAGCGGTCGAGCAGCCAACCGAGGCCGGTGGAGAAGAAAGCCAAACCGACAACGGCACCGACGCCGAATACGGCGAGCACACCGAAGTCGAGCTCGTGGGCCGCCTCCAGTACTGCGGCGTACATTCCCATCATGAGCAGAAGGAAGGAACCGCTGATTCCCGGGAGGATCATTGCGCAGATTGCGATGGCCCCGGCACCGAAGTAGATCGGCAACGAAGGGTTGGCAACCGGGCCTGACTGAAAGCCGAGAAGGAAGAACGCCACTGCTCCTACTCCGAGCATGGTGGCCAATTCGGTCGGGCCCCGATTGCCGACCAGGTTCCAGGCGACGACAATGGATCCCACAACCAGCCCGAAGAACAATCCGGCCATGGCCTCAGGAGCGTCTTCCAGTAGACGATCGATGATGGACGACAGCGCGAGAACGGCGGCGAACAGCCCTGCAGCCAGAGGGAGGAGGAATTCCCACTCAACTGACCGCAGTCGTTGCAGGCCTGTTGAGATGTCCGCCTTGGCGAAGGAGCCGAGCGCTTTGGCTCCGGTGCGCACGTTGGCCAAGAGGCGTTCGTAGATGCCGAACACGAGGGCGATTGTGCCTCCGGAGACGCCGGGGACGATATCGGCGGCTCCCATGCAGAAGCCCCGAACAGCGGTGGTTGCAAGCTTGGTGATCACAGTTGGCCACCGTAGCCGTCGGAACGACCTCCGTTACAGGAGCGGGAGCGTCGAGACAGGTGTTGGTGGGCGGGGTGAGCACTGAAGCAGCGGCGGGTGAGAGTCGGCGAACCCTGGTACTGGGATCTTCCCCAAGCTCCGCTGACCGGGGTTCGCCGTCTCGTCTCGTGAGGCGACGTTCGTTCGCAGGGAACAAACGCGTTCACATCACTCCTATGCGCGTCGAGAGAGGTTTTTATCCCGTGAGTCATACAAATTTCTTCGGAGGGAGGGCGGATTTGTTGATAGCCACGCCGCCAAGCGGGCTAAGGCCCCAACTTTTAGGCTGATTCGGCGTATCGAGTCTGCCGTTCGACGAGCGTGAATGTTGTCGGTTCAAGCTGATTGTCCTTCAGCTCGCCGTTTCGGTAATCTCCAAGCTTGCTCTGGTACGACGCTCCGGGGGTGGTATTTGGTCGCGATTTGCTCGTCGGCCGCGGTGCGGGGATCGGGGCACTTGCCCCCGATGGACGATCTTGCTGGTTTTGATGGGAACGGCCGGCCGCGTTGGTAGCGGACTGCCCACTATTCGGCTGTGTTCCTCGTCCCACGAGGCGTTTGGCGCCGGCTGGAAGTGGGCGCAGTCCAGGATGGCGAACTGCGCTTGGTAGTCGAGAGGCGACCTTGCCATGGCGGCTCTTACCGGATCGAACAGATTCGACCGGGTTATGCTGGCCGCCGCCAAGGTGACGGCCAGGCAGGCGGACACGGTCAACAGTGCGTCCCAGGGCCCTTGTAGTTGGTTGCCGACCGCTCGGCCGAAGATCACCGTCGCCGTAACCGAGTGCCAACCGATAACCGAGGGAACCAGCGAGGCTCCATGGTTGCTCAACCGCCCGCCGGATTCACTGTTCAGCGAGGGTGTCAAGCCGATTCGGTCCGCCGTCAGTAACGCGATCAGCGCAGCCACGGCAGTCATGGCGGCTATCGCCGAGACGGCGGTCGACCCTAAGCTGGACGACAGGGTGGACGAAACAGTCGACGAATCCGTGCCCTGAGGCATCAGTTGGGGTAGCACCAGTGCAACTGGGATCATCAGGGCTGCCGCCGGCCATGCTCGGCGCGGCGGATGACGGTGTACAAATGACCTTGGAACTGCTCCGACCGCCATTCCCAGAATGAGTGCGTCGACAGGCGGCACAACGGTCAACAATGACGTGGGTGAATCAGTCACACGCTCGATGATCAGGCGAACGATGCAAACCGCCATTGCCAAAGACGCCAAGATGACGACTCGCCCTCCGGCTGACAGCCGATCTCTTCCGGCGGCCATCAACCAGGGCGCCGCTGCCAGCACTGTCGCTGTTGCCGCAACCAAGGCCGGGCCGTCGAGCGCTCCGCTCAAACCGATGAGCGGGCTGACAGCGGTGTTAGACGTAGCCCCTAGGCCGGCAACCGCCTCGTTCAGCCCGTTCCAGCCGTCTAGGGCCAGTGTGACGCCGACCGGCACCAGCAGGATAACGCCCGCCAACGTCACGATGTAGACGGCAGTGGCTTCCCGCCAGTTGCCGTGGACTCCGTAGCGCCGGAAGTGGGGGCCCATTTGGCCGGTGGTGGTGGCGGTGACCGCTCCGATGGCCAGCAGGAGGAGATACCGGGCCAGGGGTTCGCTGATGACTTCGGTCTCTGCCGCGCTCGTGGCGTGTGCCAAAACGTAGGTCACCGCCAAGCTGATGATGGTGACGGCGGCAAAGGCGGATCCAATAAGGAGCGACGGGCCACTCGGAGAGGGGCGGTTTACACGTTGATGCGCGATCATCTTTGCCGGGCGCGGCGACGGGCGGGGCACGAATATCCAATCCGAACCACGAACCTGGCTGTCGCCCCGGCGCCCGCGGCCCTGTGAGGGGCCCTTACCCATACCCAAAAGGTGACGTCGGTGGTGGCTCTAGTACGGCGTTGGGGCCACGGATCGTAGCGTTGTATTCGTGCCCCGGTCCATAGCCGGACGACAATTGAGATTGAGCGTCATCAAGGCATGTCAAATTCTGATCGCTTCGACATGATTCGACAGGTGGTGGTTGCCTCCAGACGGCCGGTAACCGAGGTTCTAAGATTCGGTTGAGTTGATGGATGTCCTCGTAAACCGGTGTAAGTCCGGCCATACTTACCGATTGGGACAGAAGATTGGTACGCCACGTACCTGGCGGGTGGGCAAAATATGGAACCGATACGGGGACGGCGTTGAGCGCCGCAGATTCGTCTAATCGAGGAGCACCGTTGAAAAACGGCCCTGCCGGTCTGCCTACCCGAGCCCGTGGATCAAGATCGATTCGGCCCGCATCAATCCTGGCTATTCTCCCGATCCTCTCGGTACTGCCCGGGCTAGGTCAATCCTCCGGGAGGCAGTCGTTCGGTAGACAGTCCTCCGCAAGGCGTGGATCCAACGGCAACCGGGCGACTACTCGCATCCCGGCGCCCGCCCCGGCGAGTGGCGATGAAGACCAGACCTCCAGGGTGCAGCTAGGCACCTTCGGCGGCGTTTTCACCCCCAGTCTTTTGACGATCCTCGGTCTCGTGCTGTTCCTCCGGCTCGGCTATGTCACCGGGTCGGTTGGGTTGGGTCAGAT
Organism: Acidimicrobiales bacterium; assembly: GCA_020628065.1. Lineage (GTDB taxonomy): Bacteria > Actinomycetota > Acidimicrobiia > Acidimicrobiales > SZUA-35 > JAHELU01. The sequence goes on from JAHDFR010000021.1 coordinate 33,167, forward strand.
GCTGCTGATCCTGTTGCTGTCCACCTTGGTTTCGGTCTTGACAACGGCGTCGCTGGCGGCGCTGGCCACCAACCTCAAAGTGGGAGGGGGCGGTGTCTACTTCTTGATTTCCCGCACCCTCGGACCGGCCTTTGGCGGAGCCATTGGCCTGGTGCTGTATGTGGCGATGTCCATTTCCATTGCTTTTTACGCCATTGGTTTGGGCGAAGCCACCGCCAGCGTGATGGGCTCGACTGACCCGTTGACCCCCCGGTTGATCGCTGGCGGCACCATTTTCGCTCTATTGGGTTTGGCCTGGTTGGGGGCGGACATCGCAACCCGCTTCCAATACGTGGTGATGGTTTGTCTGACCGTCGCCATCGTGGGCTACATGGTCGGTGTGGTCGGGGATCTCCAGCCGTCGCTGCTGCTCGACAACTTTGGTGCTCCGGAGGTGCAGTCCTCGTCCGCCGAGGCTGACGACGGGTTCCGAGTGTCGTTTTGGGTTGCCTTTGCCATCTTCTTCCCGGCCATCACCGGCTTCACCCAAGGGGTGGCAATGTCCGGTGATCTGAAAACGCCGTCGAGGAGCATCAGCGTTGGCACCTTCGGGGCAATCGGTGTTTCAACCGTGGTCTACCTGGTCGTGGTGTTGACCATGGCCATGACCGTGACTCTGGGTGAGATGCAGGAAGACACTGCCATCATGCGGCGGCTGTCGATTACTCCTTGGCTGGTTGACGTCGGTGTTATCGCCGCCACCTTGTCGTCAGCCATCGCCTCAATCATGGGCGCACCACGGGTGCTGCAGCGATTGGCTGCTGATCGCCTCATCGCCCCGCTTGAGCCATTTGCCATCGGTTCCGGTGCCGACGACAATCCCCGCCGGGGAATTGCCCTGAGCGCCGCTATCGCCCTGCTCGCCGTCGTCGCCGGCGATCTCGACATGGTGGCCCCGGTGATCTCCATGTTCTTCCTGGCCAGCTACGGGATGATCAACTACGCCACCTATCTTGAGGCCCGGGCTGCCAGCGCATCGTTCCGGCCCCGTTTCCGTCACTTCGACTGGCGACTCAGCTTGGCCGGGACAGCAGCGTGCCTGGGCGCCATCGTCGCCATCGGTCCGGTGGCCGGCATCGTCGCCGGTGGCGCTCTGCTCTGGCTGTACCGGTACTTGGCTCGAACCGTCCAGCAGACCCGTTGGGCCGACTCGACCTCCGGGTTCGCCGCCTCCAGTGTGCGCACCCACCTCCAGAACTTGAATGCCAATTCGGCTACCACCAGAGACTGGCGGCCGTGCACCGTGGCGTTCGCCCCTCGTGATCCTGTCCGGCGAACGCGGTTGTCGACGATGGCCGCCTGGTTGGAGGGTGGCGTGGGATTCACCACGGTCGCCCGCATCGTGGCCGGGCGAGGGGCGATGGTTCGAAAGAACGCTGCTCGCATCGGCCTTGAGCTTCAGCAGGAGCTGGCCGATATCGACGATGAGATCGGCAGTGTTCTCTACTCGAGGGTTATTGCCGCCGACTCGCTTGAGTCCGGGGTCGGGGCCATGTTGCAGGCTCACGGGATGGGCGCGCTGAGAACCAACCTTGCTTTGACCAGCTGGTTCGAGCCCGATGAGACTGACGAGTCGAAGGTCCGTGATCATCTGTCGATGGTTCGCACCGTGGTCCGCTTTGGTTGCAACGTCGGCATTGTGCACGCCCCCGACCATGGTTGGGAGCGGGTTCCCACCCCTGGAAACGGCCAAAGATTCGGCGACAACGGACAGACAAACGGGCCGGTTGAGCGACAAGCTGATCAAGTAATCGCTGTGTGGTGGTCAGACGATCACTCCGGCCAGCTGGCGACGATGTTGGCTTGGATGTGCACCCGCGGTCCGGTCTGGCGGCGGGCCCAGATCCAGGTCTGGGTTGAGGGGAATGATCCGTCGGAGCGGAAGCGGGTCGCTTCTGCTCTGGCCGAAGCACGGCTGCCGGCGCAGGTGGTGGGAATGGCGAAGGCTCACGAATTCACCGCTCGTGTCCGCAACGCCGAAATGGTGTTTGCCCCGGCCGAAGTTAAACAGGACAGTGTCATCGGGCCGGGAGGCGAGCCGGTTCGGGCCATCATCAACCGACTGGGACTGGCGGTGTTCCTCCACGCCTCCGCCCCGTTCGAACTTGATGTTCAACCGGACGAAACCGACCTGGCCGCCGTGGCCATCGCTCATGATCGTGCTGTCGCCTTGAGCGCCAGAGCCGAGGAGCTCAGTCGGGAGGCGGCGACGCTGTTGGTTTCAGCCGAGCTGCTGCGAATCGATCTGTCCGAAGGGCGACCGGTCGACGAGGATCTTGTGACGTCGGCCAACGCCGACGCCAGTAAGGCCCAACGAATCTATGTCGATGCCAGAACCAGAGCCGACGAGGCGTGGCGCCAGGCTCGGGAGTTGGACCCGATGGCGTCCACCGAAGCGCTTCGCAGCGAGCACTGGATCGGCGGCGAAAAACGGCGTGACGGCACCGTCCATCTTGGTTGAAACTTGTTTGCCGCCCCGCAGAGTGTCGGCGCACCTCGAACGAACGGGTTTTGAGTGACGGTTGGCCAGTGGCTGTTGTTGCTGGCTGCCGGTATCGCCGGAGGCGTGATCAACTCGGTGTCCAGCGGGGGCAGTTTCTTCACCTATCCGGCCTTGTTGGCCGTTGGGTTGCCGTCCATCAACGCCGCGGCGACAACACTGGCGGCGCTTACGCCGGGCAACCTGGCCGCGGTGCCGGAGTATCTGCCTGAAGTTCGAGGACAGGGGTACCGCTACCGGCGGGAGCTTCCGGTCGTGTTCGTCGGCGGGGTATTGGGCATTGTGCTGTTGCTGTCCACTGGGGCCGACATCTTTGATTCTTTGGTGCCGTGGCTGATTCTCGGAGCCACACTGCTGTTCGCGTTGAGCCCTCGGTTGCAAGCCTTGGCTGAGCGCTCTGCGCCTTCGGTCACCGACGGCGGTTCGGGGGCCGGCATTGTGTTTGCGCTCTCGGTTTACTTGACCTACTTCGGATCCGGCGTCGGCAACATGTTTACCGCTCTGTTCCTGGTTCGGGGGTTCGGTGACTTCTTCAGCGCCAATGCGGCCAAGAACATCGCCTTGACGATGGGGACGGTCATGGCCACTGTTGCCTACGGGGCGGCCGGGTTGATTGGCTGGTGGCAACTGCTGCCGGTATTTGTGGGAAGCATGATCGGCGGTGCCGGTTTCGCCAAACTGGCTCGTCGAATTCCGGTGTCGGCTCTTCGGGGATTGATCATTGCCCTCGGCCTGGCCGTTGCCGTCTACCAGTTCACGGCCTGACACACATCCCGGGTCGAACCTTTAGTTGGTG
>JAHDFR010000021.1:36601-42134 GCA_020628065.1 Acidimicrobiales bacterium
TTAGTTGGTGCGAACTAGTTGGTGTCAATCGACTCCACGATGAAGCACGCGGTTGTGGCCGTGCTGCCGCCGATGTTGAGGGTGGCGGCCCGCCGTGCGCCCTCCACCTGATAGTCGCCGGCTGTCCCGGCTACCTGCTTGGTCACGTCAACCAGCATTCGGGCTCCGGTGGCTCCGACCGGGTGTCCTCCTCCAATGAGGCCGCCGGACGGGTTGACCGGTAGACGCCCCGTCCGTTCAAGTTCGCCTTCTTCGATTGCCTTCCAGCTTTCACCCGGAGCCGTTATGCCGAAGTGGTCAATGGCCATGTATTCCGACGGTGTCATGCAGTCGTGGGTCTCGATGGCATCCAGTTGATCCGGGCCCTCGATGGCTGCCCGCCGGTAGGCGTCGGTGATGGCGGCGCGGACGTGGGGCATGACGTAGGTGTCGTTGGCCGAGCGGGCAAGCTTCGGCTCAAGCGCCAGTCCGGCTGTGGCATGACCCCAGCCGACGATTCGCGACGCCCCGGTACCGGCGACGGATGCGGTTTGGCCGAAGCCGGGCCGATGCTCGGCCAGCCATCGTTCGGATACCAGCACCACCCCGGCTGCGCCGTCGGTGATTTGGGTGACATCGTTGCGCCGCAACCGTCCGACAACCACCGGGTTGGCTCGATCATCGTCGCCGAATGAGTCTGACGACAGCTGCCAGTCACGGGTTTGGGCGTTGGGATTGTCTTTGGCGTTGCGCAGGTTGAGCTCACCGATCGCTCTGAGGTGGGTGTCGTCCAGCCCGAACCGCCGGTCGTATTCGTCGGCCACTTTGTCGAAGACGTACGGCCAGAAGAACTGCACCCCGTCTGTTTCATGACCTACCCAGGCGGCGGCGTTTTGCACTTCGGCCGCCTGTGCACTTGGCATGCACTTCTCCTGCTCGACGCCGACGACGAGTACACAGTGGTAGCGGCCGGCCTCGATCTCAGCCATGGCCGACAGGACCGCCATTGACGACGAGGCGCAAGCCGCTTCATGTCGCATGGCCGGTTTGCCCCACAATCCGTCCACTACGGTGGCCGGCATTGCCCCCAGGTGTCCTTGGCCGGTGTAGAGCTGCCCGAACGCGTTGCCGACGTGGATTGATTGCACCTGCCCGGCGTCGATACCGGCGTCGTTCAGAGCGGCTTCGGTGACTTGGCGTACGAGATCGCTAATGTCACCGCCTTGCTTGGCGGTGTTGACGGCAAAGTCGGTCTGATGACCTCCCAATACCACCACGGACCCGGACGTTGACCTTGTAGACATGTCTTGAGCCTAGATTTTCTCGCCGACCGGAACAAAGCCTGGCATCCTGTGACCGTGCGCCGTTGCGTACTGCGGTCAGTATTGTTCCGGTCGGTATGTCCGGGTCAGTATTGTAAAGCGGCTGATTGAGGAGTGGCGTAAATGACGTACGAAGTGATTTGGCCCCGGTCACCCCGCGGGGTGCAACATCGTCGAACGGCGGACCGCCTGGAGAGTCTCGACGGTCGCCGGGTGGCGTTCCTCTGGGACTACCTGTTTCGAGGCGACGAGCTGTTTCCCGTCCTGGCCGACCAGTTGCGTACCCGTTTCCCATCGGTGGAGATCGTTGACTACGAGGTGTTTGGGAATTTGCACGGCGCTGACGAGAAGGAGCGGGTTGGTCGGCTTCCCGACGATCTGAGGAATCGCGGTGTTGACGCCGTGGTTTCCGGGATGGGGTGTTGAGGTAGCTGTACGCCCGCCGTGATGCGGGCTTCCATTGCCGCCGAATCGGCGGGCATCCCCTCGGTCTCGATTGTCTGCGAGGGCTTCGAGGGCCAGGCCCGGGCAACGGCCAGGGGGCTTGGCTTTGACGGGTTGCCGTTGGCCGTCACGGTTGGTCACGTCGACGCCCAGAGCGCCGAGGAGTTGGAGCGCAACTTCGTTTCTTCGACGGTCAGCCAGATCGTTGGTGGATTGACTGCGGCTGACCCGTCCGGTGAGGAGGAGAATCCCGAGCCTTCAGCGGTTGAGGTTGTGGCCTCAGGAACGATCGATGAGATTCAACAGTTGTTCCTTGATGAGGGTTGGAGCGATGGCCATCCGGTCGTTCCGCCGACTCTGGACCGGGTTGAGCTGTTTCTTGAGGGCTCAGGCCATGATCCGTGGAAGACCCTCGGTGTTGCCGCTTCTTCCGGCCGTGATCTGACCGTGTGGTCAATTGCCGTGAACGCCGTCATGGCGGGCTGTCGGCCGGAGCACCTTCCTGTGCTGCTTGCTCTGGTCGAGATTCTGGCCGACCCGGCGTACGGTGCTGAACATTCGGGCAACACCACGGGGGCCGATGCCGTCATTTTGATCGACGGTCCGAACACTGAAGCCCTGGGGTTCAACGCTGGCCCCGGCGTGATGCGCGAAGGCGTCCACGCCAACACCAGCGTTGCCCGCTGGCTTCGGCTGTACCTGCGGAACGTGTTCGGTTTCCGATCCGATGAACACGACAAGGCGACCTTCGGTAACCCGACCAGGCCGGTCGTGGCCCAGGACCGGGCCTGCTTGCAGGAGATCGGGTGGCCGTCGATCAGCCGACAACTGAGTACCGACCGAGGCGGGCCGAGCCAGGACGGACAGGGGGAAGAAGACACTGTTTCCATGGCCCGAACCAACAGCGGAACGCTGATCGGCAGCGTCTTTGGTTCAACACCGGAGGAGATCCTGCCGTATTTGGGCAACGGTTTGGCGCGGGTGACGGCTTGGGATCTGACCCACGTCCACGGCTTGGGAACTGATCAGTACCAACCTTTGTTGGTGCTGTCTCCGCTGATCGCCCGGGTATTCGGGCGAGCCGGGTGGAGTCTCGAAGATGTGCAGGCGGGACTGTTCAAGCATTCGAAGATCCCGGCCCAGGTGTTTGAGAACTTCATTGGCCTGTGGTCAAACCTGACAGCCGGTCGGCCGGCCCTGACAGACCTGGTGTCCAGCGGGGTTCTTCCCCCGGTGTTCGCCGAGTCAGATGACCCGGGACGCTTGGTGCCGATCGTGACCCGCCCGGAACGGTTGTTGATTGCGGTGTCGGGTGACCCGACCAGGGCAAACGCCTTTGCGCTGAGCAACGACGGTCCTCACGGTTGGTGGACAACCAGGCCGGTCGACCATACTCCGGCCAGCGATCTGGTCTGCAACATCGGCGGCGATTGTGGGCCCGCCTAGAAGTTCGACGCATTCCGACCGCCGAAATTCGGTTGGGTGACAGTCGGTTGGGTGACAGGGAGCGGGAGCCGATGTGTGCGCCATCGGATGCGGTCGGTGGGATAGCCTGAAAGTAGCATGACTGTCGCTCCTACGATCATCGACGGACTCAACCAGGCTCAGCACGACGCTGTCACCCACGAAGGCGGTCCGCTGCTGGTGGTGGCCGGTGCAGGGTCGGGAAAGACCCGGGTTCTGACCCGTCGCATCGCCTGGCTCATCGACAACGGGGTGTCTCCGTTCGAAATTCTGGCCATCACGTTCACCAACAAGGCCGCTACGGAGATGAAGCAGCGAGTGGCCGCTCTCATCGGTCCGGTGGCCGAGAAGATGTGGGTGTCTACGTTCCACTCGGCCTGTGTGCGCATTCTCCGCAGGGAAGCCGACATCATCGGCTTCAAATCGAATTTCACCATCTACGACCAGGCCGATGCCGTTCGCATGGTGGGCTACGTAATTCGAGATCTTGGTCTTGATCCGAAGCGATATCAGCCGCGAGCTGTTCACGGCATTATCAGCTCGGCCAAGAACGACGGTATGGACCCGGCGACGTATCAGGCCCGAGCCGAGATTGGCATCGAGAAGCGGGCCTCCGATGTCTACATCGAGTATCAGAAGCGGCTGCAGCAGGCCACGGCTATGGACTTCGATGATCTGCTGTTGAACACGGTGAAGCTTTTCCGCCAGTCACCGGAGGCCCTGGCGTATTATCAGCGCCGGTTCAAGCATCTGCTGGTAGACGAGTACCAGGACACCAACGGCGTTCAGAACGAGATGGTGGTTCGCCTGGCTGAGCAGCATCGCAACGTGACCGTGGTTGGTGATTCCGATCAGTCGGTCTACCGGTTCCGGGGTGCGGACATCCGCAACATCATCGAGTTCGAGACGGCCTACCCCGACACCACCGTGGTGCTGCTGGAGCAGAACTACCGGTCCACCCAAACCATTCTCGATGCCGCCAACGCCGTCATCGCCAACAATTTCGGCCGGAAACCGAAAAATTTGTGGACCGATGAGGGAGCGGGGGAGCGCATTGTCCGCTACCACGCCGATGACGAAGTGGATGAGAGCCAGTTCGTCGCTTCGGAGTTCGCCCAGATGCATGACGTCGGGGATTTCCGCTGGGGCGAGATGGCGGTGTTCTACCGCACCAATGCCCAGTCCCGTGTCATTGAGGAATACTTCATGCGGGTCGGCATCCCCTACAAAGTGGTGGGTGGCACCCGGTTCTACGATCGCCGCGAGATCAAGGACGCTGTTGCCTATCTGAAGGCGGCGGCCAACCCGGCAGACGAGGTTTCGGTCAAACGCGTTTTGAACGTTCCCAAGCGGGGTGTCGGCGACACCACGGTTGGCAAGGTCGAGGCGTATGCCCGAATGCACGGGTTGACGTTCACCGACGGCTTGCGGCGAGCGGCTGACGCCGGTGTAACCGGCAAAGCGGTCAAGGGCATCGCCGCCTATCTCGATCTGATGGACGGATTCGCCGACGACCTGGAGAAGGGTCCGGCTGATGTTCTGGAATCCATCCTGCGGGACACCGGCTACATCGCCGAGCTGGAGGATCAGCGTTCGGTGGAGGCTGAAGGTCGGTTGGAAAACCTGCAGGAGTTGGTGGGCGTGGCCCGCCAGTTCGAGACCGTCGACGAGTTCCTCGAGCAAATCAGTCTGGTTACCGATTCGGATGAGCTGTCTGACGACGATTCGTTTGTGGTGCTGATGACGTTGCACGCCGCCAAGGGTCTGGAGTTCCCGGTGGTGGCCATCATTGGTATGGAGGACGGTGTCTTTCCGCACATGCGGTCGATGACCGATCCCGACGAAATGGAAGAGGAACGCCGTCTGGCCTATGTGGGTATCACTCGAGCCCAGAATCGGTTGTACCTCACCAACGCCTGGTCGCGGATGTTGTTCGGGCAGACCAACTACAACCCCCCAAGCCGGTTTCTTGACGAAGTGCCCGAGGGCTTGGTGTCAAACGCTCCCGGCTCGAGGGACAGCGAGCGGCGTTCTCGGGCCACCACGTTCGGTGGAGGTAGCTATGGCGCAGGCCGACCCGGCAGTGGCGGTACGGCCTCGTCCTTTGCCGGTAAGAACCGGCTGGTCGACACTGCGCTGAAGTCCTCCGGTCCGTCGGCTGCCCGGGCGGCCGAGACCGATTTGAAGATCGGCGATGACGTCGTTCACAAGAAGTGGGGCGACGGCGTGATTCTCGGTTTGGAAGGCAGCGGTGACAAGACCGAGGTGGTGGTCAACTTCTCCTCGGTTGGGCAGAAACGTCTTCTGCTGGCCTGGGCGCCGCT
>JAHDFR010000022.1:0-4040 GCA_020628065.1 Acidimicrobiales bacterium
ATGGGCATCATTCATCTTCGGGCGATCATGGAAGTCATTGGCGAGGATGACTTCAACGAGAAGGTCGGCGAGATGGCGTTCTCCAGCGATCGGGACTACTGGGCCTCGCCGGCTTCACCGTCGTTCTGGGACGGCGGCTATGTCGAGGAGCAGCGGCGGACACGGCGAAACGGTGAAGTCGTGGTTGACGGACGGAGTAGCCTGCGCGGCGAGTTCAGGGTCTTCGACGGTGGCTCTGAGACCTTGATCTACGGCTCGGCGTACTACTTCGATCTGCCGGGTGACAACTCATCAGCCGTTCAGGGCTGGAACGCCATCTATCTCGGCCAGGTCAGCGACGACCTGTACGAATTCTGGTCATCCTCGATCGGTACCTACACGGTCCGGTGGAAGGAAGGTCAACAATGGGTTCCCGAGTCGACCGAAGGCTGGCAGGTTCGAGGTACCTATCTGGCTGCCCTTGAAAGTCACGTGAACACGTTGCGGGCCAAGTACTGGGATCTCGACGGCTCGGCCCACTAGACAGGTCGCGCGAACGCGGGCTTACGGCCCGAGCAAACGTCATATCTAATTTCATATCCAACGTCGTCATCGCCACGACCGGCCCCGCTGTCACACCGGCGGAGTACGGTCGTGGCGATGATACGCTTACCTGGTCGCCTTGGCGGCTCCGTTGCGGTGTGTATACCGGTCGGAGTGTCTTGGCGTTGGCAGTACCTTCGCTGCCACCAAATGTGGACCCGTACCGATTCGGGCCCGCTAACCCTGCTCTCGAAGGTCGAGAGCCCCGGCAGACCCGGGTCCATAGGGAGGTATCACGCCCCATGCGGGCATACGAACTGATGATTATCTTCAGGGCGGAAACCGAGGAATCGGCCGTCCAATCGTTCATCAATCGGATCGAGGGGATGGCCGGCGACGTCGGTGGAACCCTCCAGAAGACCGATAAGTGGGGCGTTCGGCCTTTCGCTTATGAGATGAACAAGCTCAATGAGGGCTTTTACGTCGTTCTCGAGATCCTGGCGCCCAATGCCATGCCCGAGGTCGAGCGTGTTCTTCGGCTCGCGGACGAAGTGATCCGCCACAAGTTCATTCGTCTGCCCCTTGACGAGGCTCATCGCCGAGGGCTGGCAGGCGCCTCAGCCTGAGGAGTAACTCATGGCAATCGACAACAACGTCAGCGTTACCGGGAACGCAACCCGGGAACCCGAGCTTCGGTTCACCCCGTCCGGTCAGGCCGTCGCCAATTTCGGCGTCGCCGTCAACCGTCGGTGGCAGAACCGTCAAACGCAGGAGTGGGAAGAGTCGGTGTCGTTCTTCGACATCACCTGCTGGGCCTCTTTGGCCGAAAATGTGGCCGAGTCTGTCTCCAAGGGAACACGAGTAACCATTACCGGTCGACTCGACCAGCGCAGCTGGGAAACCCAGGAAGGCGAGAAGCGATCCAAGATTGAGATCGTGGCCGACGATGTAGCGGTGAGCCTCCGGTGGGCCAACGCTGATGTGACCAGGAACGAACGATTTGATGGTGGAGGCGGCGGAGGAAGCCGTCCCCCACAGGGTGGAGGAGGCAATCAGCCCCCGCCCTACAACCCCGATGAGGAGCCCTTCTAATGGCAAAAGGAAGCAATTCACGCGGACGGCGCATGAAGCCCAAGGACGGCGGCCGTCGCGGCAAGAAAAAGGTCAGCGTCCTGAACTCGGAGAAGGTCGAATACGTCGACTACAAAGACGTCGATCTTCTCCGTCGATTCATGTCGGACCGGGCCAAAATCCGTGGCCGTCGAGTCACCGGCAACAACTCCCAGCAGCAGCGTGAAGTGGCCCGAGCCATCAAGAACGCTCGCGAGATGGGACTGCTCGCCTATAGCAGCCGGGTCACCACCCAACGCCGGGGCAATCGTCGAGACGGTGATGACGGTGGCCGAGGCCGCCGCCCCCGCAACGACGATCGTGACTCGGAGCGGAGCAACGATGACGCCTCCAACGAGGCTGCCGACACTGAAGCCGAAAACACCGAGGTCGAGAACACAGCGGTTGAGACCGCCGGCGTCGAGACCGAGACGGCGGAGGTCTGATCATGCGGGTAGTACTACATGAATCCATTCAGGGCCTCGGCAACCGTGGTGACATCGTTGAAGTAGCCGACGGCTACGCCCGCAATTCGCTGATCCCCAAAGGGCTGGCCCAGCAGGCCAGCGCCGGCGTGGAAGCACAGGCTGAGGCTATGAAGAAGGCCTGGCAGGTGCGTAACGCCAAGGAGCGGGAAGCAGCCGAGGATATTGCTCAGAGCCTGGTGGCCCGAGCCATCGTGGTGTCGGCCCGGGCCGGCGGCGAAGGCAAGCTGTTCGGTTCGGTCACGTCGGCCGATATCGCTGAAGCCGTCCAGGAACAGACCAACATCGAGCTGGATCGTCGGATGATCGAGATGGAGGAACCGATTCGAAGCATCGGCAGCCATCCGGTTCAGGTTCGACTTCGCAGCGACGTCGAATTCCCCCTCACCGTTTCGGTGGTGGAGGAGTAGGAAAGGATCGGGGATGGGACCTGTGGCCGGCACAATCGCTATCCACGGTGTTATCCCCGATAATTCCACAGATATCCACAGAGTTTTCCAGTTTCCCTCTGGAGCTCCACAGGTGGAATCAATCAAGATGGAAGGACGGGCCAGTGCTCTCGGCGGATGCACTGGCCCGTTGAATGAACAGGTTTCCGGCCGGTGGGTGCCACTCAGGTCATCCACCAGCCGGAAGCCGGTCAAACCAAACCACACGCTGGAACAATCGGGAGAGGCACTCGGCCTTGATATGGCCGTGAACATGCTGATGTATTTGACGGGAGCAGAAACGAACATCCCGACCGAACCTCCGGCGTCTGCTCATGTCTGAGCGGACAGCGGCCCGGGTTCCGCCGCACAACCTACGGGCTGAAGAGTCGGTACTCGGCGCCATGTTGCTTTCCCGTGAAGCCATCGCCGAGGTCGTCGAGACGCTCGACCCCGACCACTTCTACCGTCCGGCCCACGGGCATCTCTACGACGCCATCATGGGTCTGTACGGCGCCGGCGAACCGGTTGATGCCGTCACCGTGGCCGAAGAACTCCAGCGGGCCGGTCTGCTCGAAGAGTTGGGCGGCCCGTCGCTACTGCTCGACCTGCAGGCGGCGACTCCGGCCATCAGTAACGCCGGTCACTACGCCAAGATCGTGGAAGAGCATGCGTTGTTGCGCAAGCTCATCACCGTCAGTAACGACATTGCCGAATCAGCCTACGACGTGCCCGACGATGTGATCAAAGCCATCGACGAGGCCGAGGCCAAGATGTTCGAGGTGGCCCAACGTCGGGTCACCAACACCACCGCCGAGATCAAAGATCTACTGTCGGCCACCATCGACCGGTTGGAGATGTTGTACGAGCGGGGTGACGCCATCACCGGCACCACCACCGGCTACCTCGATCTCGACGACATGTTGGCCGGCCTTCAACCCAACGCCTTCTACGTCATCGGTGCAAGGCCGGCGATGGGCAAAGCGTTGGCCCTTGACACCCCGTTGCCGACACCGTCGGGCTGGACGACGATGGGTGATGTGGCAGTGGGTGATCAGGTCTTTGACGAAGACGGCCAGCCGACCACGATCACCTATAAGAGCCCGGTGTTCACCGATCATGACTGTTACGAAGTGGTCTTTGACGACGGATCAGTCATCGTGGCCGACGCCGAGCACCAATGGTTCACCTGGGATCATCAGGCCTGGAAGTCGAAACGTCAGCGAGCCTGGCAAGACCGCCTGACCATCACTCGGCCCGATCTGTCCCGGGACCAGTCTCACAAACGCAGTTGGCCGGCAACCAGGACGACGGAGGAAATCGCCGCCACGTTGCGGGTCGGTAGCGATCAACGACCGAATCACCGGATCCCGGTCGCTGAACCGCTGGATCTGCCGGATGTCGAGCTTCCCATCGAGCCGTACCTTCTAGGTTGCTGGCTCGGGGACGGCCACACCGGCAAGCCCCAGATCACCACGATGGATGCCGAGATTGT
>JAHDFR010000022.1:4140-14559 GCA_020628065.1 Acidimicrobiales bacterium
CCCCGAAACACATTCCTGGTACCTACCTCCGGGCCTCACGCAAGCAGCGCCTCGCTCTACTGCAGGGAATCATGGACACCGACGGCTGCGTTGTCGCCGGTCAGACAACTTGCCAACTGACGATGTCGAACCGTCGACTCATCGAGGACTGTCGGGAACTTGCACTGTCACTTGGCTACAAGGTCGGTCCGCTGAAGCACAAGATCAGCAACTTCGACACTGACGTTTGGGTCATCAACTTTTCCGCCGTCGACCCGGTTTTCCGTCTTTCCCGCAAAGCTGACCGACAGATCCTCGTCACCAGAGAGAACAGCAAGCCCCGCTGGAGAACCATTATTGATGTACGGCCGGTGGTGTCGGTGCCGACCCAGTGCATCACGGTCGATTCGCCCAATCATCTGTACCTGGCCGGTCGGGAGATGATCCCGACCCACAACACTGCGTTCGCGTTGGGTATGGCGGCCAATGCTGCCATGAATCCAGAGTCGGCCAAGCCGGCTCTTATCTTCTCGTTGGAGATGAGCCAGCTGGAGCTCTCGCAGAGAATGTTGTGCTCGGACGCTCTGGTTGACTCCAGCAAAGTGCGAACCGGTCAAATCGGTGAGGCCGAGTGGACCCGTATTTCTCACGCTGTCGGACGCCTGGCCGAGGCCCCCATTTACATCGATGACAACCCGCACACCACGGTCATGGAGATTCGGGCCAAGGCTCGCCGTCTCAAGAGCCGGGTGGGCGAGATCGGCCTGGTGGTGGTCGACTACGTGCAGCTGATGACCGGCCGGTCGGGGGCTGAGAGTCGCCAGGTCGAAGTGTCCGAGATCAGTCGTGGTTTGAAGATCCTGGCCCGTGAACTTGAAGCCCCGGTGGTGGCGCTGGCCCAGCTGAACCGGTCGTTGGAGCAACGGGTTGACAAGCGGCCGATGCTGTCCGACCTACGAGAGTCCGGAGCGTTGGAGCAGGACGCCGACGTGGTTATGTTCCTGTACCGCGACGAGGTCTACGACGAGCAGTCACCGGACAAAGGTGTGGCCGAGGTCATCGTGGCCAAACACCGTAACGGGCCGGTGGGCAAGGTCCGGCTGGCCTTCCGCGGTCAGTTCACCCGTTTCGACAACATGGCCCGGTCGTTCCCGGGCTCAGCGGCAGCTGAGGCTGAAGAGCCACCGCCGGCCGACTTCTAGCGGCGGTTCGAGGTTAGACCCCGGTAGGCCGATCCTGGAAACGGCGACCTCGGCCGGCCGGTCAGGTCCAGGCAATGATGGCGGCCAATACGATGGCCACCAGCAACAGGCCGCGAAAGGCCAGGGCGGCCGGGGCCGAGGACGACAGGTTGCTGTCCAACAGAAGGCGCTCGGCTGCGGTACGGCGGGTCGGGCCGACACCGGGGCGTTCGGCCACGGTGATGACCCGGCCGTCGGTGGTTACCGCTTGCATGACCGGTAAGCCGGTGTGTCCATTGGATCGTGATCGTCCGTTGCTGTTCACCTGTTCAACATCGACCGTGATGGGCCGCTACTTGAACTAGCCGAAGAGGCTGGCCAGCGCCCAAACGACAACGACCAGGCCGATGGTTATCTGAAGGAGGGAGCGTCCCAGCGGCGGTTTCACCAAGTCACCGTCCTTGGTTTCGGCTCGTGGTCGGATCAAGGCCATGGCTGTCCCCCCGGCCAACGCCCCGCCGATAGCCAACATCAGCTGAGCCAGGATGTCTTCACCCAGAAACTCGCTCAAGTTTTTGATGTTATCGCCCGAAGCAGTAAGCACCGGTGTCCATCACCCTCACCGGAACAACCAAGTCTGAGCGGGAGGCGTCTCCTCCACACGCATCGCCACAGCCCTTCGGGGCTGAACCCTGCGCCTCTCGCTCGGACGTCGGTTGGCTGGCCATCAGCGTCGATGTTCGGCCACCGGCCTTGGTGCACCGCAGCCTTCGGGCGGCGGTTTTGTCTATTTCGGCTGGAGTTCGTGGTTGTCGACGTGGTCTCGGATAATCGAGGCGACGAACGTCTCGACCCGGTTGGTTGAGGTTGTCTGTCGGGCCACCAGTGCCTTGGATGTCGGGTCGAAGCAGAACGTGCTGTTCTGTCCCCATCGTTGGCCTTCGGATCCGATGTTGGCCGTCAGTGTCCAGCATGCGGCGTCAGCCAGGCGTGGCGTGGTCTCGACTGCGGCCTCGGAGCACACATCGCCGGGACAGCCGGGCAGCTCCTCCACAAGGTAGGCCGGGCTCGGCCCGGTGAGGAGTGCGGCGATTGCCTGGATCTCGTCGCCTTGAGATTCGGAGTCGGCGGATGGCGGGGTGCACAACATGGTGCCGTCTCCGGCGCGTTCACAGGTCTGGCGTCCTCTGGGGGAGTCGACGACGGCTGATGAACCTAACTGTTGCACCGCTGTGTCACCCTTGCGGGCTGCCTGGAAGGCGATGGTTATCGGTTCGGTGTCGCCTTCGAGACGCTGCCGAACCACCTCGCCGGTTACCAGGTGTTCGTTGCCGAGCCATTGTGACCATGCCAGAGCGAACGAGCCGCGGGCGCTGTCGCCATCGGCGGCCGTTGGCTCGATGTCGTCGTTCGCTGTGTCGTTGTTGGCTGTGTCGTCGTTGGCCGTGTCGGCTTGGGCGGGTTCGGTCGGTGCCGGCTCGACTTCGGCGTTGTCGCGGTTTAGGCCTAGATCCGGATCGTCTACCGGGGTGGAGACCACCTGGCTGTTGATCTGTCCGGTCGGTGCGGCTGCTTCGTCGGTCGCAGCCAGCTGGCGAGGGATGCCGAGATTGTCGGTGAAGTCAAGATTGTCGTCAATCCAGTTCTCCACCGGCTCGAGATCTGCGATGGCCACTGAGTCAACCGGTGTGGTGTCAACCAGTCCGGTCGCCCGGGCACTGAGGCCGGCTCCGATGAGAAGCCAGGCGGTCATGAACGCCATCGTTCTTCGAGAAACGTCGGACGTTTCCCGTTCGAGCGGGGCCAGTATGGGCTGGCGAGGTGGAGGGTCGGGATTGATCAACCTGCTTTTCTCCAGGGCCCGTACTTCGGAGACGGCCAGCGGCACGGAAATAACGAGGTCCTCGTCGTGGACAGGCGATGGAGCAGTGGTCGATGGTGACATGTGCGTAGCGATCTCTGGGAGGTTGCCCAGCCTTCCGGCTGGGGCTGATCCGGTTTCTCGAACCGTCAGAGGTGATTCGTTCCCCGTTTTCGACGGCGGGTATCCTTTGGGTCGCTGATCCATCGGACGATCAACGAACGACATGAGGATCTGAGTCGGGAGACCTATCAATTTGTGAGCACTGAGATCGAACTCGAACCGGCGGCGACGGTACTTCTTATTCGTGACTCATTGACGGCCCACGGGGTGGACGTTGCGCCGGAGGCGAGCTCCGGGTTGGAGGTGCTCATGCTTCGCCGCAATTCGAAGCTGGCCTTCGGCGGGATGTGGGTGTTTCCCGGGGGACGGGTCGACCCTGAAGATCGCGTCTCCAACGTGACTGACAGCAACTCCCGCAGCGTTACCGAAGAGAAGGGTGCCGAAGACGGGGTTGATCGTGCGTCCGGTCAGGATGATCAGCACCACGCCAGGCGGGCTGCGGTTCGTGAAGCTCACGAGGAGACCGGTCTTACCCTGGAGGCCGACAGTCTGGTCCCGTGGTCGTATTGGATTCCGCCGCCCACTCCGGTGATGGCCGGTCGTGGGCCTGCCCGGCGATTCTCAACCTGGTTCTTTGTCGCCCCGGCTCCCGATGGTGAGGTTGCCATCGACCACGGCGAAATTCACGATGATCGTTGGATGGCACCTTCGGAGGCCCTGGATCGCCACCAGGCGGGCGAGATCGAGTTGGTAGCTCCGACGTGGGTGACGTTGTGGCAGCTCTCGCAGCACGACAGCGTCGCCGCCACGTTGAACTGGGCTTCCGCCAACCCGTCGCCCGAGTTTCGGACTCGACCGCTGCGGCGCAAACCGTTGACGTTGGCCTGGCAGGGTGACGCCGCCTACGAGCAGGCCGGAGAGGTAATGGAGCGGGTGGCTCGCGAGGGTGAGAATCTCGACCCTTCGACGCTTCCTGATTTGGTGGCTATACCCGGTCCGAGAAATCGGCTCATCATTAACAAGGGCGGCTGGGAGTATCAGCACAGCCTGTAGCCGACCGGTACTACTTGAGATGTTTGAGCGCTTCTCGCTTCGACAGTCCGGATAGCCGCTCGGCGTTTTGGCCGACGAACTGTTTGACTGCGTCCGGATCTTGGCGGGCGTGTTGCCGAAGCGCCCAACCGATCGCCTTGCGGATGAAGAACTCGCTGTCGGTGGCTCGAAGACTGCAGTACTCGAAGAGTCGTTGGCTGTCGGTCCGTTCTTTGTAGCTCAGCTGATGTAGCAGGGCGGTGCGGGCCAGCCAGATATTGTCGTCCTCGATCCATTGGTCCATCACCGACACCAGTTCCGGGTTGGTCGAGATCATGGTGCCGACGGTCCACGGGGCCAGCGAGTCGACGGTGTCCCACCACGACTTGGTGGTGATGAGGTCTTCGACCGACGGTCGCCCGTTCCCGGCGGTGACGGCCTGTAGCGAGTCCGGGTCGAGGTTCTTGGCCCACTTCCGTAGCAGCAGCGCTCCGGTGTATTGAAACTCCCGCTCGTCTTGGTGCCAGCACCAGCGAGCGGCGTCCAGTAGCTGTTGACTGCCGGCATCGGCCCCTGAGGCCAGAAACGGTTTGGTGGCTTGGCGTACTACGGGGCTGGTCAGTCCCAGGAACCGAAACTGGTTCCTCAGGTATGCCTCCATCTGCTTGACTTTGGCCTCGCCAGAACCATGTTCTCGAGCTGCAGCCTCCAACGTTCGTCGGAGCTCCGCCGTGTGCAGAGGTGTCACACCCGAAGTTCCGGCCTTCGCCTGTTCTGAACCCGATTTCGGGATTCGTTCCGCCATGTCAGCTGGTTCCTCCCCCAACCTGTACCGTACTGCCAATCGAACGTGAATCGGAGCGGTTTGCCGGCTGGCGGATCCTCTTCCTGGCAACGGTGACGGCAGCGATGACAGGCCCCGGCCAAACGGTCGGGGTTTCGGTTTTCATCGATCCCATGGTCGAAGCTCTCGACACCAGCAGGGCGGCTGTCAGCTCGGCCTATCTGGCCGGGACGCTGATGGGGGCCACCGCCATGCCTACCGTCGGCCGGTTCGTCGACCGTCGGGGTATCCGGCTGGCTCAGCTGCTGATTGGTTCCGCTTTTGTGGCCGCCCTGGTCGGTATGTCGGCGGTGACAAGCGTGTTCTGGCTGGTTCTTGGTTTTGCCGGTATTCGTATGTTCGGTCAGGGTTCGCTGTCGATGGTCAGCAACGTGTCGGTCGCCATCTGGTTTGAGCGACGTCGGGGTGTGGCGATGGCCGTGTTGGCTACTGCCGGTGGGGCGTTGATGATGCTGATTCCGGTAGGCCTGAACGCTGTCATCGATGCTGCCGATTGGCGGACGGGTTGGCTGGTGGCGGCTGCTGCGGTGGCTGTTGTGGTGTTGCCTATCGGGTGGTTTGGTTTGATTGAGCCGCCGAGTGAGCCACCGGACCCGTTCCCACCGGTCGCCGGTGAACAGCCTGACGGTGGGTCGAATTCTCCGGGCTCTCGATCGTTCACGCGATGGGAGGCGGCCAGAACTCGACAGTTCTGGATTTTGTCGATCATCGGGGTCGGGTCCGGGATGCTCACCACCGCCTTGAACTTCCATCAGATCGACCTGTTGGGTGAAGCCGGGCTGTCATCGTCTGAGGCGGCTGCCATGTTCTTGCCCCAGGTGGTCGGTTCGGCGGTTGCTTCGCTGGGTGTCGGATTGGTTTTGGACCGGGTTGGGGCCCGGTTTGTTCCCGCGTTGACCATGGTGTTGTTGGTGTTGGTCCATTTGGTGGCGGCATCGTTGGTCGATGGGTGGGTGGTGTTGGCTTACGCGGTGCTGTTGGGAGCGGTAGGTGGTTCGGTACGGGCCGCCTTGAACACGATGGTGCCCGGCTATTTCGGGGTGGAACACATCGGTTCGATCCAGGGTCTGATGTTTTTGGCCATGGTGGCGGGCACGGCGTTGGGGCCGGTGACGTTGTCGCTGGTGGAAGGGCGCTCCGGTAGCTATCGGGCGGCCAATCTGATTCTTGTTGTTATTCCCGCTCTGGCTCTGTTGCTGTCGTTGGCCAACGGTTCGAGTCCCCGGCACCCTGGGGAGAGAGTCGATCTGCCGGTCGAACCGGTCTCTGGATCCGCCTAGGACGTGCACCAGTAGGCGGGCGTCCTAAGCACTAATTGGCTCTTAACGGTGACGTCAGGCCCGTTGAGGGTGGGGATTTGGTTCTTGAGGGCCAGACTGAAGGATGTGAGTTGGGCTGCTATCTCAGCGGTCCGACTCCCGGGCTTGCCGCCGGTCTGTTGAACATAAGCCCGCTTTTCTTTTCGCTACTGCGGCCTAGGGGCACCTCATCGTGGTGCTCTACGCCGGAAACGACCGAGTCATGACGACGACAACAATTACTTCTTTCAAAGATCTTGGGGTGCCCGACCCTCTGACCGATGCTCTCGACCGTATGCGCATCCATGAGCCGTTCGAGATTCAAGAACTCACTCTTCCTGAGGCCGTAGCCGGTCGTGATGTGTTGGGCCGGGCGCCCACCGGATCCGGCAAGACTCTGGCATTCGGGCTGGCCGTCTTGTCACGGCTGCACACCGCCGGCAAGAGCGGGAGCAAGAACGACAACAAGAGTGGGGGCAAGAATGGGAGTAGAGGTCGTGGCCCGGCTTCACTGATTCTCAGCCCCACCCGGGAGCTGGCCGAGCAGATCTGCCGTGAGCTGGAACCACTCGCCCGCGAGATTGACCGCAACGTGCTGGCCGTCTACGGCGGCAAGGGACTGGAACGACAGATTCAGGGCTTGCGTCGAGGGGTCGACGTGCTGGTGGCGTGCCCCGGCCGCCTGCTGGATCTCATGGATCAGGGTTACGCCGACTTGTCCCAGGTTGAGGTTGCCGTAGTGGACGAGGCCGATCGCATGGCCGACATGGGTTTCCTGCCCGATGTTCGTCGTATTCTCGACAAGACGCCGGACGACCGTCAAACCTTGTTGTTCTCAGCCACGCTGGACAACGATGTTCGGGTTTTGACCGACCGATATCAGCGTGATCCGGTGGAACGAGCTGTGGCCGATCTCGAACCGGACCTCACCACCATGAGTCATCGGTTCATCAAGACCGATAAGCGTGAGCGAGCGTGGCTGGCGGCAGATCTGATAACCGACCTCGGCCCGACCGTGGTTTTTGTACGGACCCGCCATGGCGTTGACCGTCTTGCCCGTCAGTTGCAGCGGGCCGGTGTCCGTGCGGTCAACTTGCACGGTGGGCGAAGTCAGTCTCAGCGGGATCGTGCCTTAGCCTCGTTCTCCAACGGGAAGAGCCAGGCGCTGGTGGCCACCGATGTGGCCGCCCGAGGCATCCATGTTGATGGCGTCGCCTGCGTTATTCACTACGACCCGCCGGCTGAGATCAAGGACTATGTGCATCGCTCCGGTCGTACGGCCCGGGCCGGGGCCAATGGGGTGGTGGTATCGTTTCTGGCTTCCGATCAGGTGAAGTCGTCGCTGTCCATGCAGAAGACCCTGGGGGTGGACGGCTTGATGGAGGAAACCCCCGAGCGCCGTCACCATCTCGCGCCGGTGGTTGATGAGGCGAAATCTCGGTCAGGCAAGTCGAAGGGCAAGTCTGCGTCCGGTCGTAAGTCGTCCGGCGGTCGCAAGTCTTCGAACGGGAGCCGTACGTCGTCCGGCAGCAGCCAACAGCCGTCGGGTGAGTCTCGCCGGAGTCGGGCCAAGGCGAAGTCGGCCGACACCCGAACCGAATCGGGCTCGAAGTCGGGGCGGAAAACCGGTCCCAAGTCGGACTCGAAGTCCAATTCGACGTCGCGGTCTTCGGCCCGTTCAACACCGAAGCAGAAGTCTGAGTCGACGTCCGGGGCGACATCGAAGCAGGGAACCGAGTCGAAGTCCGGTACTACGTCTAAAAGGAAGCCCAAGTCGAAGTCCCAGTCGAAGAAGCGGGGCGGCGGCCCGCAGGCCAAGTCGACTGGCGGTTCCGGAGGGCGGGACAAGTCTCGGTCCAAGGCGGCCAAAGGTAAACGGTCGGGCAAGCCCAGACCGAAGAACCGGAAGAACAAACCAAAGAGCGCTCGGGCCAAGACGACTGCTTAAGTATTGGGTCGTTCTTGAGTGTTGTTTGCGGGGGAGTTGGGTCGTTCTTGAGTGTTGTTTGACGAGCTATCAGGCTTCGGCGAATTGAGGCGTGGACTGCTCTCGCCGGGCGCCCAACGCCATGATGGTGGCGGCCACAGTACACACCGCTGTCGATAGGTAGGCGGCGGTCATCGTGTCGCTGGCTTCGATGAGGAATCCGCCGATTGCCGATCCGGCGGCGATGGCGGCAACGCCGGCTGATCGCCAGAAGGCCAGAACTCCTCCGACCACGTCGTCAGGCGGATCGGATTGCATGCGACCGGCACTGGCGATGTTCCAACCGGCAATACTGAGGGCCAATGCGACCAGGCCTGCCACCAGTACGACCGGGGACGTACCCAACGCCATCACTAGATAGCCGACGATCGACGGTAGGGCGGCAATACCAAGCAACCTGATTGGGTCAGGCGATCTGCGGGAGATAACCAGCGATCCGACAAACCCGGTGGATGTGAAGATCAGGGTGAGTACGCCGAAGATCCAATCGGGGAGACCGTATTGTTCGACGGCAACAACGATCAGATTGCCCAATGTCAATCCCGACGCCAGCTGGAGGCCAACGGTTGTTGCGACGATGGCGAGGTTGAAAGGATTGCGACCCAACCAGCGAATTGCTTCAGCAACCCCATGTGAGGCGACAGCGGTTCGGGCGGCCGCCTCTTTGGCAATAGTGCTCCAGCGGACCGCCAAGGCTGCCAGTAGGTATGTGACGGCATCGAGTCCGAATGCCACTGGGGGAAAGATGGCACCGAGCCAGCCACCTAGAGGCGAGCCGACCGTGGCGGCCACCCCGTTCTGCCAGGTTGAGAGTCGAGCGTTCAGCTGCTGGGCGTCGGTGGTCTCGCTGTTCTGTGAAACCAGCCGGGTGGCCGTCCCGAAGGCTGCTTCGATGACGGCTGTCAAGGCGGCAAGAATGAAGATCGTGGCCAGGAAGAGCCCGCCGTAGTTGCCGGCGAGCGCCAATGCCATCATGGCCAGTGAGACGGCGAATCGAGCCAGGTTGAACCAGATAAGCGAACTTCGGGCTTTGACCGGCGCTCCGAGCCGGCTGGAGATGCTCAACATCACCAGATGAGGGATGAAGGAAACGGCGAAGACCACTCCCACTGCTGAGGCGCTCCCGGTGGCGGAATATACGGCAACCGGTACGGCCGCACGCCGGATGAGATCGCCGAATCGGTCGAGTGTGCCGGTGGCGATGAGTGCCTCTTCGTCGCCTACTGGCACGGCGGTGCCTCCTGCTCATGACCGCGACCTGACGGCAGGCCGGATGTCGGCCTTTTTGGCAGCGGAAGGTCATCGGTTGATATGAGAATGGTTCACCCCGATCAGGTGGCAGCTTGGGCGATGTGGTCGGGAGCGACCCTTGTACTGTCGCCCAACCAGCCGCACGTTGATTCGTGATCACCGAGAATCAGGAATCGAGATAATCCTAACCCGATAGGTTGATTATTTGACAACCTTGTTGCCGGTTGATTCGTCCGATTGCCGAAAGTGCAGCCGAGTTCCGGTCAGCATGTTCGCTACGGCAGGACGAATGGGTGGTCTATTCGAGAGAACAGATCGCTGACGAACCGTAAAGTCAGACCCCATAACACTTGGTCCGGATCGTCGAATTGAATACCGGGAAAGCTCGCCCCGGCCGGCGGATAGTGGTAGTCGATAAGACGGTTGGGATCGGCCAAATCCTCAAGAGGCATCCATATGGTGTCGGCAACCTCGTAGTTTGGTTCCAGCGCGGGCTGTGGGCCGTCAAGCCAGTAGCCGTGAGCGGACACCAGGACCAGGCGGTTGGTGGCCCGGCCTCCGTCAAGTTCGCTGACGAGACCGATCGAGTGGTCGGGCTCGAGGGTTAACGCCAGCTCTTCTTGCGTTTCGCGGACGGCGGTTGCCTCGGGAGTTTGATCACCCGGTTCGGTCTTGCCTCCGGGGAAGGCCATCTGTCCGGACCACGGATCACCTTCTCGGCTCGCCCGCTGGATGAACAGCAATTCGGTTCCCCGGGTGCCCGTTCGCAGGATGGCGGCAACTGCCGCTCTTGGAACCGTCTGGTCGAAGGGAATCGACGGTTCATAGGCGGTCGGGAGTGACATCTCGAGTTGCCTACGATCGATGTCTCGCAGGGGCGACTGCCCGTTGCCGGGGTTGATTGCGGTCACGTTGTCCGGCAC
>JAHDFR010000022.1:14659-21218 GCA_020628065.1 Acidimicrobiales bacterium
ATCCGGCGACCGTGGTTGACGGCAGCGTGCGGGATGCCAGGTCGAGCACTCGGGTTACCCCGTCGTCGTCAAGGTCCAGGTGGGTGACCATGCGGGTGGTCGTTCCGTTCACGGCGATGAGAATGTCTTCGCCCACCGCTTGTTGTGACATCACCTCGGCATTTGGTCCGAGATCGGCGAACACCATGTTTGTGGAGTGCCCGGTGACCGTCACGCCGTCGATGTTGTTTAGGCCGTCGACCAGTCGGGCGGCCCGGGCGTGGTCGTCGGCCATGCGAGCGATGTTGTGGTCCAGGGCGTAGATTCCTGCAGCGGCGATAACTCCTGCTTGGCGCATTCCCCCACCAAGCATTTTCCGCCAGCGTCGGGCTTCATCGAGCAGGTCTTGGTGGCCTACAAGCACGGAGCCAACCGGGGCACCGAGACCTTTGGACAGACAGACCGACACGGTGTCGAAGTCCGCTGCCACGTCGGCTGGTGGTACTCCAAGAGCGACCGAGGCATTCCATAAGCGGGCACCGTCGAGGTGGAGGCCAAGGCCATGGTCGTCGGCCAGGGCTCGAGCCCGTTTGTGGAAGTCGAGCGGGAGTACCTTGCCGTCGTGGGTGTTCTCGATGCAGAGCAGGCGGCTTCGAGCGAAGTGGCTGTCGTCGGGCTTGATGACCGCGGTGACGTGGTTCAGATCGAGTTCGCCTGATTCAAGCATGCGGACGGGTTGTGGCTGAACGCTTCCGAGAACGGCCGCTCCTCCAGCTTCGTATCGGTAGGTGTGGGCGTTGTCGCCCACGATGTATTCGTCACCTCGTTGGCAGTGGGCCAGTATGGCGGCGAGGTTGCTCTGAGTCCCTGATGGGACGTATAGGCCGGCTTCTTTGCCGAGTAGTTCTGCTGTCTTGGCTTCCAACCGGGCGACCGTCGGGTCGTCGCCCCAGACGTCGTCACCGACTTCGGCTTCGGCCATAGCGGCGCGCATGTCGGCACAGGGTCGGGTGACGGTGTCGGATCTGAGGTCAATCATTTGGTTGCTCGCCTTGTCGGGTTGTCGACGATGCTCCTGGCGCTGCCGATCGCTGGCCGGATGGACCACGATAGCTGTCACTCTCGGGGCAGGGCGGGTCGTCGCCCACCGTCACTCAGATGGTCTCGGCGGGCAGCGGTTGGACTACAAGCCTGTAGTTCGACAAGCTTAAATAAGCGATGCCAAATATGTCCGTCAATTAACCAAATATGTAGAAGAACATTAAACCAAATAGACCTATAGCTATTTCACCTAATTAGTTGTAAATAGCTCGTGGTGATAGTACAACTGTATTTGCGAGGGAGATGTATCCGCCGACATCTTCCTCGCTTTACAGCCGCATATGGCTGTTGCCGCCGATCCTGTGGGCGTGGTCCTGATCATGGACCACGCCCACAGGTGTTTTTACTCCTGCTCGGTGTCCAGCTCAGTGGCTTGTTCAGTGGTGTTGTCGGCAGCGGTAGTTGGCCGAAATCCGGGGGTGACGTTCAGCTGGCGACGGTGTTCGATGATCTCGTCGACCAGGCCGTAGTCGACGGCGTCGGACCCTCTCACGATGTAGTCGCGCTCGATGTCGGCGGCGACGTCGGCCATGGGTTTGCCGGTGTGTAGCGCCAGTAGCTCCTCAATGCGTTTGCGGGCGTAGCGCATCTCCTCGATCTGAATTTCCATGTCGGTTGTCTGTCCTTGGGCTCCACCGTGGGGCTGGTGGATGAGCACCCTCGAGTTCGGGAGTGCATGTCGTTTGCCGGGGGCTCCGGCGGCCAGCAATACGGCGGCCCAGGACGCCGCCTGGCCGACGCATATCGTGGCCACGTCCGGACCGACGTACTGCAAGCGGCCCTGCCGGGCCGCCGGTGTCGTATATGCCAAAACCGGCGGTGACTGAACCGCCCGGGCTGTTGATGTAGAGCGAGATGTCTTTCTCGGCGTCCTGGGCTTCGAGGTGCAGAAGTTGTCCGATTACCAGGTTGGCACTGGCATCGTCGATCTGGCTGCCGAGGAAAACCACTCGGTCGGCCAGGAGTCGGGAGTACAGGTCAAAAGCTCGTTCACCATTTAGCAACCCTGCTGGGTTGCCGTGGTCTTCTCGATGACGGTGGGGACGAGGTATCCGGTCATGAAGTGCCTTTCCGGGGGTGGGGGTGGGTCCGTTGTGTAGTGCAACTTAATAGTTGCCTAAACGAGACTACGTCGTCGGAGAGCACAGAGCAACTTTTGAGTTGCGCATTGGCCCGGTCGGACCTAGCTTTGACGTCATGGAGAATGCTTCAGTTACTACTCGAAGGCGCCTGCCCCAAGAGCCCGAGGAGGTTTGGGAGCATCTGACCAGTCCGAAGGGTTTCGAGCACTGGATGGGGCCGGGTAGCACCATCGACGTTCAGCCAGGAGGTCGTCTTACGGCAGCCGACGTGGAGAGCGGCGACCCCAAGACCGGCCGTGTGCTCGAGGTCGATCCGGGGGAGCGGCTGCGTTGGGCTTGGCGCCCTCTCGGCTCGCCTGATGGTGTTTCCGAAGTGGAAATCGAGTTGATCCCCGGGATCGATGATGGTGTCGAAGATGGGCAAGGAGGGGGGACCGAGATCGTCGTGACCGAACGTCCATCGACCTTCGCCGTGCCGTGGTCAGCCCAGGGCGCGCAGGCCTGTGCCGCCGGAGGGATGGCCTTCCGGTGAGTCGCCCGCCGAAACCGGCAAATCAGACCCCCGTTGACCAGGTGCTTGCCGCCTTGGTCGACCCGACCCGCCGTCAGGCCTTCGAGCTGTTGGTGGACAACAGCCCGGCGACCGCTACGGGGTTGTCGGCGGTGCTCGGCGTCTCCCGTCAAGCGGCGTCCAAGCACCTGCTACAACTGGTCGACAGCGGTTTGGCCAGCACCGAGCGCTCGGGAAGGGAGACGCTCTATCGGGCCGACACTTCCGGGCTTGAACCGTTGGTCACCTGGGCTGACCAAACCGCTCAGCTGTGGAGTCGTAGGCTCGACCGGCTATCCGAGATGTAAACCCTCCGGTGGCCATGGGGCTAGTCGGTGATCTGCCCCAGCGTCTTGCCACCTTTTTCCAGCTTGGCTGCCGTCCTGGCCAGGCCGTGGCCGGCCTTATCCACCGACACGCCCATCTTGCGGAGTTGAGCGGCCACGTCGGCCAGTCGGTCTCCGACATGATCAAACCGGTCGGCGGCGTCGGAGATGCGTTCGCCGATTCCTCCGTCGGGAATCGGCAACTTCTCGAATTGGTCGGCCACCGTGCTCAGCAGCCTTTGGGCTGAAGCCAGCTCGTCCCGGCAGGTCTCCAGAGCGTCGCCGGCCAGCTCGGCCACGGCTTGCACACCGTCTCCCGCACCTTTGCCTCCGGTCAGGAACGCCGCCGCCCCGGCAACGTCATCGGCCGCTTCGGTGAGCGCCCCGGCAGTTGAGGCCAGCAGTTCGGGAATGCGCTGGACGAAGTCGACAATGTCGTCGCCGTGTTCGGCCACAAAGCTTACGGCTGAGGTGACGTCGCCCAACCCGCTTTCGCTGGAGCCGAGAACGGCTCCGACGGCATTCTTAACGTCTCCCAGGTCGAGCCCGGCGAAGCCCTGTATTTGATGTGGGTTGTTGTCGTCGCTCATGAAAGGTGACGGTATCGGCTTCGGCTGGTCCGAAGTGGAGGGGCCTGTCATAAGTATTGTTGCGGTAAGTATCGTTCTTCGTCTTGACCGTGATTGCTCTGAGCCTCTTGACCGCACTGGCCTTCGGAGTCGGCGACTTTTGTGGGGGGTTGGCGGCCAAGCGGACCACCCTGCTTCGGGTTGTCGGGTTTGCGCACATCATCGGTTTCTTTGGTGTCCTGATCGCCGCCCTCGTGATCGGCAATGTCTTGCTGTGGGAGGACGTGGCGTTGGGTGCGGTCGGTGGGGCGTTTGGCGGTATCGGCGCTGCGCTCCTTTATAGAGGTCTGGCTCGTGGGCCGATGTCGGTGGTCGCTCCGGTCACTGCGATTTCTTCCGCTGTGTTCCCGGCGTTGTGGGGCCTGGCCCGCGGCGATCGCCCGTCAGCCCTGGCTGCGGTTGGCTTGGTGGTGGCGTTGAGCGCCATCTGGATGGTTTCCGCTTCCGACGACGAGGATGGCCTGGGGGTTGACGAGTCGGCGGTCGGCCGGCCGATGCTGGTGGTGGTGGCCGAGTCGCTGGCCGCCGGGGCCGGATTTGGCATGTTCTTTATCTTTATGGATTTGACCGACCCGGCTTCATCGCCGTGGGCCGTGGTTGGCGCTCGGGCCTTGACCGGCTCGTTGCTCGGTGCGCTCCTGGTGGTTGCCGCGGTGCGTCTGAGAGCTTCGGGGCCGAACACGGCCGACCGACCTTGGGGCATGGCCACGGTGTCACTTATCGTTGTGACGGGTTTTCTGGATACGGCGGCCAATGTTCTTTTCCTGCTGGCTATTGGTGCAGGGAGCTTTGTGGTGGTCGCCGTCTTGACGTCTTTGTACCCGGTGGCCACGATTGTCTTGGCTAGTACAATTCTGAACGAATCACTAAATGGCCGACAGAAGGTCGGCCTGCCCCTCGCTTTAGTCTCCACCGCCCTCATCGCTGTTGGGTAATTAGTTCAAAAGCTAACGACATTAGCGATCAAATTGCGGATATGGGCAATTTGCCTTACGCTGTTAACCGTCGGCTGACAGTCTTAGGTTCCATTGCCTGTCGATCCTTGTCGAACCGTGGTGGGCCTCAGACTTACAATCGACGTGGGACCTTCAATCCGGAATCGCCTGAAGGAACCACAGGCGGAGGGGGCGACACCCTTCCGAGGGAAGCAAGCTGACCATGGAGGGTCACATATGCAGGATGTAGGGAAGTCTCACGCTCGGCGTGGGCTATTACGCGTTTTCACTCTGGTGATCGCGTCGCTGGCAATGTTGCTGGCATTATTCGGCTTGTCGGCATCGCCGGCGGCCGCACAGGACACTTTGATAGTGGTGGACGACGACGGTGGTCCGAACGATCCGAACGGCGACGGTCAGAACGACCTAACCCAGTTCGGTCGAGACGATTCCGATCCGGACACCATTCTCATTAAGTGGTCCTGGGACGAACCCTCGACCATTCAGGGTGGCAACGCTTCAAACGCTTGCGCCATGTTCGACACCGACGGTGACGGCAATGTGAATTATTCGTTCTGTCTTGAGGTCAGCTTTGGCGACCCTGACGGAGATGGAGTCGACGATTTCTATATAACCGACTCCGGTGACGGCACCGATTCGGTTGCCGACTTCCCGGCCTGGATCGAGTGTTCCGACGCTAAGGACGACCGTTGCACCCAGCCGAATCGCCTCGCCGATCCCTACAACGGTGATTTGCTCGGCAGCTCATGCACGATCATGATCACCGCCACTGACCCGTTCCCGGCTGAGGGCAATGACAGCCCGAACGATCTCATGGCTACCTGTGAAATCGCCCGTGATCTGATCCCCGATGGCGGCGAGCTGATCAACGTCTGCTCCTACCCATCCGCCGGTAACGACGGCAACAACAATCCGTTTGACTGTGTTGTCACCCCCGGCTCCTGGTTCCTGATAATCGAGAAGGTTGCTCCCGACGGCACAACCCAGGCCTTTGACTTCTCGGTGAGCGGCACCACCTCCGACGACGGGACGAGGACCATTGTCGGTTCGGGTTCCACTGATCTGCTTCCGGCCGTTGGCCAGGCCTCGGTTTCCGAGACCGTGCCCGACGGTTGGCAGCTTGACTCGGCCACTTGTAGCAATGGCGACGATCCGTCGGCCGTGCAGGGTTCGCCGGGTCAAACCGTGACATGTACCTTTACCAACAGCTTGAGCCAGGGCACCTTGACTCTGCTCAAGGTGGTCGAGGCCGGCGCTGATCCGACGCCGCTGGCCGCTGACAGTGTGACTCTTTCCGCCTCCGACGCCGGTGGCACCGAGGTAATGAGTGGAACAACCGGCGTGTCGGCCAGCCTGACCCCCGGCACCTACAGCGTGGCCGAGGCACTCGGTGACGCCGAGTACGCCCTGACGTCAATCGTTTGTGACGGCGCCGACGTTACCGCAACCGGTGAGGTCGTCGTTTCCTCCGGAGTTGACTCGACCTGTACCTTCACCAACACCTTCCAGGCCGCCCCGGCTCTGTCGGTGGACAAGGTGTTCACTGGTATTGCTGATAATGAGGCCAGCGATGGTGATGCCGATGCTGAGCTTGGTGAGACGTTGAACTACACGATCACGGCCACCAACGACGGCAACGTTCCGTTGACCAATGTTGTGGTGTCGGATGATCTGACTGGTGATTCGATTACGTGTGATTCTGTTCCGGTTGGTGGCACGTGTGTGCTGAATGCCAGCTATGTGGTGACGGCTGATGATGTCACCAATGGTTCTGTTGACAACATCGGCAGCGCTGACTCTGACGAGACTGACCCGGTGAACGATCCTGAGACGGTTCCGGTTGTTTCGAATCCGGCTCTGTCGGTGGACAAGGTGTTCACTGGTATTGCTGATAATGAGGCCAGCGATGGTGATGCCGATGCTGAGCTTGGTGAGA
>JAHDFR010000022.1:21318-32055 GCA_020628065.1 Acidimicrobiales bacterium
CCTGAGACGGTTCCGGTTGTTTCGAATCCGGCTCTGTCGGTGGACAAGGTGTTCATCGGTATTGCCGACAACGAGGCCAGTGACGGTGATGCCGACGCTGAGCTTGGTGAGACGTTGAACTACGTCATCACGGCCAGCAACGATGGTGATATCGCACTCACCAATGTTGTGGTGTCTGACTCGCTGACTGGTGAGTCGACGACATGTCCGGTGGTGCCGGTTGGTGGCAGCTGTGTGCTGAACGCCAGCTACGTGGTGACCCTGGATGATGTTGCTGCTGGCAATATTGCTAACACCGGTACCGCTGATTCTGATGAGACCGACCCGGACTCTGACGATGAAGACGTTCCCGTTGTAGCCAACCCGGCCTACACCATCGATAAGGAGCTGGTCTCCAACGCCGATGAGGATGGCAACGGCGAGGTGTCGCTCAACGACACCCTGACCTACAAGGTCACCGTCACCAACACCGGCGACATCGCCATGGACATCACCGTCAGCGACTCGCTGATCGACCCGAGCAGCAACAGCTGTTCGGCGGTGGCCCCGCAAGGTGGCACCTGTGAGCTGATAGGCACCTACGTGGTGGATCAGGACGACGTCGATGCCGGCGAAATCCTGAACACCGGTACCGGCACCTCCAACCTCCTTGATCCCATCGAGGATGATCTCACGGTGGACGTTCCCCAGACCGTCACGCTGGCCATCGACAAGTTGACCAACGGTGCGGATGACAACACCATCCTGGCCGGCGAGTCGGTTACCTGGACCTACCAGGTGACCAACACCGGTAACACCACGCTGGACAGCCTGGTGGTAACCGACAGCGATCCGGCTGTAACCGTGTCCTGCCCGGCAACCACGCTGGCCCCCGGCGAGTCCACCGTATGTACCGCTTCCGGTACGGCAGTGGCCGGTGACTACACCAACACCGGTACCGCTGACGCCGACGGTCCGCAGGATCAGCCTGCCTCCGGCAGTGACAACAGCGGCTACTTCGGTGCGTCGCCGTCGGTTTCGATTGACAAGAAGACCAACGGCGTTGACTCGGGAGCGACTGTTCTCGAGGGCGAGGCCGTCACCTGGACCTATGAGGTCACCAACACCGGCAACGTCGATTTGACCGGCGTCGTGGTGAGCGATGACCAGGAGGGTGACGTTTGTACCGTTGATCTGGCTGTCGGTGAGTCGACGACCTGTCAGGCAACTGGCGTTGCCGGCTCTGGTGCTTACGACAACACTGGTTCGGCTGATGGCAGCTACACCGATGATTCGGGTAACACCACTCCTGTTGGTGACTCCGATGACAGTGACTACTTTGGTGCGTCGCCGTCGGTTTCGATTGACAAGGTGACCAACGGTGCTGACGGCCAGACCATCCTCGAAGGGTCGGCTGTCACCTGGACCTACACCGTCACGAATACCGGCAATGTTGCGTTGAGCGATGTTGTGGTCAGTGATGATCAGGAAGGTGCTGTTTGTACCGTCAGCTTGGCGGTTGGTGAGTCGACGACGTGTGAGGCTACGGGAACCGCTGGTTCCGGTGCGTACTCCAACACTGGTTCGGCTGACACGACCTTCACTGATGATTCGGGCAACTCGACTCCGGTCGGGGATACCGATGACAGTGACTACTTTGGTGCGTCGCCCAGCTTCACCATCGACAAGGTGACCACCACTTCCACCGGTACCGGCGACGGCGAGTTTGCGGTTGCGGGTGACACCATCACCTGGACCTACACCGTGGTCAACACCGGCAACGTCGACCTGACCGGCATTGTGGTGACCGACAGCGTTGAAGGCGCCGTCTGCACCGTTGATGTCGCCGTCGGCGAGACTGCTACCTGCACCCTGGACGGCACGGCGATCGAAGGTGCCTACGCCAATACAGGTGTGGGCGACGGTACGTACACCGATGACGTCGGCAACTCCGAGGATCTGAACGACACTGATGACTCCGGCTACACCGGGATCAACAACAATCAGCCGTCGATCCAGTTCCCCGAGCGGATCAACATCGATCCTGTCGGCGACAACGGCTTCTCATCGACGATCACCATCACCAACGAGAGTGACCGTCTTGAGGCCGACACCGTAGTGATCTCCGACTTCCGGATCATCGTTGAAACCGGTAAGGGACGGAACATCGAGACGGTTGACGTCAACTGCACGGTCAACGGCCAGTCGGCCGGCGACCTCGACCCGCCAATCTCGTTCACCGGTGAAAGCGCCGACTTCGAGATCGAGTGTGTAACCGCCGACGGCTCAAGGCTGCGAGGCAGCTACAAGATTACGTTCGAGGCTGAAATCCTCAACCGTGATCGAGTCTTCAGCACCTCAACGTCGGTTCGTTTCTAATCGTTACACCGGCCTTGCCTCAGCTTTGCTGAGGCAAGGCTGGACCTAACCAACTTTTGAGAGTGCCGGGCCTTTGATCAGGGGGCCCGGCACTCTCGCGCTATGTCACTACATCGTCCATCTGGTTGAGTTATCCAACGGCGATGTTGTCCCAGTGCCAGGTATGGCCGATCGGCTGGCCGTCCTTGTCCGGCGTGTAGTTGTGGTCTTTGAAGTAGACCTGAAAGCTGCTCGGCAGCTGTCCAGGCACAGTTCGCGTGAACATGCCGCCGAAGTTCACGGTGACCGTTCCGTTGTTGTTGTCGGCTACCGAGAATGACCGTCGAATCTTCTTGGAAGCGCAGCCTTCCGGGTCCATTCCCCACTCGCCGCACACCGGTTGCCAGCCGCTGTACCCGTCGACTCCGTTGACCGAAAGGTTCACGTCGCCGCCGAATGGGCCGTTGCCGACCACGATGGCATCCGGATGGTAACGCCCGATGTTGGCCACATCGGCCAACCAGTCGGTGGTGGCCAGAAACTCGGTTCCGGCCGGAACAATCGACACCTCCCACCATTGGCGTTTGAGCAGGTCGGTGACGTTCACATCCCACGAAACGGTGCTGAATTCTGCAGAGTCGAACACTCGATCCGGGGAGAACCACACGATTGAGTAGCCGTCGACGTCGCCCATGGTGGTCATCAGGTGATCACGGCACAGATACACCAACTGGTCGGTGGCGAAATCCTCCCGGGAGGACGTGACGGAACGCTGGGTGTCGGGTGTGCCGCAGGCAAGATCGTGATCGGCGGTCCAGGAGCCTCCGTGGGCGGCGTTGGAGTCACCCCAGATCTCGGTCGGCTGCCCCAACTCCTGGCTGCCCATGTTGCGGTGGTAGACGCCCGAACGGAACTGGTCGAGTCCGGTGTTGCCGGTGAAGCCGGCAGTAAACACCTCCGATTGCGGATCATTACCACCCCCTCCTTTTTTGCCCCCTCCCTTACCGCCTTTCTCGGCGGCGGCCGGAGAGGCGGCCAGCGCAAGGCCGACGAGAACGGCGATCAGCAGTGTGAGCCAGGGCCGATGTCGCTTGCGGGC
The DNA here is from genome assembly GCA_020628065.1 of Acidimicrobiales bacterium. Lineage (GTDB taxonomy): Bacteria > Actinomycetota > Acidimicrobiia > Acidimicrobiales > SZUA-35 > JAHELU01. The sequence goes on from JAHDFR010000022.1 coordinate 24,755, forward strand.
GGCGATGTGCCTTGTTGTTGGAAGTGCGCTTCTAGTTGTTGGAAAAGATGACATGAGTGGTACCCCTTTCCGGGCATAGCTTGTGCTGATGGGTAGACACCTGACCGGTCTTGTTCCTGTCAGCGGTTTTGAGCCCAGTAGGATGATCCGGTGGGAAACAGCGATCGGGGATACGCCCATACGTCGACATCAACGTCGACGTCGGCGTTTGGTGTCGGTCGACGGGAGGGCCACGACTCGTCGGAGTTCTATGCCCGTTTCGCCCCACCCCGACTGTCCGAGGACGAGACCGTCGGTTGGACCACCGAGCTGGCCGACGAGCTGCGGCCCGGTGCGCTGAAGCACGGCTCCATCGACCAGCTCAAGGATCTGCCTGACAACTCGGTGGCGTTGGTGGTCACCTCACCCCCGTACTTTGTGGGCAAAGAGTATGAGTTGGCCGTGGCCAGTGACAGCGCTGGGAGCGATGGAGCCGGGCAAAGTGGCGGCATCCCCCACACCTACCTTGAATTCCTGGACATGCTGCGGTCGGTGTTCGCCGAGTGTCGCCGGGTCTTGGAACCCGGTGGACGTATCGCCGTCAACGTCGCCAACCTTGGGCGCAAGCCGTATCGGAGCCTGAGCGCCGACGTCACCGCCATCCTGCAGGACGATCTTGGTCTGTTGCTCCGTGGAGAGGTCATCTGGGAGAAGGCCGAAACCTCATCAGGCTCGTGTGCCTGGGGTTCGTTCGCCAAAGCCTCCAACCCGGTTCTGCGGGATCAGACCGAGCGGGTCATCATCGCCTCCAAAGGTCGGTTCGCCCGGGCCCTGGCTTCACCCAAGCGGCGTAAGCTCGGCCTACCTTACGAGTCCACGCTGTCCAATGACGAGTTCGTGGACGTCACCAGAGATGTCTGGCGGATCGACCCCGAGTCGGCCACCAGAATCGGTCATCCCGCCCCGTTCCCCATCGAGCTTCCTCGCCGGTTGATCGAGCTGTACACCTTTAAAGACGACATTGTGGTTGACCCGTTTGCCGGGTCGGGAACGACGCTGGTGGCGGCCGCCCGAACCGGGCGGATTGGTGTTGGCTATGACACCGACGCCGAGTATCTGGAAACCGCCCGGCGGCGGTTAAAGGAAGAGGACGCCGCCGAGAGTACCGACGTCGAGCGTCGCTACGACCTCTCTTACGCCGCCGCCGTGTCGGAAGGCCGCAAGATGCACGACTTGGCGGCGGCGGCGTTGACCGAGGCCGGTTTCGAGATTCTGGCCGACAAACCGAAATCGGTAGCCGGCGTCGCCGAGTTCGCCTTCGCCGTCCAGCAGCCCGGTGGGGGACGGCGATTCTGGGTCGACACCGTCGGAGGATTCATCACTCCTCGAGCCGGGCAACCAAGGATCGAGCAGATCTGGCGGGTCTTGGGCAAGCTGCAAGTGCTGGCATCCATGGACGAGGAATCGGACCCGTTGTTGCTTCTGGTGCCTGCTGTCCCCAAGCCGGGCACCCCGGCCGACAAGGCACTCCGGGTTGTCGGCCCGCAGCGCCTTGTAGATGTGGTCGAGATCCTTAACCCTGAGGCCCGGGAGCGGCTGGCGAGGCTGGCCCACCATGTCGGTCCCGAGCCCTTGACCGGGTTCTGGCTGCTGTCCTAAGCCTTGGCCGTGCCGCTGCGGAGCAGCTCGACCGCTCGTAGTAGCCCGTGATCCTGCAGTGCTCCCACCGATCGGGTAGCTGCGCCGTCGGGGGCCCGAAGGACGTAGGACGGCTGGCCGAGAATGCCGAAGTGGATCCACAGCTTGGTGTCACCGTCGGCGATGTGTCGGATGTTTGGTAGGTCGAGGCCGGAGTCGGCAATGAAGTCCTGGTACTGCTCGCTGTCCGCCCCGGAGTGGACCATCACGTAGGTCACGTCCGGATTGAGTTCGGCTGACGTGGCGAACTTGGGCCCCTCATCCACGCACACCGGACAAGACGGAGTGAAGAAACCGAAGATCATGATTCCTGCGCCCGCCTGGGCGTCGGAAACAAGGTCCGTCCCGCTGACCGGTTCGCCGGTGAAGGCGTCGGTGGCCGAGAAGCCGAACAGCTCGGGGCTGGGGGTGGATGCGTCCACCTCAACCACGTCGTAGTCGGAGAACGGATTCTCAAACTCGATCTCTTCGGTGAAGGCCAGCTCCAAGATGCCGTCTCCATTGAGGTCGGTGAACCCGGTTTCCACCAGCTCACCCCGAACCCCGCCGCAGGCGGCGGTCACCATCATGAAGACAGTGGCCACCGCCAGTGCTGCGGTTGATTGCTTGCATCGCCATGTTGCCATGTTTGTTTCCTCCGTCGGTCCGTTAGTGACTGGTGATCAGGACCCGCCGCCAGGCGGCAGAGCGGTCAGGGTCACGTTGTCGTAGGCCACTGCGGTCTGGGTGCTGACCAGACCGACGTGTCCGTCACCGGTGGTGGTCGGCAGCGACGCTACCTCGGTGCCCTCGTATTCGATGGTGATGTTGTTGTCCAACACGGTGACCGTGATGTTGACGAACTGGCCGGCGGCCGGGGCGGCGATGTCGACCGAGCCGGTGTTCTGGTAGTAGCCGGTCTCGTTGTAGGTGCCCCAGCGAAGCGTGGAGCCACCGTTGGTCAGGTCGACCAGCCAGGCGCCGCTTCGGGTGTCCTCGTGAGACTGCCCGACCACCACGCCACCGTGGTTGGTCCCGGCCAGGTCCTTAACATCGACCGAGAATCGGTAGTTGGCCAGTGGGGCGGTCTTGAGCAGAGCGGTGTAGTCGAAGCCGCAGTCGTTTAACTGTTTGAACACACCGTCTTCAACCGACCAGCTGCCGGAAAGGATCTTCCACAGCGAGTCGGCGTTGTCGAAGGTTGAGGTGTAGACGACCGTTTCAGCGGTGATGTCGTTGGGGTTGACGGTCATGCGGGGGAGGCGATCGACGTTGGTGGTGGCCTCACAGGTTGCACCTTCGCCCAGCCCGGAGTCTTCCAGGGCATACGAGGTTGCTTCGCTGATCTCAAGCGTGGCCTCGCAGACGTACCGGGTGCCCGGACCCATCGTGAGCGCTGAACCGTCCTGAGCGGGCTCGGTTCCGTCGAGTTCGTTGAAGCAGGTGATCGTGGAGGACTCGATGGGTACGTCGGCGGTAAGGCTCACGTTGTAGGTTGTGACATCCTCACCGGAACCGACCGTCATGGCTTGCGAGCTGCCGGTGTTTTCGGTTCCGCCCTGGGTGGTGAAGGAGTCGTTGTCTTTGTCACTTCCTCCTCCGTCCACTGATGCCGACAACGAAACCACAGTCTCGCTGTTGGTGACAGTGGCTTCGACGCTGACGAAGCGGGCTCCGGGGTTTACCAGGCAATCCTTGTCGTCGCTGTTGGCGGAGCTCGATGGGAACGTGCAGACGTTGGCCAGCGAAAGCCCGGTGAACACGTCGCCGTTGAGTTCCGTCACCTCGTTGAGGTACAGATCGCAGGCCACGTAGGTGTCGTTGTTTGGATCCTGCTCGGAGGCGTGAGAGGCCTCAGCCGAGAAGGGGTCACCTGTGATTGAGGTGACTTCCACGCAGCCCGATGACATACCGTCGATGAAGCCGTCGCCGTCGGTGTCGGAACCAATGGTGCCTGATGAGCCGTCACCGCCACCGCCGTTGGTGAAGCAACGGTCGAGGGCGGTGTCTTTGCAGTCGTAGAGGATGGAGTAGGCGCCGTCGCTGGCCACCAGATCCATCGTCGGTCCACCGAGGGCGAAACATAGCGCCACGTCGGGCAGACCGTCGCCGTCACCGTCGAACAGGGCGCAGGTGTCGGACGTGTTGTTGCCGCCTTGGGCGGTGTCGTCGAAGCCCACCAGGACACCGACTCGGGGTGTGGCGGCGTTCACGTCGCTGAGATCGGTTCCCAACAAGGACAGGTCGGCCTGGCCGACTTCGTCGTCGGGGCCGCCGACATCTGGTGTGATCTGGTAGTCGCTCAGCTCCATGGCCGAGGCCTCATCAACGGTGAAGACCAGCGTGGTAAGGATGGCCACTGCCAGGGTCATTGACGCTGTGATGGCGATAACTGTTCGCTTTGCTTGTGTCATGCCGCTTTCCGCCTAACGGTGTCGGTTTGCTTTCCTCAGATGGGCCCGCATTTGAGCCACCTGGTTGCTTCGACAACAAGGGGAGAATCCTTTAGCCGATAGGCCATTGGGCCCGCCTTCGACTGCTCACCCAAGCTCTTCTACGCTTGCGGTTCATGGTCACCATCCGCGATGTCTATGCCGCCCGACCGCACGTGTATCGCTTCCTCAAGCCCACACCACTGCACCGCTACTCGGGGTTGAACGAGGCGTCAGGTCTGGACCTCTACGTGAAACATGAAAACCATCAGCCGGTGGGGGCGTTCAAGGTGCGAGGCGGACTGAATCTCGCTGCTGGCCTGACCGCAGGGCAGAGGGCCGCCGGGCTTTTCACCGCCTCGACCGGCAATCACGGCCAGAGCATCGCCTTCGCCGCCCGGGCCTTCGGCATGACCGCCACCATCGCCGTTCCCGAAGGGGCCAACGAAGCCAAGGTGCAGGCCATGGAGGGACTGGGTGCCGACGTGGTGGCTCACGGCCCGGACTTCGACGCTGCCCGAGAGTGGATTGCCGCCGTGGCGCAAGACGCCGGAGGTACGTTCGTCGGCCCGACCGACGACCCTCTGATCGCCGGGGTGGCGACGTTGACCTTGGAGATCATGGAGGACCTGCCTGACGTCGACGTCATCATTGTTCCGGTCGGGGCGGGCAGCGGGGTGTGCGGTGCCGCGGTGGTGGCGAAGTCCATCAACCCGGCCATCAAGGTCATTGGTGTCCAGTCGGCGCAAGCGCCAACCCAGCAACTCACATGGTTAAACGGGGCACCCACGACAGGGCCGATGGAGACGTTCATCGAGGGCGTGGCCACCAGGGCTCCGTTCGACAACACCCATGCCCTCATGGCCAAGTATCTGGATGACTTCGTCCTGGTCGACGACGACGAAACACGGGCCGCCATGCTCATGTTGATCGAGCACACCCGCAATTTGCCGGAAGGAGCGGCTGCTTTGCCGTTGGCCGCCGCGCTGTCGATGCGGAGCCGATTGGTCAACAAGAAGGTGGCCATCGACTTCAGCGGCGGCAACATCACACTGGCCCAGCTTCGGGAGTTGCTGGCTTGAGTGGCGTCGATTTTAGCCGTCGTCGCCCGTGATGCCGAGACTCTCGACCGAGAGTCGATAACCCTCGGAGTTCATCTGCTCCAACGACTTCACAAACTCGTTGGTATCGGGCATCTCCTGATCGGCACCCCGGGCGTTGCGGACCATTCGCCGTAGGGCGGTCTCGGTTTCGGAGATGGGCCGGGGTTTGGCGATGCCGAACCCTTGCAGAATGGGCACACCTAGACGGTTGAGAGCTTCGATGGCCTCGTCGGTCTCGACTCCTTCGGCCACACAGGGGATCTGCAGCTCTCGGGCCATGGCGACAGTAGCGGTTAGCAAGCCGGCTTTAGTTCGATCATCCTCCACACCCATTACCAACGATCGGTCGATCTTGATGGCACTGAGTGGAATGGCCCACAGGTAGGAGAGTGAGGAGTAGCCGGTTCCGAAGTCGTCCATTAGTAACCGGTAGCGGCGGCGTCTGAACTCGTCCAGAATTGAGCTAAGTCGATCGGCTCCGCCCCCTTCGTGGTCCAGAATGAGCTGGCTCTCGACGAATTCGATGCCGAGACGATGATCGCCCTGAGGCTGGACGGCGATGACATCCTCCAGCAGACCATCGGTGAGATGGGATGCAGCGACATTGACGTTGACGCTGAGGTGTTTCAGTTCGGGGTCGTCATCCCATCGATCCAGAAGTGAAGCGGCGAACTGCAGGGCCTGGCGACCGATTTCCACCACCAGCCCGGTCTCCTCGGCGATGGGAATGAACGTGGCCGGACTTTCGTAAGACCCGTCAGCCAGCTTCCATCGAGCCAGCAACTCAACCCCGACCGGCCGAAGGTTGTTGGACAGCACCAGGGGCTGAGCCCAAAATTCGATGTCGTGGTTGACCAGCGCTTGACGTAGCCGGGCTTCCACGTCGATGCGGGTCTCGAAATGTTCTTTCAGGGACCGGTCGTAGTGGGTTATGTAGCTGGCCTTGGTCTTCTTACTCTCGTACATGGCCAGATCGGCTTCAGCCATGAGTTCGGTGGGCCCGGCGCCACCGGTCATCTGGGTGATACCAACTGAGGCGCTGACTTGCGATGACCCGCGATCGTGAGGGTAGGGACTGGCCATCACGTCAAGTAAGCGGCCCATGGTGCATTCCATAGCGTTCTTGCTGGACCCGATGATGGTAAAGGCGAACTCATCGCTGGCCAGGCGGGCGATGGTGCTGGACGATGGGAGATTGGCTTTGAGTCGTTCCCCAACCTGGGTCAGCACCATGTCGCCGGCGGTGTGCCCAAATCGGTCATTCACCTGTTTGAAGCCCACCAGGTCGAGCAGGACTAGCCAGTCGGATGATTCATGGTCGGCCACCGTAGTGCCTGTTGGGGCCGACTCGGTCTTGGTGGATGTCTCGACTGCTTTGATAAAGCCGTCACGGTTAAGCAGACCGGTAAGGCCGTCGTGGACGGCTCGATGCTCGCTGTCCGCTCGAAGCGATTGGAGCTGGCTCATGATCCGTTGACCGGTGACAAACATCATGATGGACACGAGAGCCAGCATTATCAGAATTGCCGTCATGACCGGATTGCCCATGACGGCAAAAGCTGCCGTGTAGGAGAACGAGTTGATCAGAATGATCGGTAGGTCAAGATCGGCCGCACGACCAGATCGCGGCGCAACGGCGAACCCCGTGGCAGTCGCCAAAAAGCACATGGCTAACAGGTAGTGGGCGCCCTCGTTCATGTGGCCCACGTTGCCGACCCAAGGAATAAGCGCCAGGACCAGCCCGATGGTGCCAATACCGGCGAGGTCGAGACGACGAAGTAGCAGGGGACTGGTTTGTTCGCCGAAGCTCAAGGTAAGAGCGAGGAGGGAAGGTACGGCGGCAACCAGCCAGCCGAAGGCCAACGTTGAGAGACCGGACTGGCTGAGACCCGAATCCCAATACACGGCAGGCATGAGCCAGAACATGACGACGCTACAAATGAATGCGCTGGCGCGATGGATGGCGGCAACCCTAACGTTTCGGACTGCTGGCACCGTGACGCGACCCACGGTGTAGTTGTCGGCGGTGTTGCGTCCGATCTTAAACAGCGAGTTGGTGGGCGAGCCTGCCTGCTCCGAGGTGGGGCGATCGGCCCTGTGTCGGGCCTTG
>JAHDFR010000022.1:32155-36124 GCA_020628065.1 Acidimicrobiales bacterium
GCGGCGCAGGCGATATAGGCCTGCATGTCATCAGTGGCGTGAACCACGATCGACCGGGCGTCGTCACCGACAACCTGAGGATTTTCGGCGGTCATGAAACCAGATCCGTCATCGCTTGAGGTGAACATAAGATGGATTTCGTTGGGCGGCGTGTCCGGCCCGTCGGCTTCGAACTTGTAGTGGTCGCCGCCGTTCTCTGCGCACGAACCTTCGTGGACGTGGGCGATGAACTGGCGTCCCGGGTCGAGACCATCGAGCGTGAGCGTCACCGTGGTGCCGGCATCGTGACGGGCGACATCGGCTGTACCGGTGGCTGCGTCGAAGCCGTCGGGGCGGCTGTCGAGCAGCTGGAATTCAACCGATGTCAGGTCAGCCCCGTCGATCTCGGCGGCCGGGGTGGCGTTAGGGTCACCCATCATGGTGCCCATGCCCGCAATCTCGGAGACCAGATCGTCACCGTGGTCGTGACTGGAATGATCGTGCTCTTCTTCGTCCTTCGACTCGGCGGTTGAAACCGCCTCGTCCTCCGAGCCGCCACAGGCGGAAAGGGCAAAAGTCAAGGCTGTGAGACCAAACAAAATATTCCGGAAGGCCACCATGGCAAAAAGGGTAGCGATCGGGATCTTGCCCACCGGTCAGGGCGTGGCAGGCGCCATAGCTGACTGTTTGAGGTCTCTGCGCTGCTAGCTGATGCCCTGTCCGGGGGTGAGCACGTTGTCGGGGTCGTAGCGTCGCTTGTTGGCCAACAGTGTGTCGTAGAGAGGACCGAAGTAGGCCACCCACTCTTCACTGGTGGTGTCCAGCGCCCCGATGGGGTAGAAGTTGCCGCCGAGCGCGGCCGCCTCTTCGAACAGCAGTCGATTCTCAGCCAGCAGCGCATCCGTCAACGCCGGGTTGAACGGGAACCGCAGGATGTCGAACGCCCACACGATCTCGCCTTCCGGCACCCGGGCCATCGGTCGGGTTAAGAGGTCGGTGCGGAACGGATACAGCAGCAGCAGGCCGGCCCCCACCCCATCAGCGGTGAGCGTAGGAAGCACCGTATTGGTCAAATACTCCTCCGCTCCCTCGTCGGTGAGGAACAAGTCGGACCACGGATGCGGGGTGTCCCACAAGCCGATTCCTCGTAGGGCCTCTTCGGCTGCCGACACCCGACCGAGCCAGACGGCGGTGGGAAGATCGAAAATGTTGGTGTCGAGATCCGGTGAGAGCCCGGCCAGCAGAGCGTCGTCGTCGGGTGCGGCCGGAGGGTTGTAGTAGGCGCCTACCTCAATTTTGAAGTTCCATCCGCCCACACCATCGGGCACGATCTGGCCTTCGTGATAGCCGAAGCGACCGTCGGTCACCAGGGTGCGCTGATCGGCCAGGTAGGCGGCGGCGTTGCTGTAGGTCAGCTCGTAGATGCGAACGAGGGCCGACACCGGGGCGAGGCGAATTCGGGCTTTGGTGATGATTGCCACCTGTCCCAGACCACCAAGGGCGGCGTCGAACAGGTCGGACTTGCGTTTGGCCGAGACGTTGCGGACCAGTTGACCGTTGCCGGTCACCACATCGATGGAGTCGACGTTGTCGACCACCATGCCGACCTGGTTCATGTTGCCGCCGATGCCGCCGACGGCCAGTACCCCACCGACGGACAGGCGAACGTAGTCGGTCAGCACCGGTGGAGCGAGGCCTGCCGGAATCGACTGTTCCAGAATCTGTTCCCAGGTGACTCCGGCGTCAACCACGGCGTAGTCGTCGCCCAGTTCGTGAATGGTGTTGAGGCCGTTCATGTCGATGACGACGCCACCCTCCACCTGGCCTTCGCCGAATACCGAGTGGGCCTGGCCCCGGGCCGCAACCTTGATGCCGACCTTGTTGGCCCACTTGATCAGAACGGAGATGTCTTCGGCCGAGGTGGCGTTCAGCACCGCTTGAGGAACCCGGGAGATGATGTGGCCGAAGTCGTCGGCGGCGGCCGCCAGCGACGCCTCGTCGGTGACCAGTTTTCCGGCCAGCTGCGGAGGAACCGGAGCGGCTCCCGGGCCGGTCACGGCGGCGTCGGCCGCCGTCAGCCACGAGCCGGTGTTGACATCCCAGGCGACAACGGCAACCGCCGTTGCCCCTGCGCCGAGAAACTTGCGGCGGGAAAGTCTGGTGTGCTCGAGCATTATGCGATCTCCGATGTTCACGGGCGTCCGGCTTTATCGAACTTCTGGTCGCCCAATTTTTAAGCCAATCATGGAACAGTTAGCCCGTCTATCCTTGTCGACCCGGACTGCGGTTGCAACCATCAGTTAAGGCGTAGCCCAAAGGGTAGGGTGCAAGCGAAGGGGGGATTGATGACGCCGCGCCTGTTCATAGAAGTCGCTCGTCGTAGCTTTCGTCGATCGTCCACCTACCGGTTGGCTACCGCGTCGGCATTGTTCACCAACACGGTTTTCGGGTTCCTTCGGGCGTCGGTTCTTCTGTTTTTGGCTAACGGCGGAGATCTGAGAGGTATGTCGGAGTCCGATCTGGTGACGTTCGCCTTCTTGTCTCAAGGCTTCATAGCCGTTGTCGGCATTTTCAACAGTGGGCCGTTGACGCTGGGGACGGCCATCAAGAGCGGCGATGTGGTGATCGACTTGTACCGCCCGGCCGGGCTTCAACAGTGGTATCTGGCTCAATGGGTTGGTGATGCCGGCTTTCAAGTGCTGGCTCGCGGTGTCTTGCCGTTGCTGGCTGGAGCCCTGGTGTATGAGCTCACCTGGCCTGACCTGCTGATCCTGCCGACCTTTGCGCTTTCGTTGGTGCTTGCTTCGTTACTTGGTTTCGCACTCCGATTCCTGGTTGCGCTGTCGGGTTTTTGGGTCTTTGACGTTCGAGGGGTTGACGCCATCGTCACCTTGATCAGTGGGTTGTTCGCCGGGCTTGTCCTGCCGCTCAATCTGTTTCCACCGGCGCTGGAGGATGTGGCTCGTGGGCTGCCGTTCTCCGGGATGATCCAACTTCCCATCGAGATCTTTCTCGGGACCCGGTCGGGTCTTGAGACGGTGTGGGCGCTCGTCTTTCAGATGGGATGGTTGGCGGCGCTGCTGGCCGTTGGGTTCGGACTGTTGCGGGTGGCCACCCGCCGATTGGTGGTACAGGGTGGTTGAGTTCGGTGGCTGACGTGAGAGGCGGCCTCCGAGCCGCCGGGTACCTGGCGGCGGCCCAGGTTCGCTCGGATTGGCAGTACCGATCGGCTTTCCTGTTGGCGTTCGCCGTCCAGGCCATCGTGGCGTTGGCCAATGTTGTGGCCATCCTCATCGTCCTTGAGTTGACCCCATCGTTGGGTGGTTGGTCCCGGGGGCAGGTGTTGCTGGCCTACTCATTGGTCGGATTGACATTCGGTCTGGCCGATGCTCTTTTCAGCGCCTTGGAGGACACCGGCGAGATGACCCGAACCGGTGACATGGATCGGGTTCTACTCCGCCCGGTCGGGTCTATCGCCCAGATCGTCGGCCGCAATTTCCAGCTTCGACGTATTGGCAAGCTCGTTCCACCCATCGTGGCCTTCGTCTGGGCCGTACCCAGGGTGGACATAGATTGGGGCCTGTGGACTGTCGGCTACCTGATGGTGACAGTGGTGTCGGCCACTGCCATCTTCGCCGGGTTGTGGGTCGTCAGCGGTGCCGTGGGTTTCGTGGCTGTCGGGGTTCGCAGATTTAGTCACTCGATCACCTATGGCGGCCAGCAGGCGTCGGAGTACCCGCTGCACCTGTATCCCCGATGGGTTCGCCTGGTGTACGGCTGGGTCGTGCCTCTGGCCTTTGTCGCCTACCTGCCGGTGATCGTGTTGACCGCGGCCCCCAATCCGCTTGGGATACCCCGCTGGTTGGGTTACTGCGCGCCGCTGGTGGCCTTGGCGTTGTGTGGAGCGGCGCGATTGGCGTGGGGAGCCGGCACCCGGCGCTATCAGAGCACCGGTCGATAGAGGAGATGGTTGTGACATGGCGATGGTGA
>JAHDFR010000022.1:36224-39457 GCA_020628065.1 Acidimicrobiales bacterium
GCGTGGCGGTAATCGAACTTGAGGACATCGAGAAGCAGTACGTGGTTCGGACCCGAGCCGGGCTGTTCCGGCGCGAACGTCAAATAGTCCAGGCTGTGTCGGCGGTTAATCTTCAGGTCAACAAGGGCGAAATGGTGGCCTACGTTGGTCCGAACGGTGCCGGAAAGTCGTCGACCATCAAGATGATCACCGGCATCCTTCAGCCCGACGGCGGGCGGATTCAGGTGCTGGGTATGGAGCCGATGCGCCAACGGGTGCAGCTGACCCGCAAGCTGGGCGTGGTGTTCGGAACCCGAAGCCAGCTGTGGATCGACCTGCCTCTGCAAGACAGCTTCGCCCTGCTTCGGCATCTGTATCGGGTGGAGGAGACGCGGTTCAAACGGAACCTCGACGAGTTGGTCGACCGCTTGGACCTGTCGACCTTTCTCGATCGCCCGGTGCGGCAACTGTCGCTGGGGCAAAGGATGCGGGGTGAGCTGGCGGCGGCGTTCCTCCACGACCCGGACCTGGTTGTGCTGGATGAGCCCACCGTCGGCCTCGACGTGGTGGCCAAGTACGCGGTTCGCAGCTTTCTGGCCGACATCAACCGGGAGTACGGCACGACGGTGCTGTTGACCACCCACGACCTGGATGATGTCGAACAGCTTTGCGAACGACTGGTGATCATCGATGAGGGTCGAGTGGTTCTCGACGGCAGTCTCGGTGACTTCAAAGCCCGGTTCGGTTTCGAGCGGATCGTGGTGGTAGATCTGGAAGCAGCGGTCGAGCCGCTGGAAATCGACGGTGTGGACGTGGTTGAACGCAATGGCCCTCGTCAGCATCTGAGGTTTGATCGGCGGGAACGCTCAGCTACGGATGTGTTGGCCGCAGTGGCGGCCCAGCACTCCATCCGGGATGTTTCGATCGCCGAACCCACCATCGAGGAACTCATCCACCGCTTCTACCTGGAGTAGGCGGTGGTGATTGCAGCCTGCCAAATCTTGAAACACCACGTGGGTCGACTGCCTTAGGATTGGGGTATGGCCCACGTTTCGGTGTCGAATCTCGAATATGCCCACCCGGGCGGCGAGACGTTGTTCACCGAGGTTTCGTTCACCGTCGCCCCCGGTTCCCACGCCGCGCTGATCGGTAACAACGGGGTGGGCAAGACCACGCTGATGCGGATCCTGGCCGGCGAGTTACCGGCGGCCGAAGGTGACGCTGCCATCGGCGGCGAGGTTCGGTATATGGCCCAGGACGTCGGGGTGTCAGCCGCCGACACCGGACAGACCACCGTGCGTGACATGTTGGTCGAGTGCATGCCCGAGCCGGGGCGAACCATTGGCCGTGCCCTGACCGCCGCTGAGCGGGCGGCGGCGGACAACAGCGACGATGTGGATGCTTCCATGGTGCTGGCTGAGGCCATTGGGGCGTGGGCCGATTGCGGTGGCTATCAGGCCGAGGCCGACTGGGACGCAACCCTCATGAGGGTTGTTCGCTCGGGCCTGGATGACGTCGGACCTCGCCTGGCGTCCCAACTGTCGGGTGGCGAACGCAAACAGATCGTGCTTGACCTGTTGTTTTCCTCCGATGCCGACGTGCTGTTACTTGATGAGCCCGACAATTATCTGGACGTCCCGGCCAAACGGTGGCTGGAGCAAAAGATCAAGACCACCGACAAGACGGTGCTGATGATCTCCCACGATCGGGAGTTGCTGGCCAACGCCACCAACCGGGTGGTCACCTTGGAGGCCTTCGGCGCCTGGGTGCACGGCGAATCGTATGCCTCCTACGGCCAGGCCCGGGAGGCTCGGCAGCAGCGTCTCGGTGACGCTGTTCAACGGTGGAAGGATGAGGAACGGCGGCTGTATCGCTTCTACAAGATCATGAAGGAGCGGGCCAAGCTCAACGACGGTAACGCCGCTCGGGCCAACGCGGCGGAAACTCGCTGGAAGAAGTTTGTTGAGGCCGGTCCGCCTCCGCCGCCGGCTCCCGACCAGAAAGTGAAAATGCGTTTGCGGGGCGGTGACTCCGGTCGCCGAGTGGTGTCGTTGGCGTCGCTCGAGTTGCCTGATTTGTTGTTCGCCTTCACCGGCGAGATCTTTTTCGGCGAGCGTGTTGGCCTGGTTGGTCCCAACGGTTCCGGCAAGACACACCTGCTGCGCTTGCTGGCCGGCGAACCTCACAGCGTCGGTGTGGATCACGATGGTGTGTTGAAGCTGGGGGCCAGGGTTGAGCCCGGGTTGTTCACCCAGATCAACAACAACCCGGAGTTTGAGGGCCGCTCCACCATCGAGCCGGTTCTGGAACGGGAAGGCAACCACGAGCGGGCCATGCGGGCGCTCTCCCGCTACGGTTTGGCCGGTCACGAGCGTCAGCCGTACGAGACCTTGTCCGGCGGGCAGAAGGCCCGGTTGGAGATCCTGTGTCTTGAACTGGACGGCCACAACCTGCTGCTGTTGGACGAGCCGACCGACAACCTGGACATTGATTCGGCTGTGGCGTTGGAATCGGCCCTTGAGGGTTTCGAGGGCACGGTCGTCGCCGTGTCTCACGACCGGGCGTTTCTCTCGACCTTTGACCGCTACTGGATGCTGGACCATGACGGCATGGCCTGGGCTCTGCCCGACTGGGCGACCGGACTGCAGGCGGTCACCAACCCCGAGGCGGTCGCCCGGATCAAATTCGCCAAGCAGTTGACCGACGATCTGTAGTCCCGCAGGAGGACCTCGCTTCAGGTCACTGTGAATCGCAGGGCGGCATGGTCGGAGTAGCGGTTGATCCAGTCTTGCTGTTGACTTTGCGTCTCCAACTCGGGCCAGCCTTTGACTTCCACCATGACCTGGGGGTCGCCGTTGACCGGTGCCAAGGCGACGTTGGTGGCCGCTATGACATGGTCGATGTCTACCGGGGCGTCGCTGCTGCCCGGACCGTTCCAGAACGTCGAGTCGTGGGTCTTGTCGTGCATCACCATTTGTTCGAAACGGGAACCGTACATCGAGCGGATGCGATCGTTTTCTTCCGCTGGTCCGATGTCGTGTTTGCTGAACGTGAGGTCAAGGCCGACCGAGTTGAGGTCTCCGGCGACAATGAACCGGGCTTGCCCGTTGGCGTCGCCGTTGTCCAAGACCCGGTGCAGGTTTCTGGCCCGCTCATGCTGATCAACCCTGACGCCGAAGTCAACGGGGACGTCCGCCGCCTTCAGATGGAGAAACAACATCGGGTATTCGTGCCCACCGTCGGGCACGGTGACC
>JAHDFR010000022.1:39557-42073 GCA_020628065.1 Acidimicrobiales bacterium
CTTCAGATGGAGAAACAACATCGGGTATTCGTGCCCACCGTCGGGCACGGTGACCGACATCCCCGGTCGAAGAGAGCCGTTGAAGCCGTGTGTGAATTCGGAGCGAACGGTTACGAAGGTGCCGGGAATCTTGCTGCCGACCAGTATTCGTTGGCTGCCTCCCTCCACTGGCGTTGCTTTGTAGGCGACTACACCATCAGACGTCTTGTCAGGCCGACCTGATACATAGTCGGTCGGAAGGCGAAAGCTACGGGTTGGCGCAGGTGAAGATCTGCCAGTCAGGGTTTTCGATGTCACCCAGGGCCAGCTCAACCACTATTCGGCCGCCACCGTCGAAACCGGCCCATATGAGGGGCTCGAGCGGGCGGACCTCGACCACCTCAGGGTTTGCCGCTTGAGCCAGATCCAGGAGATCCTGACCTTCATCGGGGAAGCGGTCTTCCTCGATGGGGCGGTCGTCGCAATCCAAGGGTCGACTCACGCTTTTGGGCACGTCGTCCGGTGCTTCCCACAAGTGGCATGAGTCTCTGATCGCCCCGGTTGTCATCCCAACCGTGAAGCCTTCGAGAAAAAGGTCGGCGTTGACGTCGACTGACGCTTCTCCCGGGATCGGTGGCGGGCCGGGGTAGGCCGAGAACTCGGCTTCGCTGCCATCGACCGTCAGGTCCCCAAGTATCGGCAATCGACCCCGCCACTCGGTGGGAACCGGCTCTGTCAGCAACCAACGGACGTTGCCCGACTCAGTCTCGATATCAACTGTTCCGTCGTTAGCACACTCAACCGGGTCGACATACAGCTCGGCATCGGCAATGGTTCCCGGTGCCACCGATAGCGGAGGCTCAGCCTGCTGGAACGGGCCGGTGGCTTCGATCGGGGTTTCGAGCAACGCGTTGATTTGCGCTTCGACCGCCTTGACCAACCTGTCGGTGGTCGACAGCTCCGGCGCCGGGCTGTAGACCAGCTGCGAAACGACGTTGTGCCGAGTGGCGATCACCATCCAGGTAAGCCGGTCGGGCTCGAACTCGGGAGTGGCGATGTCGGTCTCCGGGCTGGGGTGAGGGTAGGCGCTCAGCTTGATGGCCACCACTTGACCGTTCGGGTCGCCTTCGCCGATCCGGTCCGGCGCCGGCCCCAGCTCCGACAGCGCAGCCCCGGCGATTTCCACGGTGCCTGATCCCACTTCGACCGAGGGGCAGTTGTTGGGAATCTGTAGCGCGGTGGCGGCGAACTGACCGGCATCCCAACCGAAGTCGTCGGTGCGCTGGAACATTTGGTCTCCTCCCTGTTGCCACACCACCGTCTCCGGCGTGCCGTAGTTGAAGATGTCGCCCAAGCGATTGAAGTCGGAACAGTCGGCGTCCCACTGGGTTATGGAGCCTTCGGTGTACCACCGATCGACCTGCTGCCAACCGTCGCCGAAGTCCTCCACCAGAGCGTTGGCCGGTTCAAGCACTGCTTGCAGCTCCCCGCTGCCAGCAGGGTCGCCGGTACCTGCTGCATCGTCGCCCCCGGCCACGGTCTCCGTGGGCGATCCCGAACAGGCCGCCGCAAGTAGCACCAAAACGAGTAGTACTCGAGTGGCGGTCGGCGTCATGGCCCAACCATAGCTGTCTGCGGGGATCTACCTGAGTCGGATGATGTTGCCGGTGACGAGACGCCCGGCGTCCGAGCATAGCCAACCGATAACTTCGGCTACTTCGTTCGGCTTGGCGATGTGATGGTGGTCGAAGTCGTCGGCCACAAACTGCTCGACCTCCGGTGTGATCCAGCCGGTATCAGTGACCGGTGGGTACACGACGTTGGCGGCGACACCGTCGGCGGCCATCTCGGCGGCGGCCGACAACGTGTAACTGATCAGGGCCGCCTTGGCCGCGCCGTACGACACCTCACCCGGGAACCCACGCCCCTCTCCGGAAGTCATGGTGACGATGCGGCCCCAGTCTGCACCCCGGGCTCGGTGCCGGGTGATCAACTCGGCCATGAGTAGCGCTCCGGCTCGGGCATCGACTTGTAGTTGTGAGTCGATGGAGGACTCGGTGACCATGTCACCGGCACGATTGACGGCGTCGAGCAGTTCGGGGGCGAATGTGTCTTTGTGCCACCCGCTGGCGTTGTGAACCAGCACCGAGATCGGGCCCAGCTCGTCCTCGGCCCGGTCAAACAGCCGGCGGGGAACGTTGGGGTCGGTGAGGTCGGCTTCGATGGCCAACGCCGCTCGGCCCAATGCGGTCACTGATGTGACCGTGCCCGATCCGTCGGCGGCTCGAGCTGTGTTGTAGTCATCGGTCTTATCGGGGTCGCCGGTCCGAAGGTAGGTGATGGCCACGTCGGCACCGAGCTCCGCCAGAGCGATGGCGGTAGCGGCACCGATGCCATGGTTGGCTCCGGTGACCAGGGCGACCTTCCCCGACAAAGACAAGCTTGACATCAGAACGATTGTGGCAGGCGAAGTCGACCGGCGCGGCCGAATTCGCTACGAGGTTGAACATCGGGCGAGAGCACAGACGACGAGGGCG
>JAHDFR010000178.1 GCA_020628065.1 Acidimicrobiales bacterium
TTACGTTCCTCAAGTTGCCGAAGCGGTCGATCCAAAGTCGCTCGGCCGGTTCGAAATCTGTCATTGGACTCATTGTGCCTCCGATTGGTCGGCTGCGCCTTCGGATCTGGCCTTCGGCCCGTTCTACCTTGATTTCCGCAACGTCCCGTATCACCCGATTGAGGATCTGGTGTAAGACTCGTCGTATGGAGATTGTTCTTACCGGTACCGGTTCACCACTGCCAGACCCCAACCGAGCAGGCCCGTCGACGCTGGTCAAGGCGGGCGACACTCATATTCTGGTGGACGCCGGGCGGGGAGTGGTGATGCGAATGGCGGGCGCCGGGTCGTTGCCCGCCTTCCTTTCAGGGGTGTTGATCACCCATCTGCACAGTGATCACGTTTGCGCCCTGAACGATGTGATCACGACCCACTGGGTGATGACCCAAGGCAACGTACCTCTGCGAATCTTCGGGCCGATCGGCATCGCCCAGTTCGTGGAACGGCAAGTGGCGGCGCTGGAGCCCGATGTCGGCTACCGCATAGACCATCACGATGTACTGACCGAGCCCCCCAACCTTGACGTGACTGAACTGAACCCCGGTGACACCTTCACCATCGGTGACGTGTCTGTGACCACGGCGGCAACCGAGCACTCGCCGGTCAAGCCGACTATCGGCTTCCGCCTGGAGCACGACGGGGCGACGGCCGCCCTGGTGGGTGACACCATCGCCTGTGACGGCGTGGACGCGTTGGCCGCCGAGGCCGACGCCTACGTGCAAACCGTCATCCGACGCGATCTGGTTGAGGCCATCCCCAACGACATGATTCAGGACATCCTCGACTATCACTCCGGCGTGGTCGACGCCGCCCGGACGGCGGCTCGAGTCAAGGCCAAACGACTGGTGCTCACCCACATGGTTCCCGCCCCCAACCCCGACCAATACGACGAGTGGAGGGCGTTGGCGGCCGAGCACTACGACGGCGAAATCGTCATCGGTGATGACCTGACAACTGTTTCCATTTAGGGGCGATCGGCATGAGTAGCGACTCCGACTGTACAAACGCCGCAGCTACATCCCGGAGAACGACCCGATCGACTACGACGGCGAAATCGTCATCGGTGATGACCTGACAGCGGTTTCCATTTAGGGGCGATCGGCATGAGTAGCGACCTGAGTGCGGAAGCACTGGCCAAACGCCGCAGCTACATCCCCGAGAACGACCCGATCGACTTCGCCGATATCGAACGCATCCGGATCGAAGCCAAAGACGGTTTTGCCGCTGCGGCTGAACGAGCTGTCGAACGGCATCAACTGGAGACCGAGGACGTCGTGGTGGGTGGCGTTGACTGCCTGCGGATTGTTTCCCGATCGGGCGGCACCGACAATGGGCGTCTGTTCTACGTCTTCGGTGGTGGATTCATTGTCGGCGATCCTGAGACGGATATGCCGGTAATCGGTGCGCTGGCCGAATGGTGCGGTGTTGAGGTAATCGCTCCTCGCTATCGGCTGGCCCCGGAGCACACCGCACCGGCAGCCGGTGACGACTGCTGGGCCGCCTATGAGGCCATGGCATCTGTCCCCGGGCGACTGTTGGCGGCGGGGGAGTCGGCCGGTGGTAACTTGGCTCTGCTCACGGTGCAGCGAGCGGTGGCCGAAGGGGTTCGGGCACCCGAAGCTCAGGCTCTGCTGTCTCCGGCTGCTGACCTTCGAACCGATCGTGAACTGTTCGGACCGGTGGCCGACAGAGACCCGTCGCTGTCGTTTCAGCTCATGTTGGATGTGGCCGGCACCTATCCGGGCGGCCTGGCGCTGACCGACCCGGCGGTGTCACCGGGGTTGGGTCTGGTTGACGGCTTGCCGCCGACCATCATCACCACCGGCACTTACGACCTGTTGATGGAGATGTGCCTTCGACTGGCTCGCAAACTGCGACGGGCCGGGGTGCCGGTCGAATGCAATGTTTGGCCCGGGTTGTGGCATGTGTTCGAGTTCTATGACGAGTTCGCCGAGTCGGCCGAGTCGCTGCGAGACATCGCTGCATTCCTGAACCGGGAACTGCAGTAGAGGTTGCTTTAGGCTTGGACCATGACGGATTCTTCGCCGCTGCGGGTCATGGTGTTCATCGATGGCCAGAACCTGTTCAAGGGATTGCACCGTCGTTTCAAGACCAGAGTTCATCCCCTGCTGTTGGCCCGGACGTTGACCGGACCCGATCGTGTACTGGCCGGCACGTTCTATTACTCCGGCGTCCATGATCCCGAGGTGGATCGCAAGATGTACGAGTTGGTCAGCCGCCGCCATGACCTGATGCGCCGAACCGGGGTTGAGGTTCACGAACGAACACTGCGCTACCACTGGGAGTGGAGCGTCGATCGCGACGACGTGCCTCCTCCCTGGTACGACGACGCTCCCAAGCAGGCTCAGGCCACGGTGTACAAGAAGCGCAAGGCGCGGGAAAAGGGCGTCGACGTGGCTTTGGCCCTCGATGCTGTGTCGGCGGTGTTGGGTGACCGGTGCGACGTCGCCGTCATCGTGTCCCGCGATCGGGATCTGATGGAAGTGGCTGATCAGGTTCGACAGCAGTGCTCACAGAAGTCGGTTTCGGTGGAGGTCTCGTACGTCTCGGAGGGCCGGGGCGACGAGCAGCCTTTGACCGGGGCACTCTATGCCTACGACGCCTTCCACGAGATCGACCAGGCAATGGTCGATTCTGCTCGCGACGACTTTAACTACGCTCGGCCCTTGGACGAGTCGGAGGTTCAGCGGTTCCTCGCTGAGCTTCGGGACCGTTTCGATTGATGCGAGCTGAATCCGAGTCGCCGGTGGTACGGGTTCTCGGACTGCTACTGGCCCCTTTCGTTTTGTTGTGGGACGTCGGGCGCCGGCTGCTGTTCGGCATGTTCTCGATCGCCGAACGGCTTGACCTGATCGACCCGCTGATGGCGCTGTCCGATACAACAAACACCCCGACTGCCAGGTTGCAGCCGCTAGAGGTCCCGGCGGTTCCCTCGTTCATCCCTTTGTGGTTGATGACAGCGGTGGCCGTCGGCGCTCTGGCCATTATTCGCCGAAGAGTCGCTGATCGACTGGTGTTCTGGGCCTGGGCCGCTTTTGCGTCCGGTGGTTTGATCCTCGGCTTCATGACACTTCCAATGGTCCGAATCGGGGCTGAAGGCCTTCAACAACCGCCAACTATCGAGGGCTACGAGCTGGTCAATTTGGATCGCCACTTTTGGCCGGACCTCCACGCCAAACGCCTGGCCACCCTCACCTACCGCCCAACCGACGGAACCGACCCGCTGAAGTTCAACCCCAATGACCGAAGCGCTCTCGGTGCGAGCAATGGGATCGGGTTTGGGAGAAACCACTGTCGGGAGTACCGATCGCAACGAACCGATGTTGGTCGAGACATCGACGAGTTCTGCGTCGAATCAGCGACAGCCGAACGGCTGACGGTGACTGTCGGCAGCTCCCGCGGACCCGACCGGATGCTGGCCCGATTGGTCGGCTTTCCTCTAATGACACTCGGGTTGGTCTATGCCCTATTGGCCGCCGCTCGAGTCCGCCGGCAATCGCCGTGGAGTACGGCGAGGGATCTGGTGTACGGCTTAGGACTCGTCTGCTTGATTGCCGCTGTGTTCTTCTCCGGCTTCTTTGCCTGGGCCATTGTGAGCTCGACGGCGGCCGACTTGTCCGGAATCAACGCCGACGCCGGAGACTTCCACCAGCAAGTTTGGGAGCGCCTCGACACCGCCGACGTCCACGGCCCTGCCGCATGGGTCTATCTGTTTCTGATCCTTGCGGCTGACGCACTTGCGGTTGTAGCAGCCGTCGTGGGTTGGATTTTGGCGACCGCATCGTTCAAAGGCGGGGCGCGGCAACGGTCGAAGCGATTGTGGATCTGTGTAGCGATGACCCTGCTGATAGTGGTGGCGTTGGCCCTTCAGATCGGCTTCTACCAGTCGGTATCCATTCTGGATTGGTACAACGAGTGAGTGATGGACAAACTCTTCATTCGAAAAGCGGAGCTGGTGGACGTCAACACTGCCGCCACGTTGCATCGCCAGTCGGCCATCGCGGCGTATGGAAAGATCTTTCCACCGGCAGCGGCGAAACCGACACCTGAGTCACTAGCTAAGCGATGGCAACGGTTGCTGACACGCCACGACAGCCTGTGCGCTGTGGCCGTTGCCGAAACCGGGGAGTCGGCTGGCCAGATCGTTGGTGCGCTTGCCGCCGCTCCGACCGATGATGACACGGCACTGATCTGGCTACACATGCTGTATGTTCGACCGGCCTGGTGGGGCAGAGGGGCGGGCTCCGGGTTGCATCGTTGTGTGCTCGAAAGGGCTCGCAGCGTCGGCGCAAAGGAGATGCGGCTTTGGGTGTTGGAACCGAACGTCAGCGCTCGTCGGATGTGCGAACGATGGGGGTGGACGCTTGTGCCAGGCGAACGGCTGGCCAACGGCGACACCGGAATCGACGACGTGCAGTACCGGCTAGTCCTCTAGGTCGATTGCGGGTCGGCTAGTCGGATTCCGGATCGGTGCCGTCGTCCGAGCGGAGACCGGGAATGTCGGCTGTGGCCGCTGAGACCGATTCCGCCGACATGGTGGCCACCGGGTAGGCGCAGAAGTCAGCGGCCGCCCAGCCGGCCGGTCGATGATTTCCACTGGCCCCAACTCCGCCGAACGGTAGGCGGCCGGACGCCCCGGTGGTGGGAGTGTTCCAGTTGATTACTCCGGCCTTGATGGCGGAGCGGAACTGGTCGAAGCGGTCACGACTGGTGCCGATCATGCCGGCGGCCAAACCGTAGGACGTATCGCCGGCTGCGGTCACCGCCTGGTCGAAGTTGTCGTAGCGAATCAGGTGCAGCAACGGACCGAAGATTTCGTCGTCGGCGATGCCAATGCCGGTCACGTCAACAATGGTCGGCTCGACAAAACCGGTCCCGGTTCGAACCTCACCCGGACCGGTCAGAACCTCGGCCCCGGCATCGGCCAGCTCGGTGACCCGTTGCCGCATCAGATTGGCGGCGCGCTCGGTGATCACCGGGCCGGCGAATGGCTCAGGATCATCATGGGGGGAGCCGATGGTCAGCCGCTCAGTCAATGACACCAACTCGTCGACCAACTTGTCGCCCTCAGGACCGGAAGGTACGTACAGGCGGCGGGTGCAGGTGCAACGTTGACCGGCCGAGATGAACGCCGAACGGGCGATCACGTTCACGGCGGCATCGAGATCATCCCAGTCGTCGACAACGAGAGGATTGTTGCCGCCCATCTCCAAGGCCAGAACAACCTCCGGTCGGTCGGCCAGTGCGGTGTGCAGCGCCCGACCGGTCCGGACACTGCCGGTAAAGGCCACTGCGTCGACTTTGCCGGCCACCAGCGCTCGGCCGACGTCGGCACCGCCGATCACCAGGTTCACCACACCGGGCGGTACTCCGGCCTCGGCCAGCAGCTCAACGTGAGCGACAGCCACCCTGGGCGTCAACTCGCTCGGTTTGTAGACCACGGCGTTGCCGGCCATCAGCGCCGGCAGGATCTGGCCGTTGGGTAGATGCGCTGGGAAGTTGTACGGCCCGAGAACGGCGACCACACCGAGAGCCCGGTGGGTCAGCTCTCCGGGTCCGATGTGTAGAGCACCCGGCGTGCGTTCGTGGTAGGCGTCGATGGCCAATCGGGCCTTCCCGATGACGGTGTTCACCTCGGTGGCCGCTTCCCACCGGGGTTTACCGGTTTCGGCCGATATAAGATGTGCCAGGTCGGCCCGCTCCTGTTCGACCAGCTCAGCGAATCGCTCGATGACGCCGGCTCGTTCCTCGATCGACAGCTGCTCCCACGCCGGTTGGCTTCGCGCCGCCACAGCCAGCGCGTCGGACACTTGCTGCTCGGAGGCTGCCGGCGCCGACCAGCCAACCGCACCGGTGGACGGATCGACGGCTTCGAGCAGCGGTCCTGTTCCGCCGAGCCATGCTCCGTCGATGAAGCAAGCGGAGAACCTGGCGTTGTCTCCGGTCGGCGCAGTGGTGGGAGAGTCTGGCGGAGAATCTGTCATTGAGGACAACCTAGTCCAGCGTGCAAGCCCGAGCCGGGCTTGCCGGTTGGGCAGGATAGTGTTGGCACCGTGCCCCGGATTCGCCGGAAGACTAACCCGCCGCCGTCAGTTCTCATGGCGTTGGTTGTGCTCTGTGGGTTGTCCGTGCTGACCTCTGCCTGTCTCAGCGACAGCTCGGGGTCAGATTCCGGTGGGGTGGTCGAACTGGCTGGTGAGGTGCTGGTCGATGGCTTGAACGGTCCAACGCAGTTGATTGTTGCCGAGGATGGGAGCTGGTGGGTGGCCCAGCTGGCCGGAGGCGAGAACGATGCCCAAGGCCAGGTGCTACGGCTTGATCCGGACAACGCGGCTGCTGATCCTGTTGTGATGTTGGATGGCCTCGACAAGCCAACGGGAATAGCGCTTTTTGCCGACGAGTTGTGGGTGATGGAGCGGGACCGCCTGAGTAGAGGGCCGATCGGCGGGCTTGTCGACGGAACCGACCGAGTTGTCGTAGCCGACGATCTCCCCAACAACGGGCGTTCCCAGGGCACGCTTACTCCCGACGGGGACCGCCTGCTGTACAACACCTCAGGTCGATTGCAGGGCGACGGCACTCCCACTCCTGGATCGGGGGCGCTATGGGCTGTCACCGTTGAGGAAGCGACCGGAGTTGCCGACATCGAACCGGTGGCCGACGGGTTCAAACACGCCTACGCCCACCTCCGAACCTCCGACGGAACGCTGTACACGACCGAAATGAGCGACGGGCGGTTCGACGGTCAACCGGCCGCTGATGAACTGGTTGCGGTCACCCCCGGCGTTGACCACGGCTGGCCCCAGTGTGTCGGCGACAACCGGGCCGTGGCCGAGTACACCGAAGCCAACGGTGGGTGCCCGGACGCTCCCCGGTCGACTGCGGTGTTTCCACCTGGGGCCACGCCAACCTCAGTTGCTCCGATACCGGGCAGGCCAAACATGTTGGCTGTCGCCCTCTGGAACACCGGCGAGGTTGTAGTGGTCGAAACCGCCGGTGATTCAACCGGTTACGTCGTGGTCTATGAAGGCGCTGAACGCCCCCAGCATCTCGTGTCCGATGGCGATCGGTTGCTGCTCACCGACCACAGTGCCGGGACCATCATCTCGCTGACGCCTTGATTGGCACCGGGTTGCACAAGCTCAAGGTGGACTGAACGTTCGGCGGGGCCATGGACTACATTCCAGGGACTATGAGCGAACGTCTGAACCTGACAGCCGATGAAGTCCTCACCACCACGAGGTCGGTCCGCAAGCGGCTGGACTTTGATCGGCCGGTACCGAAGGAGCTCATCACCGAATGTCTCGACATCGCCATGCAGGCGCCCACCGGATCAAACCGTCAGGGCTGGCAGTGGATGGTGGTCGAGGACCAGGCAAAGAAACAGGCCATCGCCGAGTACTACGCCGAGAGCTTCGGCCGCTACGCTTCCGCCCCGGGTGCCGAATACAAAGAAGGCGACGTACGCGGTGAACGCATGGACAAGGTACGGACATCGGCCCAATACCTGGCCGACAACTTTCACCGTTCCCCGTTCATGGTGATACCCCTTATCGAAGGACGACCCGACGACTACCCGATAATGGCTCAGGCCGGACTGTGGGGTTCGATTCTTCCGGCGGTGTGGAGCTTTATGTTGGCGCTTCGCGAACGGGGACTTGGCTCCGCGTGGACTACCCTGCATCTGCAGTACGAGTCCGAAGTTTCCGACCTGCTGGGCATCCCGCACGATCGTTACGTGCAGGCCGGTCTCTTCCCGGTTGCGTACACCAAAGGGACCGACTTCAAGTTGGCCAGTCGCATACCGGCCACCGAGTTGACCCATTGGGACACGTTCAATACCTGACATCGGGTAGCGAGCGTCCCAGCATCGAGCATCCAGCAACGCCCTAGGAGTCAACAACGTGGAGTTCTTCTCCGATGTACCTGAACCGGTCGCATTCGCCGGAACCGATCCCGGACCC
>JAHDFR010000023.1:0-12815 GCA_020628065.1 Acidimicrobiales bacterium
ACGTTTACGTTTGTCAGTTCAATCGGGCCGACGTTGGCCACGATCAACTCGAATGTGGTGCGGAAGCTGCCGTCGCTGTTGGCCACCGGGTCGCCGACCACTCGCTTGGCCACGGCCATCTCCGGCTCGACGGCCAGAGCCAGTGGCGTCGGACCTTCGGCAGCGGCGTCGCCGGCACCGTCGGGATCAGGGTTTGATCCGTTGACCGAGTTGTCGGAGACGGCTGCTCCCCGTGGATCGGTTCCACTGATGACGGCGTTGTTCTCGAACTCTCCCAGCTCTTGGGGAGTTACGGTGACGGTCAAGGTGATGGTCGAGACTTCGCCCACGGCCAGGGTGTCTTCGCCGGACAGCAGCCCGGTGTCGGTGATGCCGTCGAAGGTGGTGCTGGCAACCAACGGAATCTCGGCTTCGAGGCTGTCTACGGTGGCTATCACACCTTCACCGAAGGTGGTTTCCAGATTGTCTTCAACTTGCACGTTATCCACGTTGACGTCACCGAGGTTGGCGGCCACGAACGAGTAGGTGATGGTGAAGCTGCCGTCGGTGTTGAGGATGGGGCCGTCGGTGATCTCCTTGGCCAGACCGAGGACCGGGCTGAAGCCGAAGCCAACGGTGGTCGGGCCGGTTTCGGCTCCGCTTCCGTCGCCATCGGGATCGGGTTCTGATCCGGTGATGGAGTCGTCGACCACCGGGTCTCCGTAGGGGTCGGTTCCTGATGCGGTGGCCACGTTGTCATATGGTCCGGGCGGTTCAATCACCGGTGTGACCGTGATCGTCATGTCCACCGTGACCGTTTCGCCCGGGAGGAGCGAGTCCGTTCCGGCCAGCAGGCTGGTATCTCCGGCGGTGAGACCGTCGAAGGTGCTGTTGACCAGGTAGGGGTCGGTGGCGGTAAGTGAGTCGATGGTCAGTGCAGAACCGGCTCCGAAGGTGGATTCGACGTCGTCAGCCAGC
The DNA here is from genome assembly GCA_020628065.1 of Acidimicrobiales bacterium. GTDB lineage: Bacteria > Actinomycetota > Acidimicrobiia > Acidimicrobiales > SZUA-35 > JAHELU01. Next base: position 958 of record JAHDFR010000023.1, read on the forward strand.
TGGAGACCTGCCACGGTGACAGTCCCAAGGTTGGTCACCACGAACTGGTAGGTGAGGGTGTAGGAGCCGTCGCCGTTGTTGACCGGTCCATCGATTACGGCTTTGGCCGTCCCCAGTTCGGAGATGTACGGCAGCTCGAAGGCCGTCGGTGTGCTGTCGTTTGTCGGGTCGTCGTCGCCATCGGAATCGGCGTCGGTTCCGTCATTGGAGGTGTCTTCAACTCCACCACCCCAGGGGTCGGTGCCGGTGGCGGTCACCGAGTTGGTGAACGGCCCGGGCAGCAGGATGGTGGAGAAGACGGTGATGCTCAGATCGATGGTCGACGACTGTCCCGGGTCGAGAGCGACGAGGCCATCGAGCAGGTTGGTGTGGCCGGCGGTGAGCCCGTCGTAGGTTCCGACCGACAGCGGGTCGTTGGCCACCAGAGGATCGGTGCTGGTGAGACCGTCGATGGTGATGGTCGATCCGGCACCGAAGACGGCTTCCAGGTCGTCCGGTACCTGCACGTCGGTTACGGTGACGTCGCCGCTGTTGGCCACAGTGATGCTGTAGGTCAGCGTCATGGTGCCGTCGGCGTTGAGTACCGGGCCGGACGAGATGGTCTTGGTGGTCGCCAGCTGGGCTATCGGGGCGAAGCTGATCGGTGTTGGATCGCTGTCATCGCCGGGTCCGTCCAGGCCGGGGTCGGGGTCCGAGCCGTCCTGGGATTCGTCCGCCAGATCGAAGCCGTAGGGGTCGGTAGCGGTTCCGGTGGCGGTGTTCTCGTAGATGGTGCCGAAGTTGTCACCTGGGGCGATGTCACCCGGCGTTACATCGAACGAAATAGTGACCACACACGATTGCCCGACACCCAGCGCCAGTGGGGGAGAGGCCAGCGGGTCGAACAGGTTGGCGTCGGTGAGGCCGGCATCGTAGGTGCCGCCGAGGGCCACGTCGTTTTCGAAGCCTTCACACAGTCCGGCGTCGTCGGCATCAACGGTGACGTTGGCGAACAGCGACGCCGCACCGAAGGTGGCGTACAGGTTGTCGGTGACCTGAACGTTGTCCAGGTCGACGTCACCCAGGTTTGCCACCACGATGCTGTAGGTCAGGCTGATCGAACCGTCGAAGTTGAACGTCGGTCCGGCGCTGATCTCTTTGGCCAACCCGAGCTGCGGGTTGTAGTTGATGTTGGCGTCGGCCGTGTCGGAGGCATCGACGGTCATCGATGGGATCCCGGGGGCGTTGCCGTCGGCCAGCGCAGTGTTGGTGTAGGTGCTGGTCAGCGGTGCGGCCACCGGCGGCGTGGCCGGCATGACGTTGAAGCTGATGGTCAGCGTGCAGCTGCTGGGGGTCAGCGGGTCGTCTGGATCTTCGGCAGCCAGCAGGGTGATGCCGGTGTCGAGAAGTTCGACGTCGCCGTCGCCGGTCCAGGCGGCGTTGGCTACGCACGGGTCGGTTCCGGTCACCGACTGGTTGGTGACAATCGAGCCGATGCCGTAGACGTCGATGACGTTGTCGGTGGCGGCCAGGTTGACGATGTCCAGTGTTCCCGAGTTGGTGATGTCGAGGGTGTATTTCAGGTCGAAGCTGCCGTCGTCGTTGAGTACCGGGAAGCCGTCGGTGAGGGTCTTGGTCAGCCCCATGGCCAGGGTGAACTCACCGTCAACAATGGTGGTGTCGGCGGTGTCGGTGGCGGCCAGGTCACGGTCGTAGGGGTCGGTGCCGGTGACGTTGGCGGCGTTGGTATACGTCTGGTCTCCGGTGGCCGGCGGGATGGGGTTGAGCTGACCGATGGTCAGGCTCATGATGACCGTGACGGTACAGGTGGCACCGGCCGCCAGGGTGTTGCCGGCGTCCAGCACGTTGATGTCGATCACGCCGTCGAAGCCGCCGTTGGTGTTGAAACATCCGGGTGCGGTGGTTCCCAGAGCCGGTCCTGACACGATGTCGGCCGCGCTGTCGATACCGAACGTGGCGGTCAGATCGTCGGTGATCTGAACGTCATACAGGTCGACGTTGCCGGGGTTGGACACGATGATTTCGTAGGTCACATCCAGCGTGCCGTCGGCGTTGACTCGTGAGTCCACGGTGTTCTTGGTGGTTTCCAGGCCGTTGACGTAGGAGATGTCGGACGCCGTCTGTCCGCTGTCTCCTACGGTGTTGCCGTAGGGGTCGGTTGAGGTACCGGTGGCGGTGTTGGTATAGGTCTGAGCATCGGGGGCAACGGCCGGAGGCGTGCCCGGTGTGATCTCATAGGTGATGGTGAAGACGCAGGTGTCGCCGGGGGCCAGCGTGAGGCCACTGGAGGCTCCGCCGGTCACCAGCTCGGTGGCCAGGCCGGTTCCGGTGTACGAGGTGTTCTCGAACCCGGAGCAGACCGAGTCGGCCGATACCGAACCGGATACCCAGACGGTGCCGGTCCCGAACGTGGTGGAGAAGTCATCCACCAGCTGCACGTCATACAGGTTCACGTCGCCGGGGTTGGATACGGTGATGGTGAACGTTCCGGTGAGGTCACCGTCGGTTTCCACGTTCGGGCCGTCGGTGGCCACCTTGTCGGTGGTCATCTCCGGGCTCGGAGCGTAGACGATGGGGGTTGGAGCGGAGTCTTCTGGATCGCCGTCGCCGTTGGCGTCGGGGTCGAGGCCGTCCACCGAGACGTCGCTCAGCGGGTTGCCCCACGGGTCGCTGCCGGTGGTGGTTGCCGAGTTGTTGTAAACGATGCCGAAGTTGTCGCCGGGAACGGTGTCACCGGGGACCACGTCGAACGACAGCGTAATCGTGCAGGCTGTTCCCGAGGGCAACAGGTTGCCGTCGGTGAACAGGTTGGCGTCGGTCGCTCCGGCGTCGTAGGTTCCCCCTGACGTCGGCCCGTTCTCGAAGCCTTCGCACACTGAAGCGTCGTCAGCATCAACCACGATGTTGGAGATCAGCGAGGCCGCTCCGAAGGTGGTGTACAGGTTGTCGGTGATTTGGATGTCGGAGACGTCGACGTCGCCGGTGTTCTCCAGGTTAAGGGTGTAGGTGATGCTGGCCGTACCGTCGGGGTTGATGGTCGGTCCGGCGGTCAAGGCCTTGGCCAGGCCGATCTCGGGGTCGTAGTTGACCAGGGAGCTGGCGGTGTCGTCATCGGTGATGATGAGAGTGGGGATGCCGGGGGCGTTTCCGCTGGCGGTTGCCGTATTGGTGTAGGTCGTGAGGGCCGGGTCGACGGCTGGAGCCACCGGAGGCATCACGTTGAAGGTGACGGTCAGCGTGCAGCTGAACGGGGTTAGCGGATCGTCGGGGTCCTCGGCGGCCAGCAGAGTTACGCCGGCGCCAACCAGCGCGGTGTCGGTTTCGCCGTCCCAGGTGCTGTTCGGCGTGCACGGAGCAGTGCCGGTGACGTCGGGGTTGGTGATGACCGAACCGGCGCCGTAGGTGGCGATGATGTCGTCGACCACTGCCAGGTTGGCGATGTCCAGCGTTCCCGTGTTGGTAACCACGATGTCGTAGCTGGCGTCGATGGTTCCGTCGGTGTTGAACACCGGGAAGCCCGGCGTCAGTTCCTTGACCGTAGTCATGGCCAAGGTGAAGGCGCCGTCAACGATGGTGACATCGGCGGTGTCGGCATCGGTTAGCGTGCCGCCGTAGGGGTTGTCACCGGAGGCTGATGCGGTGTTGGTGTAGGACTGATCTCCGATGGCCGGAGGGATGGGAACAAACTGGCCGATGGTGAACCTGGCGGTCATCGTGATGGTGCAGGTGGCTCCTGCGGCCAGAGTGTTTCCGGTGTCCAGCACGGCTGTGTCCAAGACCCCGTCGTAGACCGGGTTGAGGGTGAGGCAGCCAGGGGGCGAGGTGGTGAGCGTCGGCCCGGTGACCATGTCGGTGGGATCGTCGATGCCGAAGGTGGCGGTCAGATCGTCGGTGATGGTGAAGTTGGTCAGGTCGACGTTGCCCAGGTTGGTGACAGTAATGTCGTAGGAGACGTCGAGGGTGCCGTCGGCGTTCACGATGGACGAGACGGCCGACTTGGCCACGTCCACGCCCTCGGTGTAGGACACATCGGAGCTGGTGATGCCGTTGTCGGCAATAGTGTTGCCGTAAGGATCGGTGGTGGAGCCTTCAGCGGTGTTGGTGTAGGTCTGCAGCGCCGGTGAGACGGCCGGTGAGATACCGGGGTCGATCTCGTAGGTGACGGTGAAGACACAGGTGTCGCCGGGGGCCAGTGTCAGGCCGCTGGTTGCTCCGCCGGTCACTAAATCGGTGGTGGCACCGGTGCCCGTGTAGCTGCCGTTGCCGAAGCTGGTGCAGACGCTGTCGGCGGTCACCGAGCCGCCAACCCAGACGGTTCCCGGTCCGAACGTGACTTTCATGGAGTCCACGATCTGCAGGTTGGCCAGGTTGGTGTCGCCGGTGTTGGTGACGGTTATCTGGTAAGTGCCGGTCAGGTTGCCGTTGGTTTCAACGTTCGGACCGTCGGTGGCCACCTTGTCGGTGGTCATGGCCGGCACGGGGATGAACGACACCGGGGTGGGGGAGGATTCGGTGGGGTCGCCGTCACCGTCGGGGTCGGGGTTCAGCCCGTCCACCGAGTCGTCGACCAGGGAGGTGCCGTAGGGGTCGGTGCCCGTGGCCTGGGCGGTGTTGTTGTAGGTGTTGCCGAAGTTGTCGCCGGGAACGGTATCTCCGGGGATGACGTCAAAGGCAATGGTGATCAGGCAGGTCTCGCCGACAGGGAGTGTGAGTCCGGTGGTGAGCAGATTGGCGTCAGCGGCGCCGCCGTCATAGCTGCCTCCCGATGTCGGGCCGTTCTCGAAGGTGTCGCAGACGGAGGCGTCGTCGGCGTTGACCACGATGTTGGAGAACACCGACGCGGCACCGAAAGCACTGAACAGGTTGTCGGTTACCTGGACGTCGCTGACGTCAACGTCGCCGGTGTTTTCCAGCGTGAGGGTGTAGACCAGGCTGGTGGTGCCGTCGGCGTTGATGACGGGGGCGATGGTGAGCGCCTTGGCCAGCCCGATCTCCGATTCGAACGGTAGGTCGAAGCCGGTGGGCACGTCGTTGTTGGTGGGGTCGCCGTCTCCATCCGGGTCGGCGTTGGTCCCGTCGTTGGAGACGTCGCTTACCGGAGTCCCGTAAGGATCGGAACCGGTGGCGGTTACAGAGTTGTTGTACGGTCCTGGCAGCGGTGTTGTCGGGAAGACGGTGATGCCAAGGGTGATCAGAGCTGACTCGGTCGGCTCAAGGTCGCCGATGCCGTCCAGGAGGTTGACGTCGGTGGCACCGTCGAAGGCGGCGTTGGCCGTCAGAGGGCTGGTGGCGGTCAGTGGGTCGTGAACCACCGTGAACGTGTCAATGGTGATAGTCGTCCCGGCACCGTAGACGGTCTCCAGGTTTTCGGGAATCTGCACGTCGATGACGGTGACGTCGCCGGTGTTCTCCACCAGAATGTCGTAGGTCAAGGTGATGGTGCCGTCCGGGTTCAGGACCGGTCCGGCCGAGATGTCTTTGGCTACCCCAAGTTCGGCCGTGAACGGCATGGTGAACTCGGTGGGCACACTGTCGTTGCCGGGGTCGCCGTCCCCGTCAGGGTCTGCGTCGGCGCCGTCGTTGGATACGTCCGACACCGGGTTGCCCCAGGGGTCGGTTCCGGCTGCGGTCACGGTGTTGGCGTAGGGTCCGGGCAGCGGGGTGGTGGGGAAGACGGTGATGGCCAGGGTGATGGTGGCCGACTCGGTCGGCTCAAGATCACCGATGCCGTCCAGCAGGTTCACATCGGTGACGCCGTCGAAGGTGCCGTTGGAATTCAGTGGATTGATGGCGGTTCCCGGGTCGTGGATGGTGGCCAGGGAGTCAATGGTGATCGTAGAGCCGGAGCCGAACACGTTCGCCAGGTTTTCGGGAATCTGAACGTCGTATACGTCGATGTCGCCGGTGTTGGTGACCACGATCTCATATGTCAGGGAGATGGTGCCGTCAATGTTGAGAGTCGGGCCGGTGACGATGTCTTTGGACACGGCCAGTTCGGGGTCGTAGCCCAGAATGGTGTCGGCGGTATCGTCGTCGGTCACGGTGAGACTGGCGATGCCGGGGGCGTTGCCGTCAGCGGTGGCGGTGTTGGTGTACGTAGTGGTTGCCGGCTCGACAGCGGGCGCGGTCGGCGGCGTGACCGTGAAGGTCACGGTGATGGTGCAGCTGGTGGGAGAACCCGGTGCTGCCAGCAGCATGATGCCGCTGTCCAACAGCTCGATGTCGGTTTCGCCGTTCCATGCGGTGTTGGTGGTGCATGGGGCGGTCCCGGTGGCTGTTGGGCTGGTGATCACTGCTCCGGCGCCGTAGGTGGCGATGATGTCGTCGGTGGCGGCAAGGTTGGCGATGTCCAGGGTGCCGGTGTTGGTGATGACGATGTCGTAGCTGGCGTCGATGGTGCCGTCGGTGTTGAATACCGGGAATCCGGGAGTCAGTGTCTTGACGGTGCTCATCGATAGGGAGAACGCCCCGTCAACGATGGTGACGATGGAGGTGTCAGTGGCGCTCACGTTGCGGCCGTATGGGTCATCGCCCGATCCATCGGCGGTGTTGGTGTACACCTGGTCACCGCTGGCCGGGGGGACCGGGTTCATCTGGCCGATGGTGATTCCAGCGGTCAGGCTGATGGTGCAGGTTTCGCCGGCGTCGAGGGTGTTGCCGGCATCCAGCATGGTGGCGTCGGTGACCCCGTCGTAGCTGGCGTCGAACACGAAACATCCGCTGGGGCTGGCCAGCAGGGTCGGGCCGGACACCATGTCGGCCGGGTCGTCGATACCGAAGGTGGCGGTCAGGTCATCGGTTACCTGAACGTTGGCCAGGTCAACTGTGCCCGGATTGGTGAGCACAATGTCATAGGAAACGTCGAGGGTGCCGTCGGCGTTCACCGTGGAGGTTGCGGTGCTCTTGGTCAGATCAAGGCCGTTGTCGTAGGCCAGGTTGGCTGCCGTCTGGCCGTCGTCGGTCAAGATGTTGCCGTAGGGGTCGACGGTCGAGCCCGAGGCCGTGTTGGTGTAGGTGGTCAGATCTGGGGAGACGGCCGGTGAGGTACCGGGGTCGATTTCGTAGCTGACGGTGAACACGCACACGTCGCCGGGGGCGAGGGTGAGGCCACTGGAGATGCCTCCGGCTACCAGTTCGATGTCGGCTCCGGTGCCGGTGTATGCGGCGTTTTCGAACCCGGCGCAGACGCTGCTGGCGGTGACGGATCCGGTGATCCAGGTGGTCCCGGTACCGAACGTCGTCGACATGTCGTCGGTGATTTGAGCGTTCAGCAGATTGGTGTCGCCGGTGTTCGACAGGGTGATCTCGTAGGTACCGGTGATGTGCCCGTTGGTCTCGATGGTTGGGCCGTCGGTGGCCACCTTGTCGGTGGTCATGGCCGGGACCGGGGCAAATGTCACGGGGGTAGGTGAGGTTTCGGTTGGGTCGCCGTCACCGTCGGCATCGGGGACGAGGCCGTCGACCGAGTCGTCGGTCACGACCGTGCCGTAGGGGTCGGTGCCGGTGGTTTGAGCGTTGTTGTTGTAGGTGGTGCCGAAGTTGTCTCCCGGGGCGGTGTCGCCGGGGATGACGTCGAAGGCCAGTCGAATGACGCAGGCGTCGCCGGGAGCCAGGGCCAGGGCCGGTGAGGCGGCGGGATCAAACAGGTTAACGTCGGTTCCGCCGTCGTATTCGCTGTTTTCGAAGCCGGCGCAGACGCTGGTTGCGGTGATGGTGATGTTGCTGAAGACCGAGGCCGCACCGAAGGTGGTCAGCAGGTTGTCGGTGACCTGGACCGGGTCCATGGTCACGTCGCCCGAGTTCTCCAGGTTGAGGGTGTAGGTAATCGACGTTGTTCCGTCGGCGTTGATGGTCGGCCCGGCGGTTACTGCCTTGGCCAGACCAAGCTCCGATTCGAACGGGAGGCTGAAGCTGGTGGGTACCGCGTCGTTACCGGGATTGCCGTCGCCGTCGGGATCGGGGTTGGTGCCGTCGTTGGAGTCGTCGGCTACCGGGTTGCCCCAGGGGTCGCTGCCGGTGGCGGTGACGGTGTTGTCGTACGGTCCCGGTAGAGCGGTGGTGGGGTAGACGGTGATGGTCAGCGAGATCAACGACGACTCTCCGGGCTGCAGATCACCCAGGCCGTCCAACAAGTTGGTGTCGCCGGCGGTTAGACCGTCGTAGGTTCCGGTGGCGGCCGGGTCATTGGCCACCAGTGGAGCGGTGGCGCTGAGCGAGTCGATGGTGACGGTTGACCCTGTCCCGAAGACGGCCTCCAGGTCCTCGGGGACTTGGATGTCGGTTACGGAGATGTCGCCGCTGTTTTCGACCACGATGTCGTAGGTCAAGGTGATGGTGCCGTCGGCGTTGAGGGTGGGTCCGGACGAGATGTTTTTGGCTACGCCCAGCTCGGGGTTGTAGTTCACATCAGCGCTTGCGGTGTCGGTGCCGGTGGTGGTGAGGGCCGGGATTCCCACGGCGTTGCCGCCGGCGTCGGCGGTGTTGACGTAGGTGGTGATGGCCGGCTCTACCGCCGGGGCCGCAGCCGAGAGCACGGTGAAGCTGACGGTGAAGGTGCAGCTGACGCCGACGGCCAGGGTGCTGGCCGCTGCGGCCAGGTTGGTGTCGCCGGCAGGATCGCCGTCCCACGAGCCGTTGGCTGCACACGGAGCGGTGGCGGTGACGGAGATATTTGTCAGTGTCGAGCCGGCACCGTAGACGGCCATGACGTCGTCGGTGATGACCAGGTTCTCGATGTCGAGAGTGCCGGTGTTGGACACGGTGATGTCATATGACACGTCCAGGGTTCCGTCGGCATTGGCGATGGGGTACCCGGCGGTCAGTGCTTTCACAGTGCTCATCGACAGCGTGAACTCGGAGTCGACCACGGTGACGTCGCCGGTGTCGGTCGAGTTGAGCGTCGTGCCGTAGGGGTTGTCGGCGGAACCGACGGCGGTGTTGGTGTAGATCTGGTCGCCGGTGTTGGGGGGTAGCGGTGACAGTTCGGCGATGGCCAGGGTCATGGTCACCGTGATGGTGCAGGTGACCCCGCCGGTGAGCGTGTTGGCCGGGGCCAGCACGGCGGTGTCGGTGACGCCGTCGTAGGAGCCGTTGAGCGTCAGACAGGCCGACGGGGACTCAACCATGTTCGGCCCGGTGAGGATGTCGGTTGGTGCGTCGATACCGAAGGTGGCCGTCAAGTCATCGGTGAGGGTGACGTTTGTCAGGTCGACCGTTCCGGTGTTGGCCAGGACCAGGTCGTAGGTCACGTCCATGGTGCCGTTGGCATTGATGGTGGACGAGGTCACGTTCTTGGTGGTGGTAAAGCCTTCGGCGTAGGATGCGTCGGTGGTGGCGGTACCGGTGTCACCGTGTGGCAGACCGTAGGGGTCGGTACCGGAGCCCACCGCGGTGTTGGTGTAGGTCTGTACTGCCGGAGCAATCGCCGGTGGAATGGCCGGGGTCACGGTGTAGTTGATGGTGAAGATACAGGTGTCCCCTGGGGTCAGCGTGAGACCGCTGGTGGCGCCGCCGGAGACCAGCGCGGTGGCCGTTCCGATGCCTCCATAGCTGCCGTTGGCGAAGCCATCGCAGACACTGTCGGCGGTGACCGAGCCCGATACCCAGACGGTGCCGGTTCCGAAGGTCGCCTCCATGTCGTCGGTGATCTGCACGTTGTCCAGGTCGGTATCGCCGGTGTTGCTGATGGTGACGGTGAAGGCACCGGACAGGTTGCCGAAAGCGTCCACCGAGGGCGCGGTGGCTTCGGCCTTGGTTACCGTCATGCCGGCGGTGGGCCCGAAGTTGACGGTTGTCGGGCTGGTGTCTTCGGCTCCTCCGTCGCCGTTGGCGTCGGGGTCGACGCCGTCGACCGACTGGTCGTTGACCACCGTGCCGTAGGAGTCGGTGCCGGTGGCCTGGGCGTAGTTGTCCATGTCGGTGTTGAAGTTGTCGCCGGGCACGGTGTCGCCGGGAATGACGTTGAACGACAACGTGATGGTGCAGGTTTCGCCCGGGGCCAAGGCCGGGGCGGTGGCCCCAGTGGTGTCGAGCAGATTGGGGTCGCTGGATCCACCGTCATAGGTGGCGTTTTCGAACCCTTCGCACAGCCCGGAATCAGCGGCGTCAACCACGATTCCTGAGATGACCGAGGCCGCCCCGAAGGTGGAGTACAGGTTGTCGGCCACTTGGACCGGGTCGAGGGTGACGGTACCGAAGTTCTCCACCACCATGGTGTAGGTGATGGCGAAGGAGCCGTCGGGGTTGATGGTCGGCCCGGCCGTTAGCGACTTGGCCACGCCGATCTCGGCGGTGAACGGAACGCTGATGCTGGTGGGATTGCTGTTGTCGCCCGGTCCGCCGGTGGCGTCGGGGTCGACGTCGGTGCCGTCGGTGGAGACGTCGGTGACGGTTGCCCCGTAGGGGTCGGTGCCGGAGGCCACTACCGAGTTGTCGTAGGGGCCGGGGAGGGCGGTGGTGGGAAAGACGGTCACGGTCAGGGTGATGATCGATGATTCACCCGGTAGCAGGCTTCCGGCGCCGTCCAACAGGTTGGTGTCTCCGGCGGCTAGGCCGTCATAGGTTCCGGTTCCCGCCGGGTCGTTGGCGGTCAACGGTGCGGTGGCCGACAGCGAGTCGACGGTGACGCTGGAGCCCGCGCCGAAGACCGATTCAAGATCTTCCGGTACTTGAACGGCCGAGAGGGTGACGTCGCCGGTGTTCTCTACCAGAATGTCGTAGGTGAGGGTAATGGTGCCGTCGGTGTTGAGTGTCGGTCCGGCGGCCACTGTCTTGGCGGTGCCTATCTCGGCCAGGTAGGGGATGGTGTAGGAGGTCGGCGTGCTGTTGTTGGTCGGGTCGCCGTCGGTGTCGGGGTCGGCCACGCCTCCGTCTTCGGACACATCGGACACCGCGGTGCCGTAGGGGTCGGTTCCGGTGGCGGTAACCGAGTTCTCGTAGGGTCCGGGGAACGGATCGGTGGGTCGAACGGTCACGGCCAACGTGACGGTGGAGGATTCGGTTGGGGCCAGGTCGCCTAGGCCGTCCAACAAGTTGGTGTCTCCGGCGCTCAAACCGTCGTAGGTGGCACCTGCCGTCAGCGGCGAGGTGGCGTTGAGTGAGTCGACGGAGATGGTTGACCCGGCGCCGTAGACCGCTTCCAGGTCCTCAGGTATCTGAATGTCTGAGACTGTGACGTCGCCGGTGTTGGAAACGACGAAGCTGTAGGTCAGCGAGATCGAGCCGTCGGCATTGAGTGTTGGGCCGGCGGTGATGACTTTGGCCACACCGATTTCGGCCTCGAACGGAATGGTGAATTCGGTGATTGACGCGTTGTCGCTGGGATCACCGTCGGCGTCGGGGTCGACGTCGGTGCCGTCGACCGACGTGTCGGACACCGGGATGCCGTAGGGGTCGGTTCCGGTGGCGGTCACCTGGTTGCCGTAGGGGCCGGGGAGGGCGGTGGCCGGTAGGACCGTGACGGTGAGCGAGATGGTGGAGGTCTCGGCGGGGGCGAGGTCGCCTAGGCCGTCGAGCAGGTTGGTGTCGCCGGCGGTCAGACCGTCATAGGTGCCGGTTGCTCCGGGATCGTTGGCGGTAAGTGGAGCGGTGGCGGTAAGGGAGTCAATGGTGATGGTTGATCCGGTTCCGAACACGGCTTCCAGGTCGTCCGGGACCTGAATGTCACTGGCGGTCACGTTGCCGGTGTTGGACACCAGAATGTCGTAGGTGAGGGTGATGGTGCCGTCGTTGTTCAACGTCGGTCCGGCGGAGATGGTTTTGGCCACCCCGATTTCCGGGGCGTAGCTGTACTCGCTCAACGCCGTGTCGGAGGCGGCGGTGGTGATGGATGACGCGCTGGGTGCTTCGCCGGAGGCTGA
>JAHDFR010000023.1:12915-20659 GCA_020628065.1 Acidimicrobiales bacterium
CCGTCGGCGGTGTTGGTGTAGACCTGGTCGCCCGGGTCGGGTGGCACCGGCGTCAATTCACCGATGGTCACGGTGCCCGACAGTGTGATGGTGCAGGTCTCGCCGGCGTCGAGCGTGTTGCCGGCGGCCAGCAGGGTGGTGTCGGTGACGCCGTCGTAGGCCGGATCGAAGGTCACACATCCGGCTGGATCGGCTACCAGGGTGGGACCGGCGGTGAGGTCGCTGGCGGCGTCAATACCGAAGGTGAGTCCCAGGTCGTCGGTTACCTGCAGATTGGACAGGTCGACCGATCCGGGGTTGAAGAGCACGATGCCGTAGGTGAAGTCCATCGTGGCGTCGGGATTGATGTTGGTCGACACTGTGCTCTTGGCCAGATCCAGACCCTCGGTGATGGAAAGGTCGGCGGTGGTTGAACCCGAGTCGCCGATGGCGTTGCCGTAGGGATCGGTGGAGGTGCCGGCTGCAGTGTTGGTGTAGGTGGTGGTGGCCGGCGAGACCGCCGGTGGAGTGCCGGGGGTGATTTCGTAGGTGATGGCGAAAGTGCAGGTTTCGCCCGGCTGGAGGGTTAGCCCGCTTGAGGTTCCACCGGCGATCAGATCGGTGCTGGTGGTTCCGTCAAAGGAGCCGTTTTCCAGGCCGTCGCAGACGCTGGGTGAAGGAGCGGTCACGGCCACGCTGCCGGACACCCAGGTGGTGCCGGCACCGAAGGTGGCGGCGAAGTCATCGGTTACCTGTGCGTCGTCGAGGTTGACGTCGCCGGTGTTGGTGATGACCACGGTGTACTCACCGGTGATATTGCCGGATGACAGCGGGGTGGGTCCGGTGGCTGCGCTTTTGGTAACGGTCATCTCGGGGTTTGGCCCGAAGGTCGTGTTGGTGGGGGCGGCGTCGTTGGTGGGGTCGCCGTCGCCGTCGGCGTCGGGGGTGGCGCCGTCAACCGAGTCGTCGGCCCCGACGTTGCCGTAGGGGTCGGTGCCGGTGGCGGTGGCGGTGTTGGAGAAGGTGGTGTTGAAGTTGTCTCCGGCGGTGGTGGCACCCGGAATGACATTGAACGACAAGGTGATGGTGCAGGAAACACCCACCGGTAGATCGGCGGTGGCGTTGAACAAGTTGGCGTCGAATGCGCCACCGTCGTAGGAACCGTTTTCGAAGCCTTCGCAGTATCCGGCGTCGTCGGCGTCGACCACGACGTTGGTGAAGGTGGAGGCGCCGCCGAAGGTGGCATACAGGTCATCGGCGATCTGCACCGGATCCATGTCGACGTCGCCGGTGTTTTCCACCACGAAGGTGTAGGCCATGGCGAACGACCCGTCGTTCTGGACGGTCGGCCCGGCAGTGAGTGCTTTGGCCAGGCCGATCTCAGCGGTGAACGGCATGGAGAAGACGGTGGCGTCGCTGTCGTTGGTGGGGTCGCCGTCCCCGTCGCCGTCAGGGGTGGCCCCGTCGTCGGAGGTGTCGGAGACGGTTCCGCCCCACGGGTCATCGCCGGTGGCGGTCACCTGGTTGCTGTAGGGGCCGGGCAGCGGATCGGATGGCTTGACGGTCACGGTCAGAGTGATGGTGGCCGATTCGCCGGGGTCGAGGTCGCCGGTGCCGTCAAGGAGGTCGGCGTTGGCCGATGTGCCGTCGTAGGTGCCGTTGGCGGTCAGTGGGCTGGTGGCGGTTGCCGGGTCGTGGAGCACGGTGAGCGAGTCGACGGTGATAGCCGATGTGGAACCGAAGACAGCGGTGAGGTCGTCGGGTAGTGAGATGTCGCTGACGGTGACGTCACCGCTGTTTTCCACCAGCATTTCGTAGGTGAGGGTGATGGTTCCGTCGGCGTTCAGGGTCGGCCCGGCTGAGATCTGCTTGGCGGTTCCGATTTCGGCTACCGGAGCGAACGAGATTGGGGTTGGGACGCTGTCGTCGGTGGGGTCGCCGCTGGCATCGGCGTCGGTTAGGGATCCGTCGGTTGACAGGTCGGGGTAGGTGTCTCCGAAGGGGTCGACGCCGGAGGTGGCGGCTTGGTTCTCGTAGGTGGTGCCGAAGTTGTCGCCCGGTGCCAGGTCGCCTGGTACCACGTCAAACGACAGCGTGATGGTGCACGATTCGCCAGCCTCAAGTACAGGTCCGGGAACGACCAGCAGGTTGGCGTCGGCGCTGCCGCCGTCATAGCCGGCGGTGTTCTCGAAGGTGTCGCACACACTGTCGGCGTCGATGACGATGTTGGTGAAGGTGGAGGCGGCGCCGAAGGTGGCCAGCAGGTCGTCGGTGACCTGAACAGGATCCATTGGGGTGTTGCCGCTGTTCTCCACCACCAGCGTGTAGGTCATGCCGACCGAACCGTCGATGTTCAGTGTCGGTCCGGCGGTAACCGCTTTGGCCAGGCCGATCTCGGAGTCGGGTATGACGTTGGTGAAGGTACAGACGATTTCGTCGCCGTAGTCGGGGTCGATGGCCGACGCGGTGTAAGGAGTGCCGGCGACAAAGTCACCGGTGACAGTGCCGTGGCTGTCGCCGTCTTCGTCAATGCATTCGGCGCCCAGGTTTACCCAGGGGCTGGGAACGGCAACCTCGCCGATGGACCAGCCGGTGTCGTCGGCGTCCACCAGGCCAATCGAGCACTGGGCGCCGTCGAGCAGGATGATGGGATTGGTGCAGGTGTTGCCGGTCAGCGGTGCCGGGATGGCGTCGTAGGAGCCGAAGTCGTTGCTGACCGAGAACTCGAAGGGGGTGCCGTCAGTGGGGTCGGCGTCTTTGAGAATGTCAATCTGGGCCGCCTGTTCGTTGTAGAACGTACAGGTGACCACGCCGGCTCCGGCCGGGTAGAACTCGGCGATGGGGCTGGCTGCACCCCAGGCCGAGTCAGTGCCGTCGTCAGAGGTTTCGGTCAGATCCCAGGTGAGTGGACTGGCGTAGGGGAATGTGGTGCCTTCATTCGGCTCGGGCGTGTAGGTCAGGCTTTCCTCGCCCGCTGGTGGACGGGTGACGAAGTCGCCGGTGCACTCCAGGGCCTCAAACTTCCAGTCTGCCTCCATGGCGATTTCCTGGAGCGAATACTTCTTGTTGGCCTGCACATAGAAGGTGGCACCGGAGTTCAAACCAACCGCCGGATCGTCGGCGACGGCCGATGTGTGGTTGTCGTCGCTGGCCAGCTGGAAGCCTGCGCCGGTTGGCGGATGGTATGGCGCGCCGGTGGAATAGGCCGGTAGTCCGGTAGGTAGCGGGTAGTCGTCACCGGTGGTGCCGTCGCCGTCTACGTCGGTGGTGGGGTTGACGTAGGGAGCGAAAGCCAGCTCGCTGCCGGGTCCGCCGGGGTTGACGTTCTGAACCGGTGAGCCGTCCTCGTTGAGCAGGTCGAAGGTGAACAGGTCGTCGGCTAGCGCATCGGGCTCGCCCTCACCGACCTTGTCCACGATGATGGTGGCGCAGTTGCTGGCGTCCAGGGTCTGAGGCTCGATGGTGTCCTTGAGCTCGTTGACCAGGCTGTAGCTGGGTTGGCTGTAGGCGCCGAACCCACCGAAACCACAGGGCGGGTTGATGAGACCGCTGTCGGTCAGGTTGATGCAGATCTCAAAGTTGACGCCCGGTGGCTTTTCGCCACCGCCCGCTTCAAAGACCAGAGGTAACGGGGCCGGGACCATGTTGGGGGCAGCCGGGTCGCCGCCACCGTTCTCGTCCCACCAGTACACGTCGGGCACACCGTCGTAGACCTTGTTGAGCAGGGTTTCAAAACCGATGAGCACGTCGCCGGTAGTCCGCTCCGGCGGGATGATGGGGGGGTCGGGAGGCGTCTTCTGATTCAGCTCGATCCAGAAACCGGTTTGTCCGGTGTCAACCGGGAAGTCGATGGCCAGACAGATCCACATGTCGCCGAAGGCGGCGGGATCGTTCGGGTCATCATCGATGAACCACCCGTAGTGGGTGGCACAAATGTCGGCTTTGCCCAACGGCTGGGCCGGGGTGTCGGCTGCCGGATTGTGAATGGCACTGGTGACCACGTCGTCGGTCGGCGTCTCGCACGGATCCTGATACAGGTTGTAGTGAAACTCCGGGTCGGTGGTCGGCCAGTTGGTGGCCGGGAACCCGTCGAGTGGCATGAAGTCGCTGGCTGCGACGGCCTCGGCCGGGGTCGTCAACGGTGGGGGACCGAAAACGACCATGACCGAGATCAGCGCTGCCGCGACCACTACCGACAGGGTCTTCGAAACGATTCTGAATGCTTTCGACTTGTACTCTGACTTGTCTGCTGGACTGGACTCGCCCATCGTCCGGATCTCTTTCTCCACGGGAACGCACCTCTAGGTGCTCAAGATCTGGTCGGCTGGACGTTGGGCCTATAAAGGCCGGGCCATCGGATTTACCTTCTGTTCACATTTGGATCAAGGCCGGAAGTCTCACTGTGAAACGGGCGCACTAGCGGTGGACGGGGTGAATTCGGCGGCCAGCCCGGAAGCCAAGCGATAGCCTGACCCTCGTGAGTGACACCGCACCTTCGCCAAGCGGTACGGAGCCGGGCTCGCCCCGACTCTCGACCGACGATGTGGCCAAAGTGGCCCAGCTAGCCCTCCTCGAACTCAGCGACGATGAGCTGAACACCTTCACCGGTCAGCTGGCCGCCGTGTTGGACTTGGCCGACGAGCTGAATCAGTTCGACACCGACAACGTGGCCCCCACCGCCCACCCTTTCGGGTTGTTCAACGTGTTTCGTGAAGACGTACCTGTTGATGAGATAGAAGGTGGTGACCGGGCGGCCGAGCTGCGGGCCGAAGCGTTGGCCGCCGGCCCCGATGTCGAAGAGAACCAGTTCAAGGTTCCGCCAGCTCTAGGGGAGGCACCGTGAGTGACCGAACTTCATCACCGCTGCCAACGGCTGCTGCGCTGACCACCGCGGTGCGATCCGGTGAACGTACAGCGGTATCGGTAGCCGAAGAGCATCTGGCTCGCATCGCCGCGGGCGATGATGAGATCCACGCCTTCAACACGGTGATGGCCGATCAGGCCCTGGCCGCCGCCGCGGCGGTGGATGAAAAGGTGGCGGCCGGTGAGGACCCCGGTCCGCTGGCCGGTGTACCGGTGGCCCTTAAAGACAACATGTGTACCCGTGGTGTGGCCACCACCTGCTCATCAAAAATTCTGGAAGACTGGGTTCCCCCTTACGACGGAGCCGTGGTGGAACGGCTTCAGGCCGCCGGTGCGGTGGTGATGGGCAAGACCAATCTGGACGAGTTCGCCATGGGTTCGTCCACCGAGAACTCGGCGTTCGGCCCGACCCTCAACCCGCTTGACACCTCCCGGGTCCCGGGCGGTTCTTCCGGTGGTTCAGCGGCAGCGGTGGCCGCAGGGTTCAGCGCCGTCTCGCTGGGGTCCGACACCGGAGGTTCCATTCGCCAACCGGCCGCCCTGTGTGGCCTGGTAGGAGTAAAGCCAACCTACGGGGCGGTCAGCCGCTACGGCCTGGTGGCTTTCGCCAGTTCGCTTGATCAGATCGGTCCGTTCGCCCACGACGTAACCGACGCCGCCATGGTGTTTGACGTCATCGCCGGTCACGACGGCCGGGACTCGACCTCGATTCCCGAACAGCTGCCGTCGATGACGGAAGCCGTAGCCGCATCACAAGCGGTCGGCATTGACGGTCTCCGGGTGGGTATCGTTACCGAACTCAGCGGCCGTGGACTGGACGCCTTCGAACCGGAAGTGGTGGCAGCCGGAGCGGCCGCCGCCGACGCTCTGGCCGCCGCCGGAGCCAAAGTCGATGAGGTTTCCATCCCCACCGCAGTGGCCGGACTGTCGGCCTACTACATGATCGCTCCGGCTGAGGCGTCATCGAACCTGGCCCGCTACGACGGGGTCCGTTACGGCCTACGCCAGCCGGGTCCCAACACCGCATCCATGATGGCGGCCTCACGAACCGCCGGTTTCGGCGACGAGGTGAAGCGACGGATCATGCTTGGTACCTACGCCCTGTCGGCCGGTTACTACGACGCCTTCTACGGCAAGGCCCAGCGGATTCGGACGCTGATGATTTCCGAATTCGACAAGGTGTATGAGGACTTCGACGTGTTGATCTCGCCGACCTCGCCCTGTGTGGCCTTCGAGTTCGGAGCAAAAGCCGACCCGCTCACCATGTACTACAACGACGTCTGCACCATCCCGGCCAATCTGACCGGTCACCCGGCCATGTCGGTGCCGTTCGGACTCGGTGCCCATGGCATGCCGGTTGGTGTTCAGATCATGGCACCGGCCATGCAGGAGGCCGATATGTTCCGGACAGCGGCCGCCCTGGAAACAGCTGCTCCCGCCCTCGAGACCCAAGGAGCCTCGGAATGACAGCGACACAAGCTGCGACTGAAGAGAACCCTCTTGGACAAGACGGCCACCTTCCAGCCGGCTGGGAGATGGTGATCGGCTTGGAGGTCCACGCCGAGCTGGCCACCCGAACCAAGATGTTTTCGCCGGCGGCCAACCAGTTCGGTGGCGAACCCAACACCAACATTCATCCGGTGTGTCTCGGTTTGCCCGGGACGCTTCCGGTGGTCAACCGTAAAGCGGTCGAGCTGTCCATCAAGATCGGCTTGGCGCTCAACTGCACGGTGGGTCGCTGTATCTGGGCTCGGAAGAACTACTTCTATCCGGATATGCCCAAGGACTATCAGATCAGCCAGTACGACAAGCCGCTCAACTCTGACGGTCACCTTGAGCTGCCGTCCGGGGCCGTCATCGGAATCGAGCGGGCCCACATGGAAGAAGACACCGGCAAGAGCACACACATCGGCGAGTCAGGACGCATCCACGACGCCGGCTATTCACTGGTCGACTACAACCGTGCCGGAGTGCCTCTGATAGAGATCGTCAGTCGACCTGACATCACCGGGCCGGAACAGGCCAAGGAGTACGTGGAGGAACTGCGTTCCATCCTGGTCACCATCGGCGCCTCCGACGGAAAGATGGAAGAAGGGTCGTTGCGGGTCGACGCCAACGTGTCGGTTCGTCCCACCGGTGCTGACGAGCTGCGCACCCGCTGCGAGATCAAAAACGTCAACTCCCTACGTTCGCTGGGACGGGCCATCATCTTCGAGGCCCGCCGTCATGTGCAGCTCTACGAGAACGGTGACGCACCTCGCCAGGAAACCCGACACTGGGATGAGGAGGGTGGCCGGACCAGAGCCGGGCGCTCCAAGGAGGAGGCCGAGGACTACCGGTACTTCGCCGATCCCGACTTGGTCCCTATCGACCCCAGCCAGGAGTGGATCGACGAGATTCGGGCTTCGCTGCCAGCCCTGCCCAAACAGCGTCGAGACGCCCTCACCGCCCAAGGTGCCGACGGTGCCGCTGCGGCCGTGGCCGTCACCCGAGAACTGGACGGTCTGGCGTTGGCCGCCATTGACGCCGGAGCCGACGCCGAACGGGTCTTGACCCACGTGGCCCACAACCTGGCCGTGGACGGTGCCGAAAATCTGGACGCCGGGAACTTCGCCGAACTGGTGAAGATGGAAACCTCCGATGCGCTGACCTCCACTCAGGCCAAGCAGGTTCTGGCTGAGATGGTGGAGACCGGCAACGACCCGGCGTCCATCGCCGCTGCTCACGGCTTCGAAGCAATGGATACCGGTGAGCTGGAGTCCATGGTGGACGGCCTGATAGCCGACCATCCCGATGAGTGGCAGCGGTTCGTTTCCGCCGGTGCCGAAGGCGACACGAAAGAACAGAAGAAGATGCAGGGCTTCTTCACCGGTCAGATCATGAAGGCGACCAAAGGCCAGGC
>JAHDFR010000023.1:20759-22228 GCA_020628065.1 Acidimicrobiales bacterium
AATCGTTGGTCTTGGTCACAGAAAGACTCCTGACCGGGCGAGACCAACGGGGCTTCGGTTCCGTCTAGGCTTATACAGGTGTCGAACCTGGTTGATGGCCGCTATCAGCTGATCGACGTGATTGGCGCCGGAGGCATGGCTACGGTTTGGCGCGCCCGGGATCTTCGGCTGAATCGAATGGTGGCTCTCAAGCGGCCACGCCCGGTTCCCGCCAGCCCGGCGTCGGAGGCCGCAACGGCGGACGCCAACCCTCTCGATCCGTCGATGCTCCAGGCCCGCATGAGCCGGGAAATGCAGCTGGCCGCATCCCTCAGTCATCCCAACCTGGTGACCGTGCATGACGCCGGACACGACGAAGAAGGTCTGTATCTGGTGATGGAGTTGGTGGAGGCACCGTCACTGGCCGAGGTTCTGGTTCACGCCGGCCGCCTGGACCGCATCAAGGGCCTGACCATCGGCGCCGAAATCGCCGACGCGTTGGCCGCTGTCCACAAGGTGGGAATCGTTCACCGTGACGTCAAGCCGGGCAATATCTTGTTGGCCGAGGCCGGGGCCAAACTGACCGACTTCGGGATCGCTACCGGGGCATCCAACGACGCCACCTCCCAGACGGCGCTAACCATGGCCGGGTCGGTTCTTGCTACCTACAACTATGCGTCGCCCGAGGTTCTGGCCGGCGAAACGCCGACCGATCGAAGTGACGTGTACTCACTGGCCTCGGTGGTGTACCAGATGCAGACCGGACGCCTGCCTTTTGCCGAGATCAGCCGCATGGGTCCGCCGCCATCGTGCGGCGAGGCCATGCTGGACAACGTGTTTGCCGAGGCGTTGGCCCACGATGCCTGGCGGCGGCCTGATGCCACCACCTTTGCCTCCCGGTTACGAGCAGTTGTCACCCCTGCCGGACCAGTAGCAGCCTTCGGGCCGGCCGTCCCGCCGGTTGACTCCACGGCACCTATTCAGGTGCCGGCCGCACCCGCAAGCCCGGCTCCCGTGGTTGACCCGACCGCGGCCATGCCGAGCGCAGCGGTTCAACCCTCCGCCGGGCCGACCGCCCCTCCTGGCGCCACGGTGGCAATGCCACCCCATCTTCGGCACGATCTACAGCCCGGGCTTCAGCCTTCTGCGACGGCCCAGCCCGCCCCGAAGGTTGTCGGCCGCCCGTTGCTCCCGGATCGCGAAGCGGCGGCTCCCCAGCCTCCGGGACCGGTAGACGGATCAAGACGGCCAGGCGGTGGTGGTCGCCGCCCTGACAGTCGGGGGTCATCGTCGAACGGGGCCGGTGCAAGGTTGGCTGCAATGGCGGCCGTCGCAGCAGTTGTTTTGTTGGCCGGCTTCCTCATCGTTCAGGCACTGAGGTCCGACGATTCGGTGGAGACCACCGGGGAGACGGCCGAGCAGGGTGACGGCAACCGAATCGACGCCGGGGAGGGCGAGGACATCACACCGCAAACCCTGCCGTCCACCAC
>JAHDFR010000023.1:22328-28002 GCA_020628065.1 Acidimicrobiales bacterium
CGACGCCGACGACGGCCAAGACCCGCTGTCACGAACCCTGGACGATCTGGAGGACGCCCTCGATCGAGCTGATGAGGAGTTCGACGACACCGGCCTGCCCAGCGCCGAGGTGGAAGACCTGCTCGACCGGGCCCGGGATGCCATCGATTCGGCCAGGGAGTCCGACGAGCTGGAGAACGTTCGCCGGCTGGATGAGCTTCGGCGACAAATCGACGATGTGGTCGGCGACGACTCCGAGGATTCGGCTAGAGGTCGGTTGGAGCGGCTGGCCCGCCTTCTGGGTTTGGGAGACGATGACTCCGACAGTGGGTCGGACGGGGACTCCGGCGAAAATTCAGGTGACGGCGAATCGGATGGCGGCTGAGCCTCGTTTGAGTAGGGCAGGGTTTCATAAAAACCCGGAAACTCGGTAAACCGGCTAACGCCGTAAAGCGTCTGTGTAGGAAATGAGGGTTGTAGAGATGGCGGCTGATCAACGGGAGGGAGGCGGCGAAATCCCGTTGAGACGCCGGTTAACCCTTCCGGAGCTCTACGACCAGCAGTACCGAACCATGGTCAAACTTGCATCGATGTATGTCGACGACACGACGGCGGCTGAAGAAGTTGTTCAGGACGCCTTTGTCAAGCTGGTATCCGGCGGATATCGGATTGAGGACGCCCGACAGGTGGCGTACCTCCGGCAGATGGTTCTCAACGGAGCCCGATCAGCGCTACGCAAGCGCAAGGTACGCCGGGCCTACAATCCCGATGACCCCGGAACCGCCCCGTCAGCCGAAGTTGGTGGCGTGGCCTCCGCCGAGCGGGAACGGGTGATGGCCGCCATTCGCCAACTGCCGAAGAACCAGTCGAATGTGATTCTTCTTCGCTACTACCTCGAACTCTCCGAGGCCGAGATCGCCGAGACACTGGGTATCGCCAGAGGGTCGGTCAAGTCGCACGCCCACCGAGGCCTCAAGAAGCTTCGCTCCGTGCTGGGTGATGACCGACCTATCGATCTCACCGTTCAGGATCCGGCTCAGCCCGGACGGCTGACCGATAACGATGACGCCAGTGACGTCGGAGCGCCCGACGATGAAGTCTCAGTGGGAGAGGTCTCATGAGATCAACGTGGATGAGCGGCAACGCCGGCGGGGAAGACCACGGGTTGGAAGACGTCGAGCAGAAGATTCGTCAAGCTCTGCAGTCGCAGGCCGATCGGGTCGAGCCGTCTGACGATGCGTTCCTTCGGATCACCGAAGCGGTGGCGGCACAAAGTTCAACCGGTTGGAAGAGACTACTCCGACCCGGCTTTGCCGGGCCCAGCGGTGCGGCATGGTCTCCTTTGGCCTTCGTCACCGCCGTGGTTGCGGTGGCGTTCGGTCTGACCGTCACCCTATTGCCACCGGATGACGCCAACCTCGCCGCCATTGGTCCATCGACACCTTCGATACCCGGTGTCGGTGACGGCGCCGACGAGTCACCGGTCGATGAGGAGAGCCCGTCGCTGATCGATGACGTCACCGACCCCGGCAGTACGTTGTCCGGCTTGCGCTCGGCCGAGGATCTTCTCGACTCGGTCGAAGGCGACGCTGACAACAACGTTCGAGGCGATCAGTCCCGAAGCGTCACGCCGTCCACGCTGCCCGACTCCAACGGGTACGCGCCGGTTCGAACTACCTCTGGTGATGCGGTCACCTCACTATTCGATCGGCTCGGATTGAACGGATCCGGTCGGGTGGATCTAGGGCAACTCGAACAACGAATTGAATCCGACCGAATCACGTTGGTGCGAAGCGGTAGCGAAGTGGAGATTGCCCGAGTCGATCTTGATCGAGTTGAGGATGCCTTTGCCGTGACCGGAATCTCGACTGACACCCTCGACATGAAGCTGGCCGACGGAAGCGGCGAGGCCGCCGCGATTGAGCGTGAACCCGGGTTGAACGACAACGACACGGCGAATCGCTTCGGACAGTCGGTGATGGTGGCCATCGACGCCGATGACCCGGTTCAGTCGGTGGTGATAGAAGTGGTCGCCGCCATGAACGGTCGACAGCTCGCCCGGACGGAACGCTCCACCATCGACCCGTCGACCGATGCCTGGTCGTTGGAGACATCGTTTTCATTTACAGGTGCCAGCCGCAGTTGGATCCTGGCCACGGCCTATGCCTCCGATGGTGAGGTGGTTGGAGTCGCCGGTCGGCCAATCGAAGTTGCCGGATCTCCCGACACGGCCGACTACACCGTGGTCGGCCTGCGGCCCAACGATGCCGACGGTGGACTGGTGGTCCGGGACGCTCCGGCCGGAGCCAGGGTTGAAGTCTTGGACTTCGGAACGTCGGGTATCCGTCGAGCTTCAGTTCCGGCCGAAGTGATAGATGATGTCGTCTGGTGGTTGGTTAGCGCCTCCGACGGAACCGAAGGGTGGGTCGCGGCCCAGTATTTGATGGCCGTGCCCGAGTTGAGCTCGGTTGAACTTCAGCGTTGGGCTCGGTCGGTGCTCTCCATCCAGTCGACCTCATCGGCGCCGTTGACGGCGGCCGCACAACCGGAGCTGTTTGGCGATCGCCTCACAATGGGCAACATTCTGCGGCCGATCGCCGCCGAAAACCGATTTACCCCCGACCGTCTGCTCACCGTGTTCGCCTGGAACAACGTGCGGAACATGCCTCAAGCCGGCTCGGTTAGCTTTACCGACTTCTACGATGTGTCTCAGTGGCAGGCCAACGAGTTGTTGGTCGGTGGCGGCTCCGACGACGCTGCTATTCGACGGGCCAACCTCAGCCACTTCGGTGCGCTGCCGTCGTTTGTGGTGCCGATAGCGGACGATCTCGACCCGGTCGGCTCGGCCGCCGACCTGTCGGCTGAGGGTTCGAACAGCGGTGGTACCAGCCCCGGTGATGCCACTGGCGCTGACTTGGGTAGTGGCGCCTCGACGGGCCGGAGCCAGAGCGAGGGGTCCGCCGGCCGGGTCGATGGCAGTGGTGGCGTCGTTCGCCAGATCCGTTTCCACATTGCCGATGGCGCTTTACCCGGAGAACCGACGCTTCCGATCATCGTCGGTATCACGGTTGAGGAGACCGTTGTCGACAGCGCCGATTCGGATGAACAGTCGAACGGTGAGGCCGACCCCGAGCTTGATGACAAGAGTGATGCTGTCACCGGTGGCGACGATGACAGTGACACCGAAGACAGTGACACCGAAGACAGTGACACCGAAGACAGTGACACCGAAGACGGTGGTGGCTCGCAAACCGGCAACGGGCAGTCAAGCGATGGATCTGACCCTGATGATCCAACAGGCTCCGCCGGTACCGATCCCGACTCCGGCGTGGTTGATCCGTAGGTGTCCGGCGCCGCTCTCAGCGCGGTGTTCAGCTGTCGGTGGAACCCAAAACCAGCCAGGCGTCTGTCCTCCACCGGTACCAGAGAGCGACTGCTCGCAGAACCATGAACACGGTCAGCGTCACCCACAGCGCGTTGAGGCCGGCGTCGGTTCGGAACAGCCAAACGGCCATGACGGCGAACACGGCTGCCGCCGCGGCCATCGTTCGCCCCAGGTAGCGCATATCCCCGGCTCCGATGAGGATGCCGTCGAGAGCAAACACGTATCCGTTGAGTGGCTGCGTTACCGCCACCCACAACAAGACAGTGGCCGTCAGGGCAATCACTTCAGGGTCGGCGGTGAATAGACGTCCAAGCCATGGGCGGGCGGCAAGGATGGCCACGGTGGCGGCGGCGCCAACTCCCACATCCAGTTGAAGCATTCGAGCGGCAGCCTGGCGTGCTCGCGCCCCATCTCCGGCACCCAGCCATTTGCCGGTCAAGGCTTGACCGGCGATGGCCACCGCATCCAGCGCCAGAGCCAGTGTTGACCACAGCTGGATCCCGATTTGGTGAGCGGCCAGCGCCGGCACGCTGATGCGGGCGGCAACGGCCGCCGCCAATGTGAACGAGCCCCGTAGGGCAACCGCTCGAAGGACCAGGGCTCGCCCGGCCCATGCCAAAGTGGCCAGTGCTGCTGGAGCCGGCAGTACCGACAGCTGCTCGGCCCGAGCCCATCCGGCCACCAGCCAGATATAGGCCACTCCGGTACCGACCTGAGCGATGACCGTTGATAGGGCCGATGCTCCGATGCCGTAGCCCATGCCTGGTATCAGGATGAGCTCGATGACCAGATTGGCCATCGCCCCGCTGACGGCGATAACCAGGGGAGTCCTGGTGTCTTGGCGACCGTTGAAGGCACCGGCTCCGGCCAACATGATGAGTAGGAACGGGAAACCGATCAGGCTTATTCGTAGGTAGGTGAGTCCGGCGGTCAACGTCGGGCCCTGGCCGCCGAGCAGCCGGAGCAGAGGCTCGGCGAACACCGCCATCAGTATTGAGCCGGCCACCCCCAGGATGATGGCCAACCACAGGCCCTGGATTGATTGGCTGGCGGCCTCCCGTCCTCGTTCGGCCCCGATCAGTCTGGCTACGGTTGATGTGGTGCCGTAGGCAAGAAAGATGAGAGCGGAGTGCACGGTCAACAACACGGTGGAGGCCAATGCCAGTCCGGCCAGTTGCTCGGTACCGAGACGTCCGACGATGGCGGTGTCGGCCAGAACGTACAGCGGCTCGGCCACCAACGTACCCAACGCCGGTACCGCCAGTCTGGCGATGTCGCGGTCATGAGGTGACCGGAGCAGTGCACTCATCTTCCCGGCCGACCGTCCGCTCGCTTCCACAGAAGCTCCCACTGTAGGGGGTGGCGGGAAGTACACGGCCACTGCGTGTCGCTGACCGTCATTGAACGCTGGTGGTCGAAGGGCAACTGCGCCGTCCATAGGTGTTCTTTACCGGTCGATCGCTACCGTGGAGGCGGTGTTGGACGAGACATCGACCTGCTACCGGCATCCGGACAACAAGGCGGCCGTCGCCTGCCAGCGATGCGAGCGGCCGATCTGCACCGACTGTATGACTCCGGCGTCAATCGGCTTTCACTGTCCGGAGTGCGTGGCTCAGCACAGTCAGACCGTCTATCGAGCCCAAGATGTTCTTGATCGACGCCCGCCGTTGACCACGGCGCTGATCGCGGTGAATGTTGTGGCCTTCGTGGCTCAGATCTTCAGCCAGGATTTGATCACCGAGTTGGGGTGGCTTTTCGGCCCTCGGGTTCAGGACGGTGAGCTGTGGAGGATCGTCACGTCAGGCTTCCTCCACTCGGGTCTCATGCATCTCGGATTCAACATGTACGCATTATGGATCTTTGGACCGAACCTGGAGAAGGGCCTCGGCTCGGTGAAGTTCGGCATCATCTATTTGGCCGGTCTGCTGGGTGGATCGATGGCCGTGCTGGCGTTCAATTTCGGTCAACCGACGTTGGGTGCCTCGGGAGCGGTGTTGGGTCTGGCCGGTGGGCTGTCGGCGGTGCTGTGGGCACGGGGCATCAACATCTTTCGAACATCTCTGTCGGCCATTCTTCTCATCAACCTGGCGCTGCCCCTGATCTTCCCGGGTATCTCATTCTGGGGGCACTTCGGTGGCATCGTGGCCGGGTTCATCGCCGGAGCGATCTTGACCTGGCTACCTCAGCGAACCGGCATGGGTGAGACGTCGTCGCGTCTTGTCGGTGTGGGGTTTTCGGTCCTGCTCCTGGCCGCCTCGTTGTTCATCGCCCTGGGCTGAGCAGCCGGTTCGAACGGCCTCAGTTGACCGA
>JAHDFR010000023.1:28102-30770 GCA_020628065.1 Acidimicrobiales bacterium
TGAGCAGCCGGTTCGAACGGCCTCAGTTGACCGAGTTGAGCTGCCGCTGGAGGAACTCCCTGGTGCGATCCCAGGCCAGCTCAGCTGCTTCTGCGTCGTAGTGGTCGCCTTCTTCGAAGAACCAGTGGCGGCTGCCGGGGTAGAGGTGGAATTCGGTGTCTCGGCCGCCGAGACGGATAAAGGATTCGGTAACTACTCGATCTTCTTCGCTGACCATATGGTCATCGGATCCGAAGTGACCCTGGTAGACCGCTGTGGCCTCATCGAAGTCAATCGACTGGGCGCCGTAGAAGCTGACAACCGCCCGTACTGCGTCGGGGAGTCTGGCTGACAGCCACATGGCCAGCGAGGCGCCCATGGAGAATCCGATGACGCCGATGGGTTTGGCCGCGTCGGCTGACGCCGCCCGCAGGGTGTGGGCCGACGAGATGACGAGACCGGATAGTTCGTCGGCGTTGATGCCGGCCAAAACCGCCTCGCCTTCGGCTGCGGTGGCCGGCTGGACCCCGTCCATCATGTCGGGGGCCAGAACGGTGTAGCCCTCGCCGGCCAGCCGTCGACAGAACTCTCTCACCCAGTGGTTTAGACCCCACCAGGAGTGCAGTACCAGCACACCCTGGCCTTGCTCACCGCCGGGCGGGTCGACCAGGAACGCTTCACCGGCGGTCCGGTTGGTGAAGGGCGACGTTGGCTCATTGCTCATCGAGGTCGACTCTAGTCGCCAGCGGGCCGGGCCAATCAGTTGACTCCGTGCCGCCAGCACAATTTGTGCCAGCTGTGACGTGGCGGCCCGGTGTGGGTGGGCCCAGGTCTGGGGAAATGTGCGATGCGCAGTGTCCTCGATTGATATGGCGTACCCTTAGAGCCGTGAGTAGAGGGCCTTTTGGCTGGATTTCTTCAGCAGGTCGCTTCGTCTGGGATGTAGGGAAGCGGTGGTATTACGGGCGCATTGGCGACCTGGCGGCCAGCGTCACCTTTTGGTTGATCATCTCTCTCCCGGCCACAGTTCTCGCCCTCTTGGCCGCTCTGGGCCCGATCGACCGGCTGTTCGGATTCGTCACCCAGCGACTGTCGGCTGACGACGTTGAGCTACAGAGCCGGATCGAAGGCGAAGTCACGCTGTTCATTGAACGGGTGCTCACCGACGAGAGCGGTGAGATTCAGGCCACGGTGGCCAGTCTGTTCGAACGTTCCAGCCCTGGGCTGTTGACCGTGTCGGTTGCCATCATGTTTTGGTCCATCAGCCGCGGGTTCGCCGGACTCATTCGAGCCCTGGAAGACATTTACGATGTTGCCGCCGACGAGCGTCGACCGTGGTACGTGACCCGGGTGGTGGCCGTCATACTCGGAATCGGCAGTGTGCTGGTGCCGATACCGCTGATCGTTTTGGACCAGTTCCTGTGGCAGCCGTTGGGGGACGCCGCATTCATCGACACGCTTCGGCTGTTGATGGCTGTGGCCGTACTGATCCTTTGGGCCTCGGTGGTATACCACTTCGGACCCGGAACCAGGAACAGTTGGGCCTACGACCTGCCCGGTGCGGTGGTGGCCGCCCTGTTGTGGTGGGTGTTGACCTTGGGTTTCAGTCGCTATGTCGACCTCACCCAGCGAGCCGAAGGCGCCAACGAGATTCGGGCCGCCGTCGGTGCCGGTCTGTTGGCCCTTACCTGGATGTGGCTGGCGGCCCAGGTGCTGCTGATCGGGGGAGCTGTCAATTACCTGTTCGGTGAGCGACTTGGTATCAGTCGTGACCGGCGAGATTGGTCCCTGTCCGATGTCGTCAATCGAAGCACCGGCGAAATCAAGCGAATCATGTCCACGGAGGCCGATCCGTCGCAACCGGTTTCGGGTACTGCTGCGAACGCTGCGTCGGGCACCGCGTCGGTCGCCGCGTCGGGCACTGCCTCGGGCAAGGGAGTGTCGTCGGCCGAACCCGGCTTTCCGGTCACCAACGGGGCGCTTACTCGAAGGCAACGTAAGACGGCCAGCGGCCGATAGCGACCCGGCTCCACCGTCGAGCTGCCGACCGGCATGGAACCGCTCAAGCGGCGGACGGTAGCATGAAGGCCATGGGGTTTCTTGAGTCCTTCCGGGCGGTGGCCCGGTTTCGTCGGCCGGAATTCAACAGCACCAAAAGGCGGCTGTCTCGTTCGGCTTCGGTGGACGATCTACGCCTGATCGCCAAG
Organism: Acidimicrobiales bacterium; assembly: GCA_020628065.1. Lineage (GTDB taxonomy): Bacteria > Actinomycetota > Acidimicrobiia > Acidimicrobiales > SZUA-35 > JAHELU01. The sequence continues at coordinate 30,289 of JAHDFR010000023.1, forward strand.
AAGCGACTGCCGGCCGGTGTGTTCCACTACATCGACGGCGGAGCGGAGGACGAGCGGACCCTCTTCCGTAACAGCGATGGTTACTCACGGTTGGAGTTCCGGCCCCGAGTGCTTCGAGACGTGTCCGATATTGACACGTCGACCGTTTTGTTCGGTAAACGTCGGCCGCTTCCGATGATCCTTGCCCCCACCGGGTTCACCCGTATCGCCGACCCTCAGGGGGAACTGGCGGTTGCCCGATCGGCCGCCCGCCGTGATATTCCCTACGGTCTGTCGACGCTGTCCACCCGTTCCATCGAAGAGGTGGCGGCGGTGTCATCGGGACCGAAGTGGTTTCAGGTCTACACCTGGAAGGACCGGGGGCTGGTTAAAGACATGATCGACCGGGCGGCAGCGGAAGGTTACGAAGCGCTCTGGCTTACCGTAGATACCGCCATCCTTGGCCGGCGAGAGCGCGATGTTCGCCTGGGGATGACGTTGCC
>JAHDFR010000023.1:30870-40545 GCA_020628065.1 Acidimicrobiales bacterium
GAGTGGTTGCGATCGGTGTGGGATGGTCCGATCATCATCAAAGGCATTCAGACCGTCGAAGACGCCAAGCTGGCGGTCGAGAGCGGGGTGGAAGGCATCGCCCTGTCCAATCACGGTGGCCGACAATTGGACGATGCTCCGGCCATTGTCGAGCTGATCGAACCGGTGGCTCAAGTAGTCGGCGGGCAGATCTCGATCATTGCCGACGGCGGCGTTCGGCGGGGAAGCGACATCGTAAAAGCGCTGGCCCTGGGTGCTGATGCCGTTATGGTCGGCCGGGCCTACCTGTACGCCCTGGGAGCCGGCGGCGAAGCCGGCGTCGACCACGTGCTCGACTTTCTGACAGAAGGTATGCGTCGGGCCATGGCGCTTAGCGGCTGTCAGACGGTTGACGACATCAGTCGGGATCTTGTGACCTGGCGTCCGCTAAACGGGATACCGTCAACACAGGTCAACGGGGTCGCCGGCCAGATCTACTCGGCGACCCCCACGGTGAGATAGCGGAATGTCGGCCCGACCCAACGTCGTTCCAAGACGTACCGATACCAGGATCCCTCCGACACTCGACCGAGCGTGCACTGATGCCCAAGCCCATACAACTTGAGTTTGTCCTGTCGGGAGACCGAGTGGAAGCTCTCCCCGACACCGACGCCGAGGTGGCTATCGTCGGCCGTTCGAACGTGGGCAAGTCGTCGCTTGTCAATGCGCTGTCCAATCGCAAGAAGCTGGCCCACGTTTCCAACACCCCCGGCCGCACCCGGCTTCTCAATCTGTTCACGTTGGTCGACCCCAAACAAAGCCCAGAGCAACGCCCGTCACGGCTTAAGGCTTCGGTCATGGATCTTCCCGGCTACGGCTATGCCGCAACCTCCAAACAGATGCGAGCCGACTGGCAAACCATGATTGAGCGGTATCTGCTTGAGCGGGAAAATTTGGCGATGATCATCGTGCTGGTGGACGGAGCCATCGGTCCGACCAAGCTTGATGTGCAGATGCTGGACTGGCTGCGGGCCAACGGGCTACCGCACACGGTGGTGGCGACAAAACACGACAAGGTGAAGTCCTCCAAACGGGACAAGCGCAAGCGGGAACTGGCCGCCGGGTGCGACCTGGAGGTCCGTGATCCCGTTTGGGTCAGCTCCCGCACCGGCGTGGGCATGGACCGACTTCGAGGCCTGATGATGTCATGGCTGGATGATCGCTGACACGGCGATCATCCAACAATCGTTGACATGGCGGGCAAACGACGAAAAGATAGGGTCAACGCAGTTGCGGGTGGCGGAGTAACTCCATTTATCCCTCGTTTCGCCAGACGCACTAGTACTTGAGGCAGGCATCAAGATACGGTTCGTCACAACAACCGCAGGTGGCATAGTGAGTCGCTCTCAATGGATTACCAAAAAAGCAATCTTCAGGAAGGCGTAGTGAGTTACGACTTCGTCGTTTGGGTTGGTGCACATCCCCTGTCCAACGCTCACGCCGCCTCTGAGTTCAAACGCACAAAAAATTCGACCTCTCCGGGGCACCATGACCCGGTTCCCGTGTTGCACGACTACGTAATGGAACTCACGTCGGTCTGCCCCGAGCGAGGTCGACCCGGCGGTTTGGACAGTCCCTGGATCGACTCTCCGCTGATGGATCAGGCCAACGAGTCGATCTTTTACGTTCGCGTCGACGATCAGCGGGCCGAAGACGCAGCTCATCTTCTGGAGTCAACGGTTCGAGGCCGCAACCTGGTTGTCTTCGATCCCCAGTTGGGGGAGCTCGTTCCCTCCGCGGTTGGCGTTGAGCGCACCACCAAGTTCCAGCTGCCCCGGCCCAACGAGCTGGAGATGCATTTAGTGGCGTTGTTGAGCGAGCATATGGCCGCTCCGTGGCCGATGGTCGGTGTGATCGAACATGTCCGATCAGGCACCTATCTCCAATGGATGACCGATCGTGGTTCGCTCACGCTGGAGGTTCAGGGCAACAACAGCCTGCCTGAAGGTTTTCAAATGCCTGGCCCGGCGCTTGAGCGTTTGCAGGCCCTGGGATTCCAGCAGGGGGAACCAAACTGGCGGCGGGAATGGACCCATCACCATGGTGTGGTGGAAGAGGCCGTCCCGGTTGTCACCGACGTGATGTACAACGTCCGCAGTCTGCCGATGGGCGACGGCATAGCGGTTCAGACGTTCCCGGCCACCCCACCGCAGTAGCCGCCGGTCGGCAAAGAAGCTAGACCAGGCGGCGGTTGGCGGCCCAGGCCGCCAGTTCGTTGCGACTCGACAGTTGCAGTTTGCGTAGCACCGCCGACGCGTGACTCTCCACCGTCTTGATGGAGATCGACAGTCTTCGAGCAATTTCTTTGTAGGCGTAGCCTCTGGCCAGCAGGCGCATGACCTCCTGCTCCCGTACCGTCAGTTCGTCCAGTTCCGGGTTGGTCGAGGTTTCAAGTTCGGCCGAGAAGGCATCAAGGACGAAGCCGGCCAATCGAGGTGAGAACACGGCGTCACCTCCACTTACCCTGTTGACGGCATCGATGAGGTCGTCACCCTCGATTGCTTTGGTCACGTAGCCTCGGGCCCCGCTGCGGATGACGTTGATGACGTCGGTGGCGGCGTCGGAGACCGAGAGTGCCAGGAATTTCGAGTTGACCCCTTGGGCCACTGCTTTGGCGATGACGTCGGCCGCCGTCCCATCTGGGAGATGGACATCGCATACGACGACATCGGGCTTGGTCCGAACAATGAGGTCGACCGCCTCGGCCACGCTGGCCGCCTCACCGACGATCTCAAAGGCCCGCTCCAACTCCCCCCGAACACCGGCCCGCACCATGGCATGGTCATCGATGACGGCAACACGTATCACTGCTCTGTCTCCAAATCTGTTGTCGGGGTAGGAGGGTTCATCCCATGGAGGTCGGAGGTAACGCCGGCGTCGGGCCCGACGCCGGCCCCGGTGGCTGCGGTCGCAGGGTAGGGGCGCGTCAACTCCACTTCTGTGCCCGCTCCGGGCTGTGACTCGACTCGGGCGCTGCCTCCCAGACGTTCCAGTCGCCCGACGATGGATTCTCGAATACCCATTCTGTCCGAAGCGACGTCGTCGACGTCGAACCCCGTGCCGTTGTCCCGGACAAACACCTCGATCTCCGACGCCGAGCGTTCAGCGAACACGTCAATCGTCTCCGACCCCGAATGCTTGGCTGCGTTGTTCATGGCTTCCGCTGCGGCCGCCGCCAACGCCTCAACCACATCGGGCTCCAGATCCTGGTTGTCACCAACGGTTATGACCTCAATTCGTAGACCGTAGTTCTGTTCGACCTTGCCCGCTGCCGCCTCCAGCGCCGGACCCAATCGTTGAGCACCAGGCAGCTGAGCCTTGGGATCGTACAACCAGGACCGTAGATCCCGCTCCTGTTGACGGGCGATTCGGGCTGTTCGATCGGGGTCGTCGGCGTGTTTCTGGATCAACATCAGGGTCTGAAGCACCGAGTCGTGAAGGTGGGCGGCCACTCGGGCCCGCTCGTCGGCCCGGACCCGTTGCTGACGTTCCTCGTCCAGTTCGGATCCTATGCGGAACAGTGACGGCCCCACGATGAGGGCCACCCCGGCCAGAATGACGGCGGTAACGCTGAGAACCTGGATGGTGGCGGTAGCCGACAAGTTGATGACGGCCATGGCGATCAACCCGCCCACGGCAACGATAACGCCGGCCAATACCCGGAGCGAGGTGGGCTCACCCGACTCGTCCTGGCCCCGGCTCCAAGCGATGAGGGCGCCCACGAGAACAAAGCCGGCGGGCAGCACGATCCAGTCGATGAACCAGAAGCCCAGCGTGCGCAGCAGCAGCGTTACCCCGGTGACGATGGCAAATAGGGCGATGTAGCGTTGGTTGACCGAACTGGCTTTCGGTTGAGGCAGGTACTCGTCGGCCGTCAACGGCGAGCGGGACATCAATACCCAGGCGAAACCGTAGAACACCAGGCCCCAGCCGCCCGACAGTGCTGCGATGACCAGTGCCGCACGAACCGCAACCTCATCGACCCCGAGTTCCCTACCCAGGGCGGCGGCCACACCGCCGAGCATCCGGTTCTCCGGATCCAACGGGGGGACCTGCCAGCGCGAGGTTGGAGCGGGAGGCATCGGGGCTTCATCTCCGCCCGGCCGTTGACCGGCGGAGGACCAGCTGTTGGCCCCGCTCCGGGCGGGTGTTGTTGTCTGCGGACCGGTCATTGCATCAATGATCGCAGAATCCCGCCGGTATCGCATCAGGGCTAACCCCGATAGGCCCCTGATTCGGACCCTTAGCCCTCAGATCAGGGTCAGGGTATGGTCAGGGAAAGTCCCAATTTCGGTATTTGTCGTTTGGGGGGATGATCGAAACATGAGTCAAGAAACCAACGAGTTTGAGAACGGCCCCGTGGGAGAGGCCGACTCCGATTCGATTCAATCGCCCCCGTCTCCCGAAAACCCATTCGAGTCAGCTGCCGAGGAGCTCTCGGTCGAGGCTGGTGAGACTGAAACACTGGCCATTGCCGCTTCGACGGCTACGGCCACTGCCACCCAGGAACAACAGGAAACCGGCACCCCGGACGACGAACCGTTCGAGACGTACAAGCCGGAAACCGGCGACCACACTTACGGTGACACCGGAGCCCAGGTTCCGCCGGCCCCGGTTGGTCCGCGGCGTCTGGTGCGTGACCCGTATTCCCGTCTTGGTGGTGTTGCCTCCGGCGTCGCCCACTATTACGGCGTTGACACTGTGCTTGTGCGGCTCCTGTTCGTCGCATTCGTGCTGTTCACCGGTTTCGGCATTCTGCTCTACTTCCTGGCTTGGTTGTTGATCCCCCGAGCCGAGTACTGGCCTCCGACACCCCCAAAAGGGGGAACCCGGGCCGGTTTGGATAATCGTCAGATTGCGCTCGGGTTGGTCGGCTTCGGTGTCCTGGTGGCGGCTTTCGCCACCGGAGGATCGGGATCTCAGGTCCTGATTGCTCTCGGCCTTATTGGCGCAGGAGTCTGGATGTTCACTCAGAAACCGACGCCCGAGGGTCAGTTGAGCGATGCCGGACCGGCGCCTGGCCCGGTCGGAGCACCGACCGGTGGCACCGGGGCCACCGGAGCTCATGGTGACGACGAGCCGTTCGTTTCTTCTTACAGCGGTGGCACCGGCTACGGCGGTGGCTCGGGGCCTCCGACGACGCCTCCACCGGTGGGTGGCGAGTATGCCGGTTACCCGGCACCGCAGCCGGTTTCTCGCAAGCGTCGCCGCATCTGGCCTCTGTTGGTGTTCCCGTTGCTGTTCATCGTGTTGCCGCTGCTGATTCTGGCTTCGGTGATTGCGCTGGCCGTCTTCGCCGATGGCTCGATTGAGGTGAGCAGCGATGACGTTGATGACCGTATTGTCGAGGTGACCAGCGTCGAGGAGCTTCTGGTGCCGGTCGACCACGGTATTGGCAGCCTTACGGTCGACATGTCCGCACTTGATGTTGCCGCATTCGACGCCTACGACACCCCGGTGGAAGTCGATATCAGCAGCGATCTGGGCGAAATCGTGGTCCTCCTACCCGAGGATCTCGATGTGCGGGTCGAGGCCGATCTCGATCTGGGCGAAATCTCCGCTCTGGGTCACTCCTCTGACGGCATCTCACCCAGTCTGCGGGTCGGCAACGGTGATCCTGTTGTGGAGCTCGACCTTGATCTGGACATCGGTTCCATCAGCGTCCGTCGAGTTGACGGCTGACGTCAAGTCCCGCCGGCTTCGGCCAGGCGGTCAGCGGACAAGTACACCGACAACCTCAAATCCTCACAACCTCAATGGGCCGGAGACGTAGTGTCTCCGGCCCACCGTCTTTTCGATTGATTGCTTTTTCGATTGGTTTTGGTGAGTGTCTTTCGATTGACGGTCGTCGTGGCCGATCACGGCCCGACGGTCGACATCGCCTCCAGGGCGGCGATAGCTTCGCCGGCCCGCTCGGTCGGAACCAGAAGATGATCGTGACGAGGACCGGCTAGCACGTTACATGGCACTCCGATATCGGACAGGACTCGAGATAGCGCTGTGGTCAACCCCACGCCGTCCAGAGCGGTGTGGACCGATACGGTAAGCCATGCCGCCGGAAACTCGAATGCCCAGCCCCGCCGCTTGGCTTCAGCAACCGTCGTCACTACGCCGATCCCTTCGTCTTCGACGATGACGGCGTGAATATCTGACGGATCCGTCGGCCACGATGAGGCGGTGGCGTACACGAACTCGCCCGGCCGCTGTTCGATTTGCATCGCTTCGACAATCCGGCCCAGGTCGCGCTCACCGTTCACGTGACCAAGCGTACGCAGACCGACGCGTCCTGCGTCCGAATTCGGTTGAGCTGGTGGGGCTGGTCGGTCGACGAGGGTGCGGTGCGTTCGCCCGGAACTCTCGCCGCTCAACCCCGGTCACGCTTCCAGGGCTACCGCCAACACCTCGTCGATGGTGGAGACCAGTCGCACGTCGATCAGTTCTCTGACGTCATCAGGGATGTCGTCAACATCCTGGGCGTTGCCCTGCGGGAGCAGTACCGTCCTGATGCCCTCACGGTGGGCGGCCAGCACCTTCTGTTTCACCCCACCGATCGGTAGCACCTTGCCCTGCAGGGTGATCTCACCGGTCATGGCCACATCGGAGCGGACCTGACGGCCGGTCAACAGGCTGACCAGAGCCGTGGTCATGGTGATGCCGGCCGATGGCCCGTCTTTGGGTACCGCCCCGGCCGGGAAGTGGACGTGGAGCCGTTTGCCGTCAGGCACGCCGGGAGGGGGGGTGGATCCTTTGGCCGAGTACTGGCCGCCGGCCAATAACATCGACACCAGCGACGACACAATAGTGGCCGACTCTTTCATAACATCGCCCAATTGGCCGGTGAGGATCGGGTCGCCATCGCCGTCGATGAGGGCCGTCTCCACGAAGAGCACGTCACCCCCGGCGCCGGTGACGGCCAAACCGGTGGCGATGCCCGGCCGGTCGATCCGGTCCTTGGTGTCCTCGGTCGGTATTGGTTTGCCCAAAAGGTCGGTGAGATCATCGACGTTCACCGTGATCGGTAGGTCACGGTCCGATTGCCCGGACTCGATGTCGCTGATGGTGACCGCAGTCTTGCGCATGATCTTGTCCAAGCGACGCTGCAGGTTTCGGACACCGGCCTCTCGGGTGTATCGGGATACAACGGCGGCCAGCGTGTCGTCCGGAACGTCGACCTCGCCGTCCCGCAGGCCATTCCCGCCGATCAGCTTGGGCAGCAGATGATCTCGGGCGATTGTGACCTTTTCGGCCTCGGTGTAGCCGTCAAGGTTGATGACCTCAAGACGGTCGAGGAGCGGGCCGGGGATGGTCTCCAACGTGTTGGCCGTAGCCAGGAACACGACGTCGGACAGGTCCAACTCGAACTCCAGGTAGTTGTCACGGAACGAGTGGTTCTGGGCCGGGTCCAATACTTCAAGCAGTGCGGCCGACGGGTCGCCCTGCCAGCCTCCCGAGACCTTGTCGATCTCGTCCAGAAGCACCACTGGGTTCATCGACCCGGCCTCGGTCAGGGCTTTCACCAGGCGACCGGGTCGAGCGCCGACGTAGGTTCGGCGATGACCTCTGATCTCGGCTTCGTCCCGGATCCCGCCGAGGGCCATGCGAACGAACGATCGGCCGAGCGCCGAGGCAACCGACTCGCCCAGCGACGTCTTGCCCACGCCCGGAGGGCCGACGAGGGCCAAGATGGCGCCGCTTTGCCTCCGACCTCGGGGTCGGGGTGCCCCGTCTACTGTGGCGGGGCCGTCAGCCGGGGTGTCTCCTGCCGGAGCATTTCCTGTTGGGGCCTGGTTGGCTTCGTCCGATGCGTTTCGTTCGGCTCGCAGGCGGCGGACGGCCAGGTATTCAATGAGTCGCTCCTTGACCTCGTCCAAAGCGGTGTGGTCGGCGTCGAGTATCGACCGGGCCTCGGTCAGATCGATGCGATCCGGAGACCGTTCGGCCCACGGGATGTCAAAGACGGTGTCGAGCCAGGTACGGATCCAGTTGGACTCCATGGACTCCCCACCGGTGCGTTCCAGGCGGTCGATTTCACTGCCGATGGCTTCCGCCACCGACTCGGTGATCGATTGATTGGAAACCAGTTCGTCCAGCTTGGCCCTGAACTCGGTTACCGCGTCGCCTTGGCCGTCACCCAACTCGTCCTGAATAGCCGCCATTTGCCGGCGAAGAATGGCTTCTTTTTGGCTGTCCTCCAGGCCCTTGGTGACGTTCTCCTGAATCTTCTCCCGCATCTCGACTTCGGCCAGGGCCGACTTGGCCCAGTTGGTGGCCATCTCCAGACGCTGATCGATATCGAGTGTCTCCAGCAGTTCGATGCGTTGCTCGTGAGCCAACTCCGGCCAGTAGGCGATGGAGTCGGCCAGAATTCCCGGGCGGTCCAGGGAGGGGACGGCGCCCTGGGCCCGGGCTCCGCCAACGCGCTCCAGCAGAGCCTTGGCCGCCGCTCGGTAGCGGGTGGCCAGTGCCAGGGTGTTGGAAGGCTGGTTCCGGTCGAGTGTGGCTTCCTTGATGACCTCGGCCTCAACCCACAGCACGCCGTTGGAGACTGGACCCGGTCGGCCGGGAACGGCAACCTTGATCACGGCCCGATTGTGGGCGCGGAGAGTAACCATGGGGGACCCGTCGGGCAATTTGTCTCGCCCCACGATGGTGGCGGTGACTCCGACGCTGGCGAACTGGCCGTCGTTCTTGGGCACCAGAAGAATGGTTTTGTCTCCGCTGCCGTCAGTGGTTGCGTCGGTCGTGCCCATGTAGAGGGCGTTGAGAAGCCGCTTGGCCTCCGGTGATTGCAGGGTGACGGTGAGGACCATCTCAGGGAAGATGACACCGTCGGGAATCGGTAGAACCGGGAAGGTTTGTACCTCTGTTGGCGTTGTACCGGTTGCTGAGTCGGATTCGGAAACTCCGTCTCCGGCCCTGGGCGTGTCGGGTGCGTCAGTGGCGGACATGGCAACTCCGTTCAGATCACAAGCCCTGATTTAGGATTTGTAATCACGATTACAAGTAAGTAGAAGTTGTAACGTTGCGACGAACCGGCTTTATTCCCAAGCCGCCCGACCCCACACCGTGCCCACTAATCTGGGACACGGTCAGATCATGCTCAGTAAGCTTTCAGTAGCCGAGCGTGTCGGTGTTGCGGCGACTCTCGAAGGGGTGGGGGAGAGGACCGTGTCCGGCACCGCCGGTGGTGTCCCAATTGAGCGGATCATCGGAGCGGTTGACATTGCGGGAACCGAACTCGCTGCCGCGAACCAGAAGGCCGATGACTACGCCAAAGACAAACCCGCCAACGTGGGCCATCCAGGCGACGCCACTATTGGCGCCGGTGAAGAACTGCAGCACGAACCAGATGCCGAGGAACCACTTTGCGGTGATGTCGCGAAGGAAGTAGAAAACGATCGTTCGTATCGGCGCGTTGGGGAACCAAACCAAATAGGCGCCCATGATGGCGGCAATCGCCCCCGAAGCCCCGACCACCGGGATGGTACTGGAGGGTTGAATCAGGTAGTGGGCGATGGTGGCCACGACGCCGCCGACCAGGTAGAACACGGTGTATTTCACGTGGCCTAAGCGGTCCTCGATGTTGTTTCCGAAGATCCACAACGACCACATGTTGCCCAGCAGGTGCATGATGGA
>JAHDFR010000023.1:40645-41910 GCA_020628065.1 Acidimicrobiales bacterium
CCGGTGATTTTGCCGACTGCTCCGCCGGGGGCCAGGTTGCCTCTCAGGATGCTGATGTGGCCACGGGCCTTTACCGACGCTTCGATCTTTGCCACCACCACCTGGTCGGGCTCAAGGTCGGGGACTTCGGTCAGGTTCTCACCGATGGTCTTGCCGGTGACCGTCATCTGGTCACCATCCAGGTAACCCTCGGCCAGCAGGTACTTCATGACGCCGGGAACACCCCCGACCTCGTGCAGTTCCTCCATCACGTACTTGCCGGACGGCTTGAGGTCGGCCAGCAGCGGGACCCGGTTGCTGGTGGCCAGGAAGTCATCGATGGTCAGTTCCATCTCAAAGGCCCGGGCGATGGCGATGAGGTGCAGCACGGCGTTGGTCGATCCGCCCAGGGCGACGCTGATGACCATGGCGTTTTCCATCGACGCCCGGGTCACGATCTTGCGGGGGGTGAGGTCGTTCTCCAACAGCATGCGCATGGCCTTGCCGGCAGCCACACACTCGTCCACTTTGGCCTGGTCGGCGGCCGGCGTGCACGACGAGTAGGGGAGACTGAGACCCATCACCTCGATGGCGGTGGCCATGGTGTTGGCGGTGTACATGCCGCCGCAAGCGCCATAACCGGGGATGGCATTGGCCACGATCGCCTGACGTTGCTCCTCGGTGATGGTTCCGGCCAGCTTCTGGCCGTAGCTCTGGAAGGCCGAAACCACATCGAGTTTCTGTTCTTCGCCGTCGATGGTGACACAGCCGGGCTTGATGGTCCCGCCGTAGACCATGATGGCCGGCCGGTTGAGCCGGCCCATGGCCATGGCCACACCGGGCATATTCTTGTCGCAACCGGGAAGGGTGACGAGCCCGTCGTACCATTGGGCGGCCGTCACGGTTTCGATGGAGTCGGCGATGAGGTCCCGGCTCTGCAGTGAGTAGGACATGCCGTCGGTGCCCATGGACATGCCGTCGGACACGCCGATGGTGTTGAAGCGCATGCCGATCAGGTCCGCCTCGACCACTCCGGTTTTCACATGGTCGGCCAGGTCACCCAGATGCATGTTGCACGGGTTGCCCTCGTACCAACACGAGGCGATACCAACCTGAGCCTTGTTGAGGTCGTCGTGGCTCATGCCGGTGGCGAACAGCATTGCCTGTGAAGCCCCCTGGCTGGGGGGCTGGGTGATTCGCGAAGAGTAGCGGTTCAATCCGACGGGGGTCTCACCGTTTGTTGACGTGCCGTTGCTGTTGCTATCGCTGCCAGTCATGGCCTGCAA
>JAHDFR010000408.1 GCA_020628065.1 Acidimicrobiales bacterium
CAACCGAGCTGGTAGACAAGTTTCGCAAAGCGGGGCTGAACCTGGAGGGCCCTGCTCGCTCGGAAGATCCGCAGACTCTGGTGGGAATGACCATTGTCGTCTCGGGGACCTTGGACGGCTTCAGTCGGGATGGAGCGGCCGAGGCCATCAAGTCCAGAGGCGGTAAGAACCCTGGGTCGGTGTCGAAGAAGACGACGGCGCTGGTTATCGGAGCGGAGCCAGGGGCTTCTAAGTTGTCCAAGGCCGAGGAACTGGGAGTTCCCGTGATTGACGAGGCCGGCTTTGAGTCTCTGCTCGACACCGGTGAACTGCCGGGCTCGGAAGACTAGCAGTAAGTACTCGGACGCGACACCGCCCGACCCGTGATAGTCACGGAGCCGGGCGGTGAGCCGTTTGCGTTGTTGAAGTGAGACGTCCAGCACGCCTCGAAGAATCGACTGGCCGGAGTGGGTCGGGTCGCCGTCAAGCGGCTCAACCGACACGTCAACCACCGGGAAGTCGCCGGGGTTCACAGAGTCTGGAACATCAATTCGCCCGTCGGCGGTGAGTACACCCAGTGAGATCATGCCTTCGACGTTGGTGTCGATCATCCAGACCTCATAGAAGGCTTCCCCGGCATCGGGGAGTTCGGGCACATCGATGTCGAGTACCAAGTCACCGTCTTCGTTGACCAGTACTGCCGTGCCACTCTGACCAAAGGTCACCGGCAGCTCATCGTTGACGATTGCCGCCGAGGCAACCGTAACTCCCGCCGGATCATCCGAACCAAACTGAGTGGCCAGGAGGCCTCCACCGACAGCCAAGATGGCTACCGCTGCGGCCGCCAGCAGCCACGTTGGGCCAGACCGCCGAGCGGCCTTGGCCTGACGGCGAGCGTCAAGGCTCGACACCTCGGCCGACGGATGTTCCATGTAGGGAGCCGACTGCTGTTGGTGAGACACCTGTGGTTGGGTGTGGGGCTGGGACTGAGCTTGCGCCGGCTGCTCGAACTGTTCGGTCGGGCGAAACGACGCCTGCTGCTCGAACTGTTGCCGCTCGATTTGCCGCTGCTCGAATTGATTGACCGGGGTTGGCGGAGCCTGGCGATGAGCGGGCGGTGGTGCATGCTCAGTCGTGCCGTCGGCCCGAACATCGGCCAGGATGGCCGAGAACAAGTCCGCCGGTGGCGCCTCAAGGCTCCAGTCGTCTTCGGTCATTGTGCGGGCCAATGCGCCCAGCTGCTGTTCTAATTGGTCAAAGTTGTACATGCTGGAGTCGGTCATGACTGTGCCTCCAGATGATGCT
>JAHDFR010000409.1 GCA_020628065.1 Acidimicrobiales bacterium
CAACCGAGCTGGTAGACAAGTTTCGCAAAGCGGGGCTGAACCTGGAGGGCCCTGCCCGTTCGGAGGATCCACAGACGCTGGTGGGAATGACCATTGTGGTGTCGGGTACCTTGGACGGCTTCAGTCGTGACGGAGCGGCCGAGGCCATCAAGTCCAGAGGTGGCAAGAATCCCGGGTCTGTGTCGAAGAAGACGACGGCGCTGGTTATCGGAGCGGAGCCGGGCGCTTCCAAGTTGTCCAAGGCGGAGGAACTAGGAGTTCCCGTCATCGACGAGGCCGGCTTTGAGGCGTTGCTGACCACCGGCGAACTGCCCGAGACTGACGACTGACCAGCGGTCAGTGGTCGGACGCGACACCGCCCGACTCGTGATCAAGTCACGGAGCCGGGCGGTGAACGGTTTGCGTTGTTGGAGCTAGACGTCCAGGACGCCTCGAAGAATTGACTGACCGGAGTGAGTGGGGTCACCGTCGAGCGGCTCGACCGACACGTCAACCACCGGGAAGTCGCCGGGGTTCACCGAGTCGGGGACATCAATTCGCCCGTCTGCGGTGAGTACGCCCAGTGAGATCATGCCTTCGACGTTGGTGTCGATCATCCAGACCTCATAGAAGGCTTCCCCGGCATCGGGGAGTTCGGGCACATCGATGTCGAGTACCAAGTCACCGTCTTCGTTGACCAGTACTGCCGTGCCACTCTGACCGAAGGTCACCGGCAGCTCGTCGTTGACGATGGCCGCCGAGGCAACGGTTACTCCCGCTGGTTCATCCGAACCGAACTGATTGGCCAGTAGACCCCCACCGATAGCCAGGACGGCTACCGCTGCGGCCGCCAGCAGCCACGTTGGGCCAGATCGCCGAGCGGTCTTGGCTTCACGATGGGCGTCAAGACTCGGCACCTCGGCTGACGGCTGTTCGACGTAGGGAGCCGACTGCTGCTGGTGAGACACCTGCGGCTGGGTGTGGGGCTGGAACTGAGCTTGCGCCGGCTGCTCGAACTGTTCGGCCGGGCGAAACGACGCCTGCTGCTCGACTTGCTGCTGTTCGAAATGATTGACCGGGGTAGGCGGAGCCTGGCGATGAACAGGGGGTGGTGTCTGACCGACGGCACCGTCGGCTCGGACTTCGGCCAGGATGGCCGAGAACAGATCCGGCGGTGGGGCCTCGAGGCTCCAGTCGTCTTCGATCATCGTTCGGGCCAATGCGCCCAGCTGCTGTTCTACTTGGTCAAAGTTGTACATGCTGGAGTCGGTCATGACTGTGCCTCCAGATGATGCT
>JAHDFR010000024.1:0-19101 GCA_020628065.1 Acidimicrobiales bacterium
CGGGGTTGGGGCTCGGGTTCGGGTTCGGGTTGCGGCTCGGGCTCGGGTTCGGGCTCGGGTTCTGGCTCGGGTTCTGGTTGCGGCTCGGGCTCGGGTTCTGGTTGCGGCCCATCGAGTGGCATACCGACGGCGGTCAATTCGACGTCGAAGCCGAGATCGGAGTTACCCGACCAGTAGTTGTGGACCTCGACTGCCAAGACGTTGCGGCCGGCGACGAGAGCGTCTACCGGAAGGTCAAAGACCTGGAAGCCCTCCTCCAGCCCGCTTTTCCAGTCGGAGGCCTCAGTGGTGTACGTAATCACGCCGTCGGGCATGTTGTTGCGGAGGAGCTCCTGGCCATTGAGATACACCACAGCTCCATCATCGGCCTTGAGTTCCAGTTGGAGCTGTTCGGGTGCTTCTCCCCTGAAGTCGAAGCTCCGTCGGAAGTAGTAGGTCACGTGGCCTGGCTCGACAATTGTTGTCTCGTCGCCGTCGCCGAACCCAAGCTCCCCTTGGCCTTCGGGCCACAGGTCATCGTCGAAGTCGACTGACTTCCACTCCGGGGTGATCGACTGGCCATTGTCGTCGAACTTCCAGATGGCCCGAGGCTCGATCAGTTGCAGGTCGGTGTCGACTTCGACTTGTTCCTCCTCCTCGGGGCAGAACTTGCCAAAGCCTCCCAGCCATCGGCTGAGGCCGCTGTCCACACCACCCACGTGGAAGTCACCACCGAGGTAAAGGCACCCGTTGGTATCGCTGCCGACGGACCAGGTGCCGTCCAGCGGACTGTTGATATCGGGCATGAAGTCTTCAATCAGCTCGCCGGTGGTGGCGTCGTAGGCCATAGCCAGTCGGTGCGGGGTGCGCTGTCCGGTAAATGACGAGTAGTGAGAGATCTTGCCGTTGCGGATGGAGAACGTACAGTGGCAGCCGGCGATCACCACGTCGCCGAACCGCTCACCGACCTGGAAGGCGCCTCCGGCGAAGCCACTCCCGTAGGCGAATCCGTCATTGCCAACACCGGTGTGGTGGTATCCGAGCATCTGATGATCGTCGGCCCGAAGCACCTGGACGATGTGCTGTTCCCCGATGGCGAAGACGGTGCCGGCACCGAAGGTGACATCGAACATTTCAGGCTGAGCCGGCGGATAGTTACGGGGAAGCTGGAGCTTACCTGGGCTCGATCCACCATTGGCGGTATTGACGATGTGGAAGTAACCGGAGTTCGGTTCGCCGTTGACTGCACTGAAGTAGCCGGCCAGCGCAACCTCATTGCGCGGCTCATCAACATCTATACCCCAGGCCCCGGAGCCCGAGAGCACCGGCACCCAGACCGGATCAATCGTTCCTGTCCCGTCGAGAAACCGACCGGCTTTGTAGACCCGTTGGCGAGTGTCATCAGGGCCCAGGATGTGTGAGAAGTTCCCGGCGACGTAGATGTGATGACCGACCACCTCGATGTCGCGGACCATGGCCCGAAACTCGGACCATGGACGTCCCACCGAGCCGGCGAACGAGGTGATTTCGCCCGAGATCGGATCCAGAGCCACCAGACCTTCTCGGCTGGTTCCATTAACCACTTCGAACTCACCACCTACCAGGAGATCACCGGTAGGGGAGACGTCGAGAGCGTATACAACGCGATCCAGGCTGGGGCGCCATGTATCAATCCAGTCGCCGGTATCAAGATCGAACGCGGCCACGTATGGCTGAGGTATCGGCGTAGCGTCTTTGCTCTCCTGGACGTTGAGAAAGGCGCCACCGACAAACACTCGATTGCCGATCTGAGCGAAGTCCCACACCAGAACATCCAATGACTGCGTCTGGGTATCGGCAGGATTCTGGCCCGAAACGCCCCAGGTTCGCTCTGGGACCATCTGCAGCTTGGAGATATCGATGTCTGCCGGCTCGGCCGCCGCCGGGGACGGGCCAGCAAGCATTACTGCGGTTGTGACTACCAGTGCGGTGGACACCCAGATGAGTCTTTGCCATATGCGATTCATTCGCCAGATCCTTGACTGTCGAGCTGCGTTGCAGCACGGAAGCTCACGAAGATCCTCTTGAGGACCCCGTGTGACCATGCGGATCGGCACGAAAAACGGCCGACCTGAGCGCAGAGTGAGAAGTGCCGTCACCACTGGGTCCATTGAACGGTTGGTTGGGGTCGTGATTTGGTGCCTAAGCCCCAGGGCGTTTACCTTCAGCGGAGTACCTGCCGCCTCCAACCCCTATACGCCAACCCCCGTACGCCAAACCCAATACGCAAGTCCCTCTACATCAATCGCCATGTTGGCGGCCGCCGGAGTATCAGCGGCCCAATGAGCTGGTGTACCGCAGGAGTAGATCAATGAACGTGCAGCAGAGCCCTGACGCCACCGCCCACGGCGTCACCTCAATGGTGGCACCGCTACGGTCCGTCGCCCTACGCAGACCGGGGGCCATTCTGTCAGCTGATCCCGACCTCTGGCACTACCAAGGCCCTTTGGATCACCAGGTGTTGCTTGAACAGTTCGATGGCTTCGCCCGGGCACTGCAGGAAGCAGGAGTAGATGTGCGCTGGCTGTCCGATGAAGCTGATGAACTGGCCGACTCCATCTTCACCTACGACCCGTCGTTCATGATTGGCACCGGCGCGGTTTTGCTCCGTCCGGGCAAGGAGCTTCGATTGGGTGAGGTTGAGCTGCACCGGGCCTTCTACAAGAGAGAACACATTCCCGTCGTGGGGGAAATTGTCAGCCCGGGACGAGTCGAAGGCGGCGATCTCATGTGGCTGGACAACGAGACTCTGGCTGTTGGCCGGGGCTTTCGAACCAACCAGCACGGGATCGACCAATTGGCCGACATCGTGGGCGGCCAAGGCGTTTCGCTGGAGGTATATGATCTTCCCTACCACCACGGACCCGACGCCTGCTTACACTTGCTGTCGGTAGTCAACCCTCTTGATATTGACTTGGCCTTGGTGCACCGTCGGTTGGTTCCGGTAGCGCTGCTCGAGTCCATGGCGGACCGAGGGTACGAGCTGATTGATGCACCACCGGATGAGTTCGATGCCAGCCTTGGTTTGAGCTTGAATGTTCTGGCCTTGACGCCGAGGAACGTGATGTCGATTGCCGGGTTTCCGAAAACACGTCAGATGATGGAACACCACGGCTGCCGAGTGGTCGAATTCGCTGCCGACCGGCTTTGCCTACCGTGCGAAGGCGGGCCGACGTGCCTGACCCGACCGTTGCTTCGACGCTGAGTCCGAACGGCCGGCTCTACGTACCGGCCAGATAGTACAAGTGAGCCGGATCACCCGAATCGTGCATCCGCACATCGGCGAATCCGGCGTTGTGCAGCAGCTCGTTCAAACGGTCAGGGTGTAAACCCAAAGTGCCCAGAGCAAGGCTGTCGGGTTCAGACATGGCCGATTGCAGACAGGACGAGACGGAGAACCCGTAGAACATGGCCAGAAGAGGATTTCGGGCGTCGGTCTCGAAGCGTCCGCTCGACCGCATCTCTTTGATAAACATCTGGCCGCCGGGACGGAGGGCGGCCCGAGCGGCCTCCAGGGCGGTATCTGGACGGGGCATGTCGTGTAGACAGTCGAAGGCGAAGACCAGATCAAACTGGTTGGCTGGCAGGTCGGAGGCGAATGCCTCGGTGAACTGCATGTTGGTCAGGCCACGATCGGAAACGGCTGAGCGACCCAGGGCGATGGCCGTCGCTGAAGGGTCGTATCCGGCGAACACCGAAGACGGAAACGACCCGGCCAACTCAATTAGCCCAACACCGGCGCCGCAACCAATCTCAGCCACGCTGACACCTGCCGCGATCTTGGGAGTCAGGCCAACCTCGCCGAGAACGCCCTCCAACTCAAGCCGTTGGCGGGGCCCCGAAGTACGGGCCTGGCCAACGGCCGCAGTCTCACCTTTTTCTTCATAGGTGAGGCCTCTTCCCGTTACAAACGAGTCGGCCAAGGCAGCCACCGTTTCCGGACCGGGGCCACCCTCGAATGCCCCACCGGCAAAGACAATGGACTGTTGTTCGTCAGCGAGAACGGCGGCTTGCACCTGACCGAACTCGTAGCGGTTGTCGGCGGAGCGGTCGATCAGGCCGGCAGCTGCCTGACCCAGGAGCCATTCGGAGAGCAGACGATGGTTCAGTCCAGTGCTATCGGCGAGCTCTTGGGATGAGAACGGGCCATCGGCGGACAAAGATGACATGGCCTGATAGAGACCGAGACGATCCCCGAGGTGAATCATCAATGACACCACCTCGCCCATCTTGTACTGCCACACTCGCAACGAGAATCTCTTGAGTTCATCAGCGTCCAGTTCGGCAGCCATGCTGTTCCTTTTCTCCCAGGACCCATTCGGGTCGGATGGGGTGATCGTATCTCGCTGTCCGGAACGCGGCCAGATCGGCACGGGCTGGCAGACAACTGGCCAGACGGCCGCAGTGCTCTTTCACGGGCTCTGAGACAGCGCCCGGCCACGATGCCTCAAGAGACAGTGCTCTGTCACAGTGCCAAAAGCTCACCAGTGATAGGGCGGGACTTGGGCTGGGTACTGGTGCCAGGAGTACCCTTAACGTCGTGACAACTCTTGAGAACTACTCGCTGTCAGATCGCTACGCCCGCAACGACGGGACGGTATTTCTCAGCGGAGTGCAGGCGCTGGCCCGCCTTCCCATTGCCCAGCTTCGCGCCGACAGGGCAGCGGGACACAACACTGCAGCGTTCGTATCCGGCTATCAGGGATCGCCGCTGGGCGGGTTTGATCAAGAGGTGGCTCGGGCGCTGAAAGTCGTCGCCGACCTACCCATCACCTTTCAGCCGGCCGTCAATGAGGAGCTGGCGGCCACGGCGGTGATGGGCAGCCAACTGGCCCCGACAATGAAGCGTCCAAGCTACGACGGCGTCGTCGGAGTGTGGTACGGCAAGGCCCCGGGCATCGACCGGGCCAGCGATGCCCTCCGTCACGCCGCCTTCGCTGGGACGGGCTCGTTGAGCGGCGCCGTAGCTCTTGTCGGCGACGATCCCGAATGTAAGAGCTCAACCCTTCCGTCTTCATCGGACATGACACTGATGAACCTCAAGATGCCGGTGCTCTATCCCGGCGACGTCCAAGAAGTGCTGGCCATAGCCCGCCACGCCGTCGAGCTGTCCCGCTTCACCGGTGGTTGGTCGGCCATCAAGATTGTCACTGCTGTCGCCGACGGAACAGGAACGGTGGACCTCGATCCGATTCAGGCGGTGGCCATCCCGGAGCTGGGGGAGCGGAGCCCGCGTTCCGCCGGCACGATCGTGCAGCCCAACGGCAACTTGATTGCCCCGTTCACCAATCACATGGAGCAGGAACTCATTGAGGTCCGTCTCCCGCTGGCGAAACAGTACAGCGAAGCCAATCGGCTCAACGAGGTGGTCGTCAACCCGACCGACGCCTGGTGCGGGATTGTTTCTCCCGGTTACACCTACAGGGAGACACTTGAGGCGCTGCGGCGCATCGGCCTCGGCGAGCCGGAGGATTTGGCATCGGCCGGCATTCGTCTGATGCGTCTGTCCATGCCGTTCCCGTTGGCCGGCGAACCCATCCGCCGGTTCGCCCAAGGACTGTCACAGATCATCGTCTTGGAGGAAAAGGGGCCCGCTCTGGAATGGATGATCAAGGACCTGCTGTACTCGACAGCCGATCACCCCTCGGTTGTCGGGTCAAGCGATGAGCCTCAGCACGCCGGGCGGGTACCTCGGCACGGCTTCCTCACAGCCGACAAGATCAGCCCGGTTCTTCGCCACCACCTAACGGAGCGAGTCGGCGACCGGTTGGCACCGGAGAAGGTCAAGCGTGAGCGGGTGTTGATCCCGTTGAGCACTCAGCGAACGCCCTACTTCTGCTCGGGTTGTCCCCACAATTGGGGCACCAAGGCTCCCGATGGTGCCATGATCGGCGCCGGAATCGGGTGTAGCGGTATTGCGACGTTGATGGACGAAGAGAAGGTCGGAGACGTCACCGGGATCACCTGCATGGGGTCGGAGGGTTCCCAGTGGATCGGGATGCAGTCGTTCGTGGAGGACGATCACTTCATCCAAAATCTTGGTGACGGTACCTTCTTTCACTCCGGCCAACTGGCGATTCAGGCGGCTGTCGCGGCCAAGGTGTCGATGACCTACAAGCTCCTCTACAACGGCACCGTGGCCATGACCGGTGGCCAGGACCCCGAGGGCCAGTTGGAGGTCGCCGATATCGCCCGCCTGGCGTTGACCCACGGCGTTAGCGAGGTGTTGATAACCACCGATGACCCCGACCGATATCACGACACCGACCTCCCAGCCAACCCGAACGGAACCCCAACGAGAGTGTGGAAGCGGACCCGAATCGTCGAGGCACAGGAGTATCTGGCCACTCGGCCGGGAGTTACCCTCCTCATCCACGATCAGGCGTGTGCCGCCCAGGCCAGGCGGCTACGCAAGCGAGGTTTGGCGGTCAAGCCGACGTCGCGAGTGGTGATCAACCACCGCATCTGCGAGGCCTGCGGAGACTGTGGCGAGGTCAGCAATTGCCTGTCGGTCCACACCATGTCGACCGACCTGGGCCCGAAGACGACAATTGACCAGACATCATGCAACCTTGACTTTTCATGCCTTGAAGGTGACTGTCCAAGCTTCATGACAGTGGAGGTGGAGGAGAAGAACTCGAGCACGTCACCTTCGGATCGGCGGCTCGATCTGCAAGACTTGATCGGATCCGCCGAGGTCGGTGGTCTGCACGCCCCGGCGGCAAACGAGCGAGATGTGGTTAATGTCCGGATGGCGGGCATTGGCGGGACCGGGGTGGTCACCGCATCGCAAATCCTGGGAACCGCAGCCATGTTCGACGGCTGGGTGGTGCGTGGGCTTGATCAAACCGGACTTTCACAGAAAGCAGGCCCCGTAGTCAGCGATCTACGGCTGTCGGCTGACGAAGCCTCGGACTCGAACCTTATTGGTGAGGGGGAAGCCGATCTCATCGTGGGCTTTGACATGCTGGTCGGGGTCTCAGACAAGACACTGGCCTCGGCGTCCAGCGACCGGACCGTGATAGTTGCCTCGGCCACACCAACCCCAACCGGGGAGATGGTCGGCAAACCGGAGGTGGCGTACCCCGGTCAAGACGAGCTTCGTCAGCGGGCCGAGGCGTCGTCTCTGGCTGCCGAGAACCGCTATGTCGACGCTGCCGGAATTACCCGCGCCGTGTTTGGTGATGCTGCCACGGCCAACATCTTCCTACTGGGGGTGGCGGTACAGTCCGGCCGCTTGCCGGTTTCGAGCGAATCGATGGAGCGCGCAATCGCCCTCAACGGTGTGGCCGTCGAGGCCAACACGGAGTCGTTCCGTCTAGGTCGGGCCTGGTACCAGAACCCCCACCATGTTGAGAGCCGAGCAGGCTTGAGCATCGCCGAAAAAGAATCGACGGATGAACAATCGGATTTGGCCAAGGGCGAGATCTCAGTCCCGGCGCTACCGGCGAAGATCGAGCAGCAGGTCGTGTTGCTCGATCTGTCCACAGAAGCGACCGAACACGTCTCGAAGCTGACTGCCGATCTCGTGGGGTACCAAAACGAGCGCTATGCGCAGCGCTTTCTTCAAACACTGTCTCGCATGGTCGACGCCGAGCGGAGGGCTGTTGGGCGGCCAGGTTCGTTCAGCGAGGCTGCAGCGGCCGGGCTGCACAAGCTCATGGCCTACAAGGACGAATACGAGGTCGCTCGACTGTTGGTTGGGCCCGAGGGCTCGGCTGCGGCCGAAGCTGTGGGAGGTCCAAAGGCGAAGGTGGTGTGGCGTCTTCACCCGCCAATGTTGAAGGCCTTGGGCATGTCGGAAAAGATCAGCTTGAACGCCAGGTGGGCTACACCCGTTATGAAGGCGCTTGCTCGAGGGAAAGTCCTCCGCGGAACCCCTTTTGACGTCTTCGGGTATGCCGGACTTCGCCGCCTCGAGCGCTCCACCCTCGAGCGGTACATTGATGTGCTGGACCAGATCGCCACCAGCCTGCAGCCGGGATCGGTCGAATGGGCTACCTCGGTGGCAGAAGCGGCCATGGACGTTCGAGGCTACGAAGATCTGAAACTGGAACGACTGGAGATTTTCGTTGCCAAGCTTGAGGCGGCCGAAGGTCGGTTGACGTCAGAGCACGGAACCTAGAGAGAGATCATGCCGATCTGGAACGGGGCTCAAAGCCGGTAAGCGGCGCCGGGCCATCCACCTAGAAGGGCGTGGCCGTGCCGCCGCGCATCGGCCACGCCCCGATCTTTGAGGCTCAGCTAGGTGTTACCGGACGGAAGAATTGTCCCAGATACCATCCGTACCGCCAAAATCCTGGAACTTCCCATCAATCTTACCCGTACGCCGACGGTCGAGTGACAATCATTCCGTATCGGTTTGGTAACACAACGACGTCGATATTCGAAACCTAGTATCCCCAGTAGGGCTAGGGGCGGCGATTACGACCCCTGCCCCGCTCTTCGATCTCTTCAATGATTTCGGGCGGAATGGTCAGCTCCGGGACGTCGTCGGGCTCGTCAGCGGTCGTTGGAGGGGCGTCGTCATCGTCATCGTCGTCAACCGGCTTCTTTGATTTGTCGTCCACGGGTTTTGTACCGGCGGTGGTCGATGAGGCGACTGTGGTGGTTGTCCGCCGGCGCGGCGGAGCTGTTGTGGTTGTGGTGTTCGTCTGAGGAGGCTCGGTAATGAACACGACATCGTCGTTCAAATTGGCCATGATCACGGGCTCGGTTGTAGGTACCGGTGCCCCTTCCACTGCGGCTGTTTGCCCGTCCTGGTAGCTGCGGAAGGCCAAGAGAACAGCCACCACTCCGATGCCGGCTACGGCCAGCGCGGTCAGAGCAGAGGCAACCGTCCGCCGATTGGCGTACCAGACGCCTTCAAGCCGTCCGGCCACTGCCCGCAAGTGGTCAGAAGAGCCTGGTCGAGAAACACCTCTGCCCGACGGGGAGGCGATGAACGGAACGGACTCGTCGGATCTAGCCGCTGGAAGGCTCGCTTGGCCTTGGCGGTCCACTGACGGCAGATCCGTACCCCGATGACCGTCGGAGGGGGCGGCTTTGGTGTCGGCTGGGCCATTTGGGGCGGTCGAGTCGGATTCGCCGTCATTGTTGTCGCCTGCCCGGCCCGGAGAAGACGTAATCAGGTCGTCGAGTTCGGCCAACGCCTGCTCGGCGCTGATGCCGTTGTCCGGAGAAGCCTTGATTGGAGCTTGGTGCGGTTCGCTCGGAACGCCAACGGATTCGTTGAGCACGGACTCATCGAGCTGAATGGTGACCGCAGCCAGTTCATAGAGGTCGGTCAGCGGGCCAGCAGTATCATCAGCGGTAACCGGGTCGAACGTTGGATCATCGTCGCTGGTGGCGGCTACCGGGTCTACCGTTGGATCGTCGCCGCTACCGACGGGGTGAGCGGTGAGGGCAGCTGGATCCACTCCGGAGTTGCGCTGCGGTAGCTTAGGCGGCTTGGATATGGCCTCTGCCCGAGCGATATGGTTGGCCAGCATCTTCTCACTGAAGTGAGTGGTGACTGTGAGTTCGCTGTATTCCGCTGCCAGCGTCTGCTCGGCTATGCCCCTGAGACCGTGGGCGAAATCGGTGCCCGAACGATAGCGGGCGTCGGGGTCCTGGCTCAGTGACCGGGTGATGACCTCCCTCACGGACTCAGGACAAGACTCGGCCAGATTCTGAACGTAGTCGTCCAGCTGCTCGCCGAACACCGGTGTGCGACCGATCAGCAGCGCAGTGAGAATCAGCGCCAGCGAATAGGTGTCACTGGTTGGCTCAGGGTTTCCACCGGATAGAACCTCGGGAGCCTCGAACCGGAAGGTCCCATCGTCGAAGCTTCGACTGGCCAGACCGTAGACGGCGATAAGCGCCTCATCGTCGTCGGACAGCAGCACTGCCGAAGGCCGCAGCCGGCCGAGAGCGATTCCCTCGTCGTGGAGATTGCCGAGCGAGAGAGCGGCGGCGGAAATCCACCGTACGGCCTCGGCCCACGGTGTTGGAGGACCGTCAAGCCGGTCTGCAAGGCTGCCACGTTCGAACAGCGGTGAGATAACAAACGGTTGGCCGTCTGCGGTGGTGCCATGGTCGTCGATACGAACCCACCCGACTGTTGTTCCAACGATCCGGCTCAGACGCCGGCCCAGTTTGCTCCGTTGGCCCGGCAGGTATGGTTCGTATTCAGGGCCCACCACCTTGGCCACGAAGATGTCCTCCGACGGCATTCGCCGGACTTCATACACCGGGTTACGAAGCTCGTCGAGTGGACGTACTACGTCGTAGCCGGGAATGTCAGACCTGGTAGTGGTCGTCACTATGGAACCTTCCGCCAGCCGGTTCTCACAACAGTAGTGTTGAAGCGCAGGTGATCTCTACATCAGCTGCTATGTGCATCCGGCCAAATCACGCAACAATAACATGATTCTATAGGCATCAAGCTGCCCAGACGCGCCAACGATCCCCACAAGGGGGCAGGGGTACGACGAAACAGCTGCATCGGCCTACGACGGCCGCCAGCAGCCTCGGCTGTGCGTGCGGGCTACGTCAGCGAATAGGTTCCTGGGGAGCGGCCCTGCCGCCCCTCAGGCTGGGTCGTCAGCGAAGATCGATGTCGGCGGCAACCGGACGACCGCCGAGATAATGGGTGACGGAGTCGTCGGAATTGGTCAACAGATAGCGGAAGCCATCCTGTTGGCGATCTGCCAGATTACCCAGCGGTATGTCGACCTGGCCCCAGGTCTGCGGGTCAACCTTGATGGCGATTCCCGATCCCAGTTGACGCTCTGGGTCGGCCAAGTCCGAGCGGTCCTCCTGCCAAACGACCTTGACGGCCTTCACCCTGGCTTGAAGCTTCTCACCCGTTCGAAGGTAGATCCATCCTCCTCGACGCAGATAGTGAGGAAAGACCCGGGTCGGCAGCTCAGGAAGGCCGACGACGCCGTCAACGTCTTGGACTGGCATCGACATGTCCAGGTCGCCGGCCAGGGGTGAGATCTTGTCGTTGGCCGAGCTCGGGTTCTTGGTGGCCCGAGGAGTACTGGCGGGTTTGGGGACCACTTTCTTCGGCATTGCCAGACATTCAAGACATGCTGCCTGGACTTCGTCGTGTTCACAGAATTCGACGTCTGCCGTGGTTGATCCCATAGAGTGACTCACCTTCTACCCGTTCTCAATAAGCACTGCAAAAACGACTGTACTGGCAGGTTTGAGGGCCTGTACAGGAACTCAACGTAAACGCAAACAAAGTGAGCCAACGGTACCAGAGGTCGGTGTTCGACGACCGGCGAGAGTGCCTACGGCTCTGTGACTACGGGCGCAGGAAGTGAGAACGTCGCCTGCTCGCCTTGCTCGTTGAGTGCCGTTACCGAAATGTCATATGAGGTCGCAGCCTCAAGCCCGGTAATTCGAATCGGCTGAGCCGGGCAGGGGAGATTCTGCTCGACGATCGGTCCCAGAGGAATGCCGGGCTCTCCGGGCTGCGGTGTCACCATGTAGCCAATCCGATAGGCGGCAACACATTGGTTGCCGGTTATCTCAAGGGTGATGGCCCCACTTGTCACTCGAAGAATTGTGACGGTGATTGCGAAGTCCTCAACCGGTGGCTCCACGACAACAATGCGCACAGCACCTGACAGGACTGTCACGGCATCCGGTCCCTGACTGACCGATCCAATGCGATACGAATGTTCGCCGAGGGGAACATCCTCATCGGTGTAGGGGGAGGCTTCAACGTTGGCCAGAGGCTCGCCGTCTCGATACACCACATAGGTCTCGGGGGCCGGGCCGGATGAGGGTGCTTCCCAAGTCAGCTGTACAGACGTTCCATCCAACTGTACGGCCAGGCTTTCAGGAGCCTGAAGCTCACCGTCGGGCTCCGAGGTCGTCGTAGTGTCCTCGGTTGTCGTAGTTGTGTCTTCAGTTGTTTCGGTCGATGTGGTCTCCACCGTGGTCTCGGTTGTTTCGGTGGAGGTTGTTTCTTCCGATTCGGTTGTTTCGGTCGTTGCCGGAGCAGCGGTGGTGGCGGTCGTTGAAGTCGACTCTTCAGTCGAGCCTGACTCGTTGCCGAATCCGCTACCAACCAGGGTGTTGACCGACGGCTGGAGCGACGGAATAGTTGTAGATGACGTTGAAGTCGCCGAGGGCGCGGCTGGCGTTGCTGACTCTGCCGCGGCGACATCGTCGGAAGCGGGGCGATTCAGCGCCCATGCCACCAACATGCCGACTCCGAGCAGAGCGATGAGCGCAACCAGTATCGGGCCCAGCCGGAAGCGGTCCAGGTCCACCAGTGGCGCCTTTTGAACGGGCTCTCGGTAGGAGACCGCATGCGGGGCGACCTCGGCTTCGCTCTGCAAGAGGCTGCGGCCAGGCTGCGGTGCCATTTCGAAGGCCGGGGCCGGCTCGTCAAAGGGCTGCACGGTCGCCGGTCCCGGTGCCATGGTTCGGGCTGAAGCCACCACCGGCCCACTGGGAGCGAAAACCTGTGTATTGCTGCCGATTTCGGCCGCAGGTGCGGGGGCGGCTGCCACCGCGGTGGCAGCGGCTGCACCCTGAGATGTGTTCAACGCCTGCTTCAGGGCGGCTGAGAAGTCCGATGCGCTGGCGAAACGGTCTTGTGGCCGCTTTTCCATGGCCCGGTAGACGACTTCGCAGATGGCCTGTGGAGCGAGATGGTTGATTTGCCCTGTCGGATTGTTCACCACCCGCCCGATGACAGCCATGAGGTTGGAGTCATCACCAGGGGCCAGGAACGGTGGGTGACCGACAAGAAGCGCCCAAAGGGTGGCTCCAAGGCCGTACACATCGGCGGCCGGCGTTGCCTTGCCGTCGAGGAACGTCTCCGGGGCGCTGTAGGCAGGTGTGAATGCCGTACCGGTCGTGCGTGCAGTGTGAGTGGATGACGTCAACTTGGCTATACCGAAGTCGGCGATGCGTGGCGCTCCACTCGGGGTTAACAGAATGTTCGCCGGCTTGATGTCAAGGTGAACGATTCCGGCGCCGTGGGCTACGGAGATTGTCTCGGCTGCCACATCCACATATCGCACGGCGATTTGCCATGGCACCGGACCGGCGTCGATCTGGTCCTGAAGTGACCCGTCGGGATAGTACGGCATGACCAGGAAGGGCTCTCCGGTGCCGGTAACGCCGGTGCTGTACACCGGGACGATGCCCTCGTGGCTGGAAAGCCTTCCCATGGCTTTACGTTCGCGGTCGAACCGCCGAGCGACGCTTGGATCCTGGCTGGCGTTGATGACCTTGACGGCCACTACCCGGTCCAAAGCGGTTTGACGGGCGCGATAAACACGCGATGATCCGCCGGTCCCAATCTGGACGACATCTTCCAGGCCCTCGATAGCGAGGCCAGAAACGTTCAGAATCTCTCCTTTGCGGGACTCAATGTCCTACGCCTGCGGTCCATAGTAGTCCGAACGCGGTCCGAGGTTGCATCGTCCACAACCAGAAGGGCCGGATGGCCACGGTCAGTGGGCACAAGGGGGCGTTGCCGCCCTTCCTGCCAGGGTAGAAATGCCCACTTTGAAAGACGACTGCGACTCTGGAACTGCGGGCGTTCAGCCCTGGGAGGCAACGATGTCGTCAAGCCAGCTTTCGAACGCGTCGCTGGTGATGCTGCGAGACACGTTGGGTTCGGCCTGCTCCCCGGCGAAGACGACGGCGACGACTTTGCCGTCATGAACGACCGGGCTGCCGGACGCCCCCTCGCCACTGACGAACGATGCAATAAGCACGCCGCGGTTGACATCGCCATCCGGATCGCAAGTGACCCCTTCAGGAGCGTCAACCGGAATAAAGTTCTCGAACTCGGGATTGGAGCAACCAGGCCAGATAGTGAAGCTGGCGGCTTCGCCCCGGCTGGTCGACACTGGCGATAGGCGAAGTTGGCCGCTGTCGTCGGTGCTGGCGACAGCCAGACGCCCGGGGAAGCCGGTACTGAAAATGGCGTCGCCTAGCGTGACATCACTCGATGAGCCGATGTCGAGCGTCGGAACATCGACAGAATCGATTTCCGGTCCGATGTCCACCGTGCCACTATCGTTGACCTGGGCGCTGTTCGTCACCTTGAGCACCGCCAGATCGAGGAACGGATGGCTTTCAACCAGCTGAGCGATGTATTGGATCTGAGCGGGCTCGTCAGACTCCTCGGACGCCGCAACCACCAGCTGATCGGCCAGTGCGGCCACATGCTGATTGGTGAGAATCAACGAGTCGGAAACAAAGAACCCCGAACCACGGCCGTTTCCGGCCAAGAGCATCACGGTTGACTGCTTGGCGTCATCGAGAGTGGCTGCTTCGTCGGCTCCACCGCGGAACATCAGCCAGGCCAGGAAGCTCACCAGCAACAGGGCGACACCGGCGATTGCGGCCACGGCGATTGTGGCGACGTTGCGGGGAGCGCGATGCTCGCCGGAGGTTACGACCCTCAGTGGTGTTCCTCCGATTCGATCACCCAGTTCGACCACAAAGGCGCCCTCGGCCTTGTACGGACCCGACAGCGCACGTCCGTCGACGTAGCTGCCCTTGGAGGAAATGTCTTCGAACCACCACTTTCCGCTCTGGTGAATCACCCGAAGATGCTTGCGTGAAACGAGGGTGTGATGTTCGTCAACGACAACAGTGCAACCCGGATCTCGACCGATGGTGATTTCAACACCAGGCAGGAAGAGGTAGTCCTCACCGTCGACGTGGAGCCGAAGAGTGGAAGACTCGACAAAGGTCTCGGCCGGATTTGGGACATCCTGGTCGGCGGTGAACGCTCCCGGAGTCGGTGGCGGTGGGGTGTCCCCGAGATCAGGGCCGCCTTGCAGATCTATCGCCGGCTCCGGACCGCGGAGATCGAGCTTCGGTTCCGGTTCGGCGGGCAGAGGATCGATCAAACGAGGGCCGTCGGCGTCTACGGGGTCGGCCAAGCCAATGGCGGCCGCACCAGGCATGGCACTCGGGGGTTCGCCAACGCCGTCGTTGTGCTCCGCCGAGCCGGCGTTAGGAGTAGCGACCTGAGGTTCGGCGGCTTGAGCCTGCTCGGGTCCGGCCGGGGTGGAGGACACGTTGTTGGCGGCGGCAACGGCCGGCTCGCCATTCGACTGGTCCTGGATCGGGACGACGGAGACACGGTCTGCCTCGTCCACCACCGATTGATCGGGAATGACCAGCATGCCGTCGCTGGAACGGGGTCGGGGCGGCGGACTGTAGTCGACCACCGTGCGCGGTCCCGACAGAGACTCGTCGACCGGGGGAGGGGCGTCCGCCGGAACCAGTCTCAAGTAGAGTTCGGTGCCGTCGGCGCTGCCGAGACGCACAGCTCCGTCGGAGCCGACAACCCAGGTTCTCGACAATTTGACGCCAATCGGATCGAAGGTGCCATGGGTCGAGACGTCCTCGACGTCCCAACGCTCACCGCTCCAGGTCAGCACCAGATGCCGGCGAGACACAATCCCATCTGGAATCATGACCGACGACGCCGAAGAACGGCCGATCACTACCGGTGAGCTGTCCGCCCCGAACCGGACGGTATTCCCCAGCCACGCAACCTCGATGTCGTGTGACGTCACGAAGAACCTACTTCTCGCAGCTCTTCCAGCACCATCGACACCACCTTGAAGCCTCCCGAACCCTAACGCGTTCTAGCTACTATCAACTAGCTAAGTCTAAAAGGTAACCGGTGTCCCGACGTTAGGCGACATTGTTCATGTTGATAGATCCATCAACATGGGTGTGGCGCTGACGAGCGCGCTAAACGCGCCGCTGCCGAACAGATCGGCTCTGATGGCTGATCTCTATCAGACTGACGTTTAGTGGTGGTCGGTGTGAATGCCCAAGATCTGGGAGGGGTGAACCCGTACCACCTGGCGCTCGACGGCGATGGATACGCCTTTGGCTCCGACGGCTAGCACCGTGCCGCGGATCGAGCCGGTCGACGTGTCGACCTGCGTTTGACGTCCCAACATCTTTGTAGGGTCGGTCATGCTCTGCATGTTGTTGTCTCCTATGTCGCGCATCGTTGAGCGACTTCTGAGAACAATGCTAGTCCAAGCACGGCCCTATTGTCAGCTTGATTGAGTCGTTCGACCCAAAAGAATCAGCCTGGACGGTCAACTTGCGGGACGCGCCCGACCATTCGTTTGACATCAACCAGAATGACGACTCTGTCCGAACGTTCCTTCGGTGGTCGATAGCGTCTCGTGTACATCGCAACCGCTGTTTCCACTTCGGCGGCGTCTCGTGACAGGGTGGCCACACCGTACAGTGTCAACCAGCGGCCGCCATCCACCTGGCAGATCGAGGCGTTGATGGAGGTCTGCCCCTCGAGCAGGCGAGCCTTATACGAGTCGGACCACGTTATGACCCGGGCAACCGACGCCGCCGCATCGTATGTGACACCAACCGGCGTGAGCTGCGGCGACAGATCTCCGCGGGCGATAGCCAATGTGGCCAGATGACGCTCGGTTAGAAACTCCAGCACCTCGGTTGGTGGATTCTTGACATCAAAACTCACGGTCCTGAGTGTATGAACCCCCCGGTGGGCTGGCGGCGGAAAGTTCATCGGAAGCCACAGGTATGAAATGACAGGTTGAACGCAATGCGTCTAGGTTGGCCGATCGTGAGTGGGGAATGGCAATTTGACGCCGAGACGAGAATTGATCCCGCCGACGCTCCGGATCAGCTCGAGGACTCGAAAACGTTTGAATCGAAGACGTTTGGGGAAGGTCACCACAGGTGGTCGTCGTTCCTGCACGGTGCGTGGAACATCGGCACGACTCCCAACGGCGGATATGCCCTATCGCCGGTTCTGAAGGCCTTGGCGGAACAAGCCGGAGGTGGAAAGGCACCGCTGTCGATGACGACTCACTATCTCCGGCCGACGGTTCCGGACATGGCGGCGTCGATCACCGTTGAGTCGGTCAAGCAGGGCAGGCGTCTGTCGGTCTTTCGGGCCTCGCTGGCTCAACCGGCAGGCAGCCACTCGGCTGCGCCACAGGAACGCCTGGCCTGTATCGCGTCCTTCGGGCCACTCGAATCGGGGACAGACGGGCCGACCTTCGATGAACTTCGGCCGGATGACATTCCCGGGCCGGATGAATGCCTGGACCGATCC
This sequence comes from Acidimicrobiales bacterium, assembly GCA_020628065.1. Taxonomy (GTDB): domain Bacteria; phylum Actinomycetota; class Acidimicrobiia; order Acidimicrobiales; family SZUA-35; genus JAHELU01. The sequence continues at coordinate 17,117 of JAHDFR010000024.1, forward strand.
CATCTTCCTCAAGGGGTCGAGCTGCCGATCATGTCCAGACTTGACATCAGGCTCGACCCCCGGACTGCAGCGTCAGACGACGGAGGCGCTGAAGCGGCGGTAATGCGGGGCTGGATTCGTTTCGGTGATGGTCGGCCAACCGACATCTGGGCGCTTCCGTTGTTCGCAGATGCATTTCCACCGTCAGTGTTCTCCCGCCTCGGCCGCATCGGGTGGGTGCCCACCCTCGAGCTGACCGTTCACGTCAGGGCTCAACCTGCGCCCGGCTGGATTCAAGCCACCTTCGAGACGAGTGACCTACAGGACGGCCTCTTGATCGAGGACGGCGTTCTCTGGGATGAGACCGGTCGCCTTGTGGCCCGCAGCCGGCAGCTGGCCATGTTGCTGTAACCGGAACAGGCCTTGATCCGTCGACCTCTTGTCCGCCGACGAGCCGCTACTAACCGTCGAGCGCCGGTGTTCCCTGAAAGGCTGTTGGATCGCCGGGCTGGGGCACCAAAGGCTTGGTCCAGGCCAGCAGCTTCGACACCCCGTGAGCGATGTAGTCCCACCGTTGGGGATCCCATCCATTGCCTGCCTCGACGTATCCGTCCTGGCGTACGTAGACAAGGGCGGGTAGTCGCTCAAGTCCCAGTGACTTGACCAGCTCTCGCTGCGGATCGGGAAAGACCAGATAGGAGTCGGCCCACGAGCCTAGAAACTGGCGGCAGCCGTCAGCGTCGGCGGTGGCCAGCCACCCGATTCTGACATCAGCCGGCTGGTAGTGGTCGATAAGGCGCCCGGCGGTTTCAAGGATCCACGAACTTTCGTGGGTGTACGGGTCTATGGCTACCAGCAGAAACGGGTAGCTCGTAAGCCAGTCACGTAGCGGATACGACGATCCGTTCAGCGCCGTGAACTCAAGATCAGCGGAAGCTAGGGCCACGGCCGGGCAGACTAGCGCGGTATGTCTCGAGTTACGAAGCCCAGTGGAACAAGTCTCTAAAAAGTTACTGTTGGCTAGCGTGTGAGGTATGCATCCCATGGAGCAGCTTCGTTACGTCGCTCGTGCCGCAGGAGCGGATTCTTCGCTTCTGGTGGAGGAAGCAGCCCAGGCACTGTCGATGTTTGCCCGGGACCCTCAGGCACTCCTTGTTGCCTGCAAGCAAATGCTTAGCCGCCAGTCGACGGTCGGTGGGCTCTGGTGGTTGTGTAGTCGGATGTTGACGGCTGCCGACCCCTTGGACGAAGCCAGAGCGGTGGTCTCCGACCTACGCACCGACCGAACTGCCGCCACCCTTCTCGAGGCTATGGGAGAGTTGACTCCTTCCGCTCCGTCCGGCCATTTGGGGATGTCGGCATCGCAGACATACAAGTTGGACATGGGTCCGGGGGGCCCTCGGGTCCTTATCGCCGGCTGGCCGGACGTCGTCGTTGCCACCTTGGCCGAGTCCTCGGCCTCGGTGCTGGTCATGGAAGTGGACGGCGTCGGTCACGGCGTCATAAGGCGGCTGGAGCGGCTGGACATCGAGGCTGAAGTGGTGGCAGCCGAACGTTTGGCCGGGGCCGCTGCCGCTTCTGACGCCGTCCTGGTCGAGGCGGCGGCCGTCGGGCCAGCTGCCGCGCTGGTCGACGTTGGTGGGGTAGCCATGGCGGCGGTGGCGCGAGCTCTTGACAAGCCGGTGTGGTTGATCAGCCCGGCGTCACGGGTGGTTCCGGTGGCCATCTGGCCCGATGTGGTGGCCGAGGTCAAGGAATGGAAGGGGCTGAGCTGGATTACTCCATCCGAGCTGCTTCCTCTGACCTTGGTTGATGTGGTTGTGAGCGGCGATCAGATCCACCGTCTCGGAAGCGGGTCGGCCGCTACCGTCATCCGAAGTGGATGGGAAGCGGCGCCGGAGCTCATCGGGCTCGTCCGATCCGACGTCGGTTAGGATCCGACGTTGGTTAGTGCGTGTGCCTCCATTCACTCGTGCTTCGTCGTCGTTGCGACAAACACGTCACTG
>JAHDFR010000024.1:19201-32220 GCA_020628065.1 Acidimicrobiales bacterium
TGCGTGTGCCTCCATTCACTCGTGCTTCGTCGTCGTTGCGACAAACACGTCACTGGTATCGGCTACTATCGCGACATGGGTAACCAAAGCCGCGGCGCCGCGTCGGTGTCTTCTCCGACGCCGATCATCCACCTTGCTGGTGCTCGCCGACCGTCCGTAGGCGCCGGTGATGACGTCATGATCGATGCGGGCGCCGGGTGGTACTACGACCCCACGGATCAGGCGGTCTACCGCTACTGGAACGGATTGTCGTGGACAGAACACAGCTCGGACCTGTTCCCGACAACGCCCCCGTCCGACAACTGATTTTCGTTCCAACCGATCGCTTTCCTTCGTCGGCGGTCCGACAAGCGTAGAGCTTCAGAAGCACCAACATCAGGGATCGCCGCCGTCGATTAAACCTTGAGCTAGGCTGCGCCCCGTGGGACATCTAGTCGAGTTCGCAAGCAACGGATCCACCGCCCCCGGCTATCTGGCTACACCGCCCAACGGGCTGGGACCCGGCCTGGTCGTCATTCAGGAGTGGTGGGGCCTGAACGATCACATCAAGGACGTGGCCGAGCGGTTTGCCGCCCAGGGTTTCATCGCCTTGGCCCCTGATCTCTATCACGGGCGGGTAACCGAGGAGCCGGATGAGGCCGGTAAGGAAATGATGGCCTTGAACCTCGGGAAGGCGGCCCAGGACCTGTCAGGAGCGGTCGATCTCGTCCGCGAGCGCTCAGGCCAGGACAAGATCGGGGTAACCGGGTTCTGCATGGGCGGAGGATTGACGCTGACCCTGGCAACGCAACGGCCCGATGCCGTGGCCGTGGCAGTGCCGTTCTATGGAGTCATCCCGTGGGAGAACGCCCAGCCCGAATGGTCCAACCTTGAGGCCACCGTTGTCGGTCATATCGCCGAGAACGACGGTTTCTTCGGGCCAGCTGAAGCGGCCAAGCTTGAGCGCACGCTACGTCAAATGGACAAAGACGCCACATTCCATGTGTACGAGGGAGCCGAGCACGCCTTCTTCAACGACACAAGGCCCGAAGTCCACAGTCCCGTTCACTCGGCCACCGCTTGGCAGCGCACCCTCGAGGCTTTCGAAACTCTGAGGGCTTAACGGTGGGTGGGGCCGGTGCAGTGGCCCCTACCGCTCATGCTTCGTCCAGGGCCTTGAGCATCGATCGGGCGATGACCTTGAGGCACAGCGTCTCGTCGGCGCCTTCAAAGATGCTGAGAACCCTGGCATCGACGAAGTAGCGACTCACGTCGTACTCCTCGGCGTAGCCCATACCGCCGTGAATTTGCATGGCCTCTCGCGTGACCCACTCCGCTGCTTTACAGACATAGGCCTTGACCATGGAGGCTTCCATTTTGCCTTCGCCCTTGGCCATCATTCGGCCGACGGAGTAGCTGAACTGTCGTGAGGCCTGAATAACAGCCGCCATTCGGGTCAGCTTGGCTCGAGTCAGCTGGTAGTCGGCGATGGGGGCGTCAAAGACGACGCGGTCGAGCGAGTACTGCTTGGCCGCCTCATACGCCGCCTGCATGACGCCGACCGCCCGGGCCGCTGTCTGAAGCCTGCCGTTTTCAAACCCGGCCATCTGATAGTAGAAGCCGCGGCCGTTGCCGTCGTCGCCACCAATGAGGTTGTCGTGGGGGACCACCCAGTCTTCGAAAGCGATTTCGTAGGAATGCATCCCCCGGTATCCGATGGTGTCAATCGGTCGGGCCTCAAGCTTTCCGCCACCGGGTTGGGTGAGCTCAAAGCCATGCCCATCACCTCGCTCCTTGGGAACGATGAGTATCGACAATCCACGGTGCCCGGCTGAGCGGTCGGGGTTGGTGCGGGCCAACACCATCAGGACATCGGCTCGGGCGGCGAAGGTGCACCAGGTCTTCACGCCGTTCAGCGACCAGCCGTCGTCGGTCCGGGTGGCTGTCACTTTGATGCTGGCCACGTCCGATCCGTAGTCAGGTTCGGTAACGGCTACCGCATTCATGATTTCGCCTGAGGCAAGGCGGGGGAGCCACTCGTGCTTTTGCTCTTCTGTGCCGCCGGCTTCCAGCGCTCGGGCCAGAATCTCCGGTCGGGTGATGAGCGAGCCGGCAGCGCCAAGTGACCCGCGGCTCAGTTCTTCAGTTGCAATCACCATGCCGTAGTAGTCCGACTCACCCCCGCCGGCAAAGCCACCGTATTCCTCGGGGATGGACAGCCCGAACAGCCCCATTTCGGCCAGCCCGGTGATCAGATCCTCCGGTATGTCGCCGTTGGTGCGGTGGACGTGTTCTGCTACGGGAACAACCTGCTCTTCGGCGAAGCGGCGGAATGTGTCTTGGACCAACTCGAAGTCGGAGTCGAGGTGTCGTGGCCCGTCTTCGAATGCGAGAGAAGACAAGACATCGGGGTCTCTCCAGGTCGCAACGAAGCCTCGCGATGAGTCGAGGGCGTCAGAGGTGGTGCCCCACAGCGATTCCCGACCCCACAGTTTGGCCCCCAGGTCGGCGATCACGTCGGCTACGAATACACAGGTCAGTTGTCCTTCGAGGGTGCCCTTGGCTCCGTAGTCGATCATGGCTCTGGCCGTCTCCACCGCAGCGGCGGCGTGGGCCAGATCGTAGGCCAGTACCTGATCGGCGTCGACGGATCCGGTTTCGGCCAGGATGCGGGTAGCGGATCGGACCACCGATGCCGCTGCTTCGATGGCCGACGCCGCTTCCTGGAGGTCGACTGACGGAAGGTCGTTCTCTGTCGCTGACATGTCAATAGAATACGTTCTTCGATTCCGCCAGGACGTACCGGGCGTAGCGGACTGACAGCGGTTGGAAATGACGACGGATCCAAAGCCAGAAGCATTAGAGCCGGGGGAATTCAGGTCGGAGTCGGCAGCCACACCGGGAGATGCACCTGCGGCACCTGCCGCCCTTGAACGGGCGGCAGGTGATCTGGCGGCAATCGATCTTGGACCATGGTTCGCCGCCGCCGGCCGTGACCTGCCTTGGCGGCGTACCCGAGATCCTTGGGCCATCTTGGTGTCGGAAGTGATGTTGCAGCAGACCCAGGTTTCTCGCGTGGCGGAGCGTTGGCCGGTGTTCCTCGACCGTTTTCCGGATCCGACCCACTGCGCCGCTGCACCTCCTGGTGAGGTCATTGAGCTTTGGGCCGGGATGGGTTACAACCGCCGGGCCCTCAATCTCCACCGGGCCGCCACGGTCGTGCGGTCCGACAACGGTGGAGAGATCCCGTCGACGCTTCGAGAGTTGCAGGCCCTCCCCGGTGTAGGTCCTTACACGGCTAGAGCTGTTCTCGTCTTCGCCTTCGAGCAGCCGGAGGCCGTGGTCGATACCAATGTTGGTCGGATTCTGGCCCGGGTTGTCGGCGGCCGACTTGACTCACGTCAGGTACAGATGTTGGCCGACAGGGCGTTGGGTGATCACGATCCTTGGACTTGGAATCAAGCCATTCTCGATGTTGGTGCCAAGTTCTGCCGACCCCGGTCTTACGCTTGTGACTTCTGTCCGCTAAGCGGGGCCTGCAGCTGGTTTCGGTCGGGTAACTCGGAGCCCGATCCGGCCTCGGCCAGTGCAGCGGTATCCGGAAGGCAATCGACCTTTGACGGTTCCGACCGTCAGGGGCGTGGCCGCTTGGTTGACGCTCTGCGGTCCGGATCGGTCGACCTGACCGATGTCGGTACGGCAATGGGGTGGGAAGATGACCCCGGACGGGCCCGACGGGTATTGCAGGGTTTGTTGGACGACGGGCTGGTCACCATCGACGGCGACACAGTCCGGCTACCCGACTAGAACCGGCCCCCACAAGATGAAGATGACGGTGAAGATGAAGGGGAAACCCCAGGATCTACACCTAGGCGGCTAGTTGGTAATGGCGGCGATCAGGCTCTCCACCGCCCGCTCGGCCAGCTCGCGCATTTCGTCATCAGTTCGATCCTGAATCGGGTGTTCGACGAACACCCGTTGTGGCTGGAACCCGAGGGCTTCTCCCTGTTGCTGGGCCGCATCGTCAAAGACGGCACTGGCCACGAAGACAGTGGGGACACCGCGGCGCTCGAGGTCGACTGAGTCGTGCACACTGCACGACGTGCAGCTGCCTCAATCAGCCAACGCTTCAATGACGGCGTCGCATTGAGTGGCGATCTCTTGACGCAGATCGACCGGTGCCGGCTTGGCGAAGGTCGGCTTCCTGTAGGTTCGCACGACGGCGCCACGACTCTCCAGATCCTGTTGAAGCTGGCTGAGAAAAATGTCGCCCCGGGGTTTGGAGATGTCGAGTAGCCCGACGGTCTTGCCTTCAAGTGAGTCGGGCCGGGCGGCGGCGGTCATGCCGGCAGCAGCCGGGCCCGCGGTCGGGTCCAGGACCACGAACGGCCGGTCGGTTGATGTTTCGGTCATTGCCTTGTCTCCTGCGAGTTGTCGAAGATTTCGTTTGGTGAGTACGTACGGGTCGAAGGGTTTCGGGTCAGCTTCCGATGGCTACGGTCACGGGCTCGCTGCCGGTTCCTCCTCCGACCCAGCCGCCGAGGACCGATGAGAACAGGCCGGCATTACCGCCGGCATGAGCGATCAGCAGGCCTCCCGGTCGGAACTTCGGAACCGAGTGACCGGCCAACATTTCCGGCAGGCCCTCGGCGATGCCGTCGACGCCTCGGATCATCTCATCGGCATTCAAGGTGAGAAGCTTCTCCAGTTCGCTCAGCAGTCGTTGACGGTCCCAACCTGCTTCGGTAAAGATCCGACCATGCTCGGGTGACACCACCAACATGGCGTCAAACCCGATGGCAAGTTTCGGGTGGTTGGTGGCCCGCAGACTTGCAGCCATCGACTTAGTCAGCGATACCGGCTCTCTTGACAACTGGTCGATGATGGCGCTCGGGCCCTGGCCGGCAAAGAGAGTTACGGAACTCACTCCGGGTTCCTGGCCGCGCCACTGGGCCAGTGGCTCAAACGGTGAGTCGTACTCGCGCTCGGCGAAACAGAAAGCGAGCTTGCCCGGAGAACCTTGGGCGGCCATGTCGATTTCACCGGGGCGACCCCCGCCGAGGTTTCGGATAACAAGCTGGAGGGCCCGACCGATCGTCAGGTTGGCCCGATTTCCCTGCCCGAACGCATTGCCTTCGCCGTTCATGCCGATCCGCTCGGCTATCGGGCCGTTGACGATGATAATTGGACCGGAGAAGAAAGTGGTGGCCAAGAGGCCGTGCATGTTGAACTCGTCCGTGCAGGCCGCTTCCACCGCCGCCAGGATGACCGGCAGGTACTCCGGTTTGGCCCCGGCCATGACGGCGTTGACCGCAATCTGTTCGACCGTGACCTCGTTAAGGTCGGGTGGGATGCTGGCTACGATCTCCTGCGGATCCCGGGTTGTACCCGACAGCATGTGGAGGACGCGGGCTTCGGTAGGGGGAATCACCGGCAGCCCGTCGCTCCAGCCTCGGTCGAACATGGCCTCGAACTCGTCTTCCAGCGAGGCGAACTCGACTCGACGGGAGTGCAGGCTGGACTGGTTGAATCGCACAGCGAGCATGTCGGTCAGTGCGGGGTCGACTGACAGCGAACCGCACCCCGGGCGGTGCTCCGGCAGCTCGGCCGCCAGATCTGCCACACCGGTGAAGGACTGCCATTGTTCACGGGACCATCCGACGATGCGATCGACCTCAACGCCGTTCTCGAATCGAAGCAGTGTCGGGACGGTTTCGATGTTGTTGTGCCAGGAGAATGCCAGCTGGGTGTCGTCCACCGGTGAGGCACCAAAGGATGGGAAGGTCGGATCGTCCTGGGTGTACACCGTCAGGGTCGAACCTTGCGACTCCAAGTGGGCGTGGAGCTGGGTCAGTGCGGGTACCACCAACTCACAGGTTGGACAGTCTCGTTTGACCACGGCAATCACGCCGTTGGTCGACTCTGAAACGCCGTCGGCCGTATGCCCTGTCGATTCGGGAATTGTCACCTCTCAAGACTATGTCACCACGTCCGCCCGGAGCCAGGTCGGATCAGCTTGACCAAGCGTGTCCTCGTCTATGATCGGCGTCATGAGCGAAGAAAATCAGACTCCCCCTGACATCGATCCGGCTGAGTTTCGTCGAGTACTGGGTCATTTCCCGACCGGCGTGACGGTTGTGACATCAGCGGGAACCCCTGGGACCGACCGGCCGGTTGGCGTGGCTATCGGCTCGTTCGTCTCCATCTCGCTCGATCCGCCGCTGGTGGGGTTCTTTCTCGGTTCCCATTCGGGCAGCCTTGGTCCCATTCTGGACGCAGGCTCGTTTTGTGTGAATGTGCTTTGTCATGACCAGATCGAGCTGTGTGGTGTGATGGCGTCGAAGTCCGACGACAAGTTTGACGGAGTCGACGTCACCATCGCCGCCGGTAGCGGCGCCCCGATGCTGCCCGACGTTCATGCCGTTATCGATTGCGCTGTCGACCGGGTGGCCGATGCTGGTGACCACCAGCTGATCGTCGGTCGAGTTCTCAGCCTCGACACCATTCGCCACGAGTCGCCCATGGTCTTTTATAAAGGGCAATACGGATCATTTAGCGGGTAGTTCCGTATATCGATAATGCCGGTTCTGCGTGGTTCTCTTGGGGCCATGGAGACCGCCCAACTTTCTTCGCCGCTTGCTCGTCAGCTCGACCCGGGCCGCCTCGACGGTGAGCTCGCCGAAGGCGCCACCAGAGGCTCGTTCACGTTCCGACCGATGGCATTGCTGGCCGTCGCAGCCGTCATGGCTGCATCCTGGTACTGGGTGCCCGAGCTGGTCTACCTGCTCGGCTTTCTGGGCGTCATCATTGTTGCCCACGAGGGCGGACACTTCGTCGCTGCTCGGGCGGCGGGTATGCGGCCGACCGAATTTTTCTGGGGGTTTGGTCCGGAAATTCTGGCGGTGACGCACGGCGATTGCCGATATGGCATCAAGCTGCTCTTTCTCGGTGGCTATGTGAAGCTGGAGGGCATGACTCCGACATCGGAATTGCCTGAGGGGTTCAACGAGGCCGACACATTTCGTCATGCCACTCACCGGGGCAGACTGATTACCATCCTGGCCGGGCCGTTGGTCAATGTGGCTATGGCCATTGCGGCGTTTGCCGTGGTGAAATTCGCCGGGGGAGCGGGACTGGCGGCGTCGTTGATGTCGAGCTTGGCCATTGTGTGGGAGATCGTTTCATTAACCGGCCTTGCTCTTTGGCAACTGGCCGCCGACTTGGGGGCCTACGTGGCAGCGGTAGTGGACACGTCGGGCCAGACGGTTGCTCCGGTCCGGTTTTTGTCTCCCGTCGGACAGGCTCGGTTCAGCGGCCAGGCCGTCGACATGGGAGCCGATGGAATGCTTTTATGGTTCGGTGTTCTGTCATGTGCGGTGGGTGTGATCAATCTGGTTCCGCTGCCACCGCTTGATGGTTCTCATGCCATGGTTGCCATCACCGAAGGCGTACTGCAGCGAGTACTGCGTCGTCCGGTCCAGCTCAACGTGGCCCACTTGTTGCCGCTTGCCTATCTGACGATCGGTGTTCTCCTCGCCATTTCGGTGTCGGCCCTGGTGCTCGACATCCGAGAGCTCATCTAGCTATCGGACCGACTACGGTCCCTGCCGAGGTACCGGCATCGAGATCAGCATGGAGTTGGTTCTACCGAGGTTGTTTGGCCTGGTCGGCTCACTGAGTGTCGAGCTGACGGAATGCTTCGGCCAGGCGCCCTTCGGCCAACTTTCCCTGCTCGGCCAGTCGTTGACCCCAGCCGCGCATCATTTCATCGAGGTTGTCACGATGTCCAACCTGAGATTGATGTGACCTCAGCGCTGCCATTTTGCGGTCGAAGACATCGGTGATGTCGATGTAGACGTCAGGTTCGGACTGGCCAATCCATACCTTGGGCACGGTGTGAGGTTCGTATCCCTGGTCCAAGAGTTCGGCGGTGAACGCCCTGGGGTTGCGGGCGTCGGGGTACACCGCCCGAAGCGTGGCTTCGGCTGTTTCCGTGTGATCAGGATGACTGCCGTAGACAGAGTCGAGATTCCGGGTGGGTGATTGGGTGATGACCAGGTCCGGTTTCTCGATTCGTATCACCCGAGCGATGTCTCGGCGTAGCGCCAGGTTGCACTCCACCTGGCCGTCGGGATATCGGAGCCAGTGGATGGACTCGACCCCGACCTCTTTCCCGGCCGCCGTCTGTTCACGTTCTCGCAGCTCGGCCAGCTCGGCGGAGCTGACGGTCATGTCATCCTCGCCGGCCTCACCCGATGTGACCAGGCAATAAGACACATATGATCCGACGGCGGTGAGTTGGGCCACTGTTCCGGCCGATCCAAAGTCGATGTCGTCCGGGTGGGCCACCACGACCAGGACACGGGCCGGCGCATCGATTGGCCCGTCGGCGGTGGTGATCAGGGCGGAATTAGCATTCTCCCCGTTACTCGGTGGTTGAGCGCCCGATGGTTGATCGCTCTCTTGTTGATCGTCCGCTGGTTGGTTGGCCACTGTCTGGTTGTCCGAGGTTTGGTCGCTGTGCGTTTTGCTGATTCAGTAAGCGTATTGGCGGCGTTGGGCAAACGGCGGATCGTTTGGGTCGGCCGAGCGGCGGTAGTTTGTGGAAATGGCTATCTATGCGTTGGGCGGCTGGGAGCCCAGAGTTCATCCCACGGCATTTGTCCACCCGCAGGCTTCGGTGATCGGCAACGTGGAGATTGGTGCCGACGCGTCAATCTGGCCCTCCGCCGTTTTGCGTGGTGATGGTGACGGGTTGATCTCCATCGGGGATCGGACGTCGGTTCAGGACGGGTCGGTGCTTCACACCACGCCGGATGATCCCACAATCGTCGGTCGCGACTGCATCATCGGCCATTTGGTCCATCTGGAAGGATGCACGGTTGAGGATGAAGCCTTGGTCGGCAACGGCGCTGTTGTATTACATCGGGCCATCATCCGTTCCCATTCACTTGTTGGTTCCAACGCGGTGGTTCCCAACGATATGGAGGTACCCAGCGGGGCATTGGCGCTAGGAGTCCCGGCCAAAATCCGTCCCGACAAAGTCCTGCCGGAGATGATCCTGCCCGGTGTGGAAGCCTACGTGGAGCGGGCGAGGTTGTATCGGTCACAACTGCGCCGTTTGGACTGAACGGAGCGGGCATAACGTCATCCAGGTTTGTTACAATCTACGTAGTGTTAATTACAGCGGATTCCGCTGTTCACAGTGCCGGAAGACGGCGCTGGTACACCGCACTGGTAGATGGTGCTGTTAGACGGCCACGTTGCCCCAACCGGCCGGACATGGAGTGAAGATGACGGTAACGCCAGAAAACCTTGATCTTGGTCGCTACAAGCTCGGCTGGAGCGACGAGGAAGACTACGTCTTCAAGCCCAAGAAGGGCATCAACTCCGACATCGTGCGCGAGATGTCGTTCATGAAGGGCGAGCCCGACTGGATGCTCGACCGTCGGCTCAAGTCGCTGCGGCACTTCGACAAGCGCCCGATGCCCAACTGGGGCGGCGACATGTCGGAGATCTACTTCGACGACATCTACTACTACATCAAGCCGACCGAAGGTCAGGTCAACGACTGGGACGACCTGCCTGACGCCATCAAGGACACCTATGAGAAGTTGGGTATCCCTGAGGCCGAGCGCAAATACCTGGCCGGTGTGACCGCTCAGTACGAATCCGAAGTGGTGTTCCACCGCAACCGGGAAGATCTGGAGCGCCAGGGAGTCGTCTTCTGCGACATGGACACCGCCCTTCGCGAGTATCCCGAGCTGGTCAAGCCGTACTTCGGCAAAATCATCCCGATGAACGACAACAAGTTCTCCGCTCTCAACACCTCGGTGTGGTCCGGCGGTTCGTTCATCTACGTCCCGCCCGGCGTCGAGGTGGAGATGCCGCTCCAGGCCTACTTCCGCATCAACGCCGAGAACATGGGCCAGTTCGAACGCACGCTGATCATCGCCGACGAGGGCTCGAAGGTTCATTACATCGAGGGTTGCTCGGCTCCGGTCTACACCTCGGACTCGCTTCACTCGGCCGTGGTCGAGATTGTGGTCAAGCCCAATGCCCACGTCACCTACACCACCATCCAGAACTGGTCATCCAACGTGTTCAACCTGGTGACCAAGCGGGCTCGGGTTGAAGCCGAAGGCCATATGGAGTGGATCGACGGAAACATCGGTTCACGCCTGACCATGAAGTATCCGGCCGTCTGGCTGGTCGGACCGAAGGCCACCGGTGAGGTGCTCTCGGTGGCCTACGCCGGGGCAGGCCAGCATCAGGACACCGGGGCAAAGATGGTTCATGCCGCTCCCGAGACATCTTCCAAGATCGTCTCCAAGTCCATCTCAAAAGACGGTGGCCGCTCGAGCTATCGCGGTCTGATCCGGGTCGAGGATGACGCCTACGGCTGTAAGAGCCATGTGCAGTGTGATGCGTTGATCCTGGATGAAGACTCCATCAGCGACACCTACCCCTACATGGAAATTGGTGCCCTCGACGCCGAGATCGGTCACGAGGCCACAGTGTCGAAGGTGGCTGATGAGCAGCTGTTCTATCTGATGAGCCGTGGCCTCTCCGAAGAGCAGGCCATCGGCATGGTGGTCAACGGCTTCATCGAGCCTGTGACCAGGACGTTGCCTATGGAGTACGCCGTTGAGTGGTCTCGGCTCATCGAACTGCAGATGGAAGGTAGCGTCGGCTAGTACCTAGTCCGGTGACCTACCTTGCCGGGTTCAGCCGGCGCATAGCCGAGGCCCTCGGCTCGGTGGGCGTGCCGAGCCCGGAGATCGGCGTTCAAGTTGTCGGATCGTCGTCTTATGGTGCGGTCAGCGACCTGGCGGTTGCCGCTGTAGCCGCCGCGTCGGCGGCCGCCGGTTCGCTGAACGTCGACTTGGGCGAACCGGTTCACCAAATTGTGGTCGACCGGCCGCTGGTCGACCAATGGTGTGTTCGGGGCTATGAGCCTGACGGTTGGACGGTCCCGGCCGTGTGGGACGAGTTTGCCAGAGACTACAGGACCGTCGACGGCTGGATCCGCTTCCACACCAATGCTCCACATCATCGGGCTGCCGCCCTAGCGGTGTTGGGCCATCCCCCCACGTCGGGATCGGCCGCTCGCCGCATCGCCGACTGGTCGGCCGAAGAGCTCGAGGCGGCGGTCTACCAAGCAGGCGGCTGCGCAGTCGAGCTTCGTACGGCTGGCCAGTGGCGCAAACACCGCCAAGGACGAGCTGTGGCCGCTGAGCCGATTGTGGGATGGGAGTACGACGAACTCCCGGCGTTGGCATGGCGTCCGACGAGATCGGCGCGGCCGCTTGGCGGGCTCAAAGTGCTGGATCTGACCCGAGTAATTGCCGGTCCGGTGGCGACAAGATTCTTGGCCGGTCTGGGCGCTGACGTCCTTCGCATCGATCCACCATCCTGGTCCGACGGTGCGCTTGAGGTTGACATGACCCTTGGCAAGCGGTGCGCCGGCCTGGATCTACATACCCAGGTAGACCGTGAGGTGTTTTCCGGCCTGGTGGGGGAGGCCGATGTGTTGGTGCACGGCTACCGAGCGGACGCCTTGGACAAGCTCGGATTTGGCCGTTCGACGCTGACCTCACTCAATCCCCGTCTGACCACGGTTGGCTTGAATGCGTTCGGATGGACGGGTCCGTGGAGGAATCGCCGGGGCTTCGACAGCCTGGTGCAAAGAAGTTCAGGGCTGGCCGAAGTAGTCGACGGCCATGTTGTTCCGATGCCGTACCAGATCCTTGATCACGCCACCGGCTATCTCACCGCGGCGGCAACGATCCAGGCCCTCAGAGCTCGCCTGGCGGGCGTGGGCGTTCGGTCCGCTCGGTTGTCACTGGCCCGTCAGGCTCAGCTGCTACTTGACGCAAACGTCACCTCGTCCACTGTTGACCGAGCAGTCGAGACTTTCTCCACTTCGATTGACGGACAACTATCGGAGTCAAGCCACCTCGGTCGGGTGCGCCGATATCGGCCTCCTGTTGAGATCGCCGGGAGTCCGATGGCCTGGAATGTGCCCGCGGCAGGTGTTCGGTCGGCTGAGCCGATGTTCAGCTCCGGTTACTGATCGCTCTCAGGTCGGCCTGATATCGTCGAACCCGCTCCGAGCGATTCGGCACTGCGGACCTGGTCGGAGCTCGACCCGAGGGTGAATCGGCAGCGGCTCGTCTGGCTTGATCGGCAAGGCTCTGTGCCTTGCTGGCCAGGGTACGGATGTCGTCGAATATTCCCATTGCGGCGTCTCCTTGGTGGGCGGTGCCGGGCGATGGCGCGACGTCTTCTTCTGGGATGTGACATAGGACTCAGTGTCAAACGGTTAGGTCGCGAAAAATCTGAAAGAAAACGCGAAAAGGGGTCCGGTGAACCGGACCCCCTTCGAATTGGCCCCGATGGAGAGACGGGGCCCTGTCAAGGATTCCTTATTCGGCGGCGTCGCCCATGCCGCCGGGAATCTTGTCAGTCATATCGCTGGCCTGGTCGGCCAACTCCTGGGCCTTGTCGCCCATGTCGCCGGGAAGCTTGTCGGCGTGCTGATCGGCCATGTCCTTAGCCTTGTCAGCTGCGTCCTTGGCCTTGCCAGCCATGTCCTTGGCGTTGTCCATCAATCCCACTTGGGTGTCTCCTTTGGTAGTTGGGGCCGCTCGCTGAGGCGATCGTGCCCGACACGTTTGTATGACGTACCGTCGGCTCGTTTTGTCGCGAAGTAATCAGCGGCGGTATCCGGGCTAATGCCCAGTGGCCAACAGTAGTGTGTGACAGATCGATGAACACGGGAACCGGGAGTGGTTGCCCGAACGCCTAAGCCGACATGAATGCCCACGTGACACAAGACGTCAGCAAAGAAGCCTCGCACCCCAAGAGCGGAGGCCCGCAGGCCTGGTTGGCCGTAATTGTGCTTTGCCTCGCCGCTGTGCTGGCAGCCTGCGGCAGTTCCGGAGAAGACGCAGCCGAGGATACCTCGGCTGCGTCCGACGAGTCTGAGGAGGCGGCTGAGGAAGAGAGCGAGACGGTCGCTACCGAAGCGGCGGAAG
>JAHDFR010000024.1:32320-40920 GCA_020628065.1 Acidimicrobiales bacterium
GAGGCCATGGAAGAGGCGGCCTCTGATGATGCCATGGTCGATGAGGCCGCCGACGGTGACGATACAGCGGAGCTCACCCAGGGGGCAGGCGATGCCAAGCGAGCGGCAGCCCCCAGTGGCGGCTTTTTCGGCGGCGAAGATGCTGAGGCTCCCGAAGAGGACGTCGACGCCAACTTCCGGGACTACGGAATCCGGTCTTTTGTGGAGACCAGTCGAGATCCTCTCTCCACCTTTGCGCTTGACGTCGACACCGGTAGTTACAGCATCGCCAGGGCTCTGTTGCGGGACGGGCAGATCCCGGCTCCGGAATCGGTTCGGGTGGAGGAGTATGTCAACAGCTTCGACTATGACTACCCGGCACCCAGTGAAGGCCTCACCGTGGTTGCCGACGGCGGCCCGTCACCGTACAACCGTGACAATGTGATCCTCCGGTTGGGTGTGCAGGCGGAGCAGGTGGCCGGTGGTGAGCGACCGCCGGCAGCGTTGACCTTCGTGGTTGACACCTCAGGCTCGATGGACAGTCCCAACCGGCTGGGACTGGTGATCGACTCGCTCACCGGGCTGACCCGGGAACTCAACGACGATGACACGGTTGCCATAGTGACCTATAGCGACAGCGGTGTTGTTGTGCTGGAGCCGACTTCGGTGTCCGATCAGGGACGCATCGTCGACGCTATCAATTCGCTTCGAACCAATGGTTCAACCAACCTGCAAGCCGGACTTGAGGTCGGCTACGACGTGGCCAATTCGCACTATCGCCGAGACGGCATCAATCGAGTGATTTTGGCATCCGACGGCATCGCCAACGTCGGTCTGGTTGACCCCGACGGCCTGGCGGCGATGATCCGAGGCGACGCCGACGAAGGCATTCAACTGGTCACCGTCGGTATTGGTATGGACGGATTCAACGACGTCGTTATGGAACAGTTGGCCGACCAGGGCGACGGCTTCTACGCCTACGTTGACGATCTCTCCGAGGCACAACGCCTGTTCAGCGACGAGCTGGTGTCCACCCTGGTCACGGCGGCCATTGATGCCAAGATCCAGGTTGAGTTCAACCCCGACACTGTCGAGGCCTATCGCCTAATAGGTTTCGAGAACCGAGCCGTGCTGGACGATGACTTCCGCAACGACGCGGTTGACGCTGGGGAGCTAGGCGCCGGTCATCAGGTGACCGCCATTTACGAGCTCACGCTGGTAAGCGGAATCTCTGATCGTGATCGTCTCGGTACCGCCCAGCTGAGGTGGGAGGATCCTGAGGAGCGATCGGTTCGCGAGACCCGGCTGGAGCTGACGGCCTCAATGCTGGAGGATCGCTGGGCCGACACCGGCAACGACTTCCGGCTGGCGGTGACGGTGGCTTCGTTCGCTGAGATTCTGCGCGACAGCCCCCATCGAGGTGAGATCACACTGTCCCAGATCGAGGCCGAAGCCGAGTCGCTGGCCGGCACCTCCGGCCGCGTGGGAGAGTTCGTGGATCTGGTACGAATCGCTAGAGACCGGTCGTAGACCTTTTCAGTCTGCTGGACAGAGAGCGTCGAGGACGACGGTGATCATGTTGTGAAACGTGGACTGCCTCTCCTCGGCGCTCATGGCTTCATGGCGCTTGATGTGATCACTGACGGTCGCCACTACCAACGCCTCGACCCCGTGCTCGGCTGCCACCCCGTAGAGTCCGGCACCCTCCATCTCGACGGCGAGGAACCCGTAGCGCTCCAGCAGCCCGAATAGCCCCGAGTCGTCGGGCTCGTAGAAGAAGTCGGAGGTGAAGATGGCGCCTACGTGATGCGGGGCGTCTACCGCCTCAGCCCGGTTGACGATTTGTCGCAGCAGGCTCCAGCCGGCAGCGGGAGGGAAGTCGTGCCCGCCCAGCCGCCGGCGATTGACCTGGGAGTCCGTGCCGGCGGTCATGGCAACGATGACGTCCCCCAGGGAAACGTGGTCCTGCAGCGCACCACAGGAGCCAATCCGGACGATCTGGCGTACGCCGAAGTCTTTGATCAGCTCGGTGGCGTAGATCTGCATTGACGGGATGCCCATACCTGAGCCTTGAACCGAGATGGAGTGACCGTTGTAGGTTCCGGTGAAGCCGAGCATGTTGCGCACGGACGAAACCTGGCGGGCGTCGCTCAGATAGTTCTCGGCGATGAACTGGGCACGCAAGGGGTCACCCGGCATGAGCACCAGCGGGGCATAGTCTCCAGGTTCAGCGTCCAAGTGAATTGTTGCCATAGGACCGCCAGCTTAGTTGCGGTTCACGGGCACCGGTTTGCCTCCCGCTTGTCCGCGTCATGTCGGGGGTTCACAGGTTGTCCGCACGGTCGCCTGATTTGTCCATTGGTGCTGCCGCTTTGGAACTTCTGCGCGCCAAAATGGGTTGTATGGCCATGCGTCAGGACTGCAAGCACTTTCAGAGTCGGTCGTACCCAAGTGGTGACACGATGCGGAAGTGCGCCTTGGATCTTGCTCCCGAAGCACCCTGGAACTGTCCGGCCGACTGCGGTAGCTACGAGCGTCGGATGGCCGATGTCAATTGGCGTCACGGTTCATTGGTGACTCCTCCAACCCCCGATCCGCCGGAGAGCGTTGGCAACGATCCGGCCATTGCCGCCTTACTGGACGAGGCCGAGGACATCATCAATCAGGTCGGCCCAGGGATTCGCGCCGAGGTTGATGAAGAGCGGGCCCGAGAGGCTAAGCGTCGCAGAGGTGGGCGAAAGTGGTGGCCGTTCGGCAAAAGCTCCGGCTGATCCTCAGCTTGGTCCGCTGACGAAAGCGTTGGGGATTGCGACGACCTTGTGACCTGCGACAATGAGCGCAGATCACAAGGCGATCGACGGTATCGTTTAGCCCGTGAATGAGCGCTTTTCTGCTGATGTTTTGGATGGCGCCGCTGGCCTTACCGCTCGACCCGGTCGAGCCGAAGCGGCGGCCGCAGCCTTGACGGCTGAGCTTCCCACCACCGAGACCGAAGAGTGGCGCTACAGCCCGATTTCCGAGCCCGACTTCGTCGAACTCCTTGATGGCCTGCAACCTGCTCTAACCGCTCCCAGCACTGATGCCGTAGCGCGCGTCCGAGAAGCATCTGATGCTGTCCTGGGTCGGTTTGAATCGATTGCCGCCACAGTGCTTGTCGTCGACGGATTTGTGGTCGACATCGACGTCGCCCCCGGCTGGGCGGCCAAAGGTCTGTCGGTTGAAGTTGAGGAAAACCGATGGATCAATGAACTTCCGGTCGAGCCGACCAAGTTCGACTATCTGCACCAGGCATTCAGTCCAGGTCCGTTGGTCATTCGCTCGATCGGCCAGGTGGCAGTGACAGAGCCTGTCGTGGTGTTGACCCACCACGACCGCCCGTCAACGCTGTCGTGCCCTCACCTGGTTGTTGAGGTGGCCGAAGCCGGGGAACTAACGGTGATCGAGTTTCAGAGCTCGGCGCCGGAGGCGGGGGTCCAACTGCCGATCACCGAACTGACGGCCAACAACGCCAGCCGCCTCCGATACACCGTCGTTCAAGAAAACGGCGACGATCACATACAAATCGGACGCCAGTTGTCCAGCGCCGGTGGGCAGGCCGCCCTGACTTCCGGTGTCGCCGCCTTCGGTGGACGCTACCTGCGCCTTCGAACCGATTCCCGACTCGTCGGTCGGGGAGCCACCGCTTCTCTGGCCGCCGCCTACTACGGGGACGACCAACAGGTTCACGACTTCCGAACGTTCCAGCATCACGAAGCCCGCGATACCAAGAGCGATCTGCTGTTCAAGGGTACTCAAGACGACAGCTCAGGCTCCATCTACACCGGGTTGATCCACATCCACCCCGACGGAGCCGGTACCAACGCATTCCAGACAAATCGCAACATCAAGCTGAGCGACGACGCCTGGGCGTGGTCGGTTCCGAACCTTGAAATTGAGAACAACGAGGTCCACTGCAGCCACGCCTCAACAGTGAGCCCGGTTGACGACGATCAGCGGTTCTATCTCCACGCCAGGGGAGTGCCGCCCACCGCGGCCGATCGGCTCATTGTGGCCGGGTTCTACGACGAAGTTCTGTCCCGGATTCCGTCCGAGGCGGCACGAGGCCGGGTCCGAGAACTGATCAACACCAAACTTGACCGACGATCCCGCAATCAGCCGGCGGAAGGGTAGCAGCGGTGTCCAGAATTGAGCTCTGCCCAGTCGACGAACTGGGCCCTGATACTGCTCGACGGTTTGACGTCGACGGCCACCGCATCGCCCTGGTTCGCCTTGGGGATGACTTCTATGCCATCGGCGACCGGTGCTCCCACGCCGACTACTCCCTGGCCGAAGGCGAAGTCGACTGCGAGGACAAGACGTTGGAGTGCTGGAAGCACGGCTCAACCTTCTCGCTGACCACGGGGGAGCCTGACACTCTGCCGGCCACCAAGCCTGTGCCGGTCTACACCGTTGACGTCGAAGACGGCATCGTGTACGCCACAGCCGAGGCATCCGAGACCGAGTGACGTCAAGCTGCCGGTTTACCTGAAACCCAAGCACGGCCCAACAACGTACGACTATCAAGAGCAGACAAGTGACAGAGCGAGCATTCACCATTTCCGGACTGGCGGCGACAGTTGCCGGCAATCAGATCCTCAACGGCGTCGACCTTGAGATTCGTCCAGGCGAGGTTCACGCCGTGATGGGCCCGAACGGTGCCGGGAAGTCCACCTTGTCCCATGTGATCATGGGAAAACCGGGTTACGAGGCCACTGCCGGTTCCGTAACGGTTGATGGCGTGGACCTACTCTCGTTGCCGACCTGGCAGCGGGCTCAGGCCGGGCTGTTCCTGGCCATGCAGTACCCAACCGAAGTTCCCGGCGTGTCTCTTGATGACATGCTGTCGAACTCGTTTCAGGCCGCCGGGAAGAGTGTTGACGGGCTGGCTGAGGCTCTCACTGCAGAAGCCGACCGGCTGGCGTTCGGGCGTGAGTTCCTGGAACGGGCGCTCAACGTCGACATGAGTGGTGGAGAACGCAAGCGCAACGAGACGTTGCAGTTGACCGTGCTTAAGCCGAAGTACGCCATTCTCGACGAGCTCGACTCCGGCCTCGACATCGATGCTCTGCGGGTTGTCTCCCGACGGGTCGAAGCAGCCACCAACGAAGACGGGCTCGGCGTGCTGGTAATCACCCACTACAACCGTCTGCTGTCCGAGCTGAAGCCCGATCAGGTTCACGTGTTGGCCGGAGGGCGGATCGCTGCTTCTGGCGGTCCCGAGCTGGCGGTGGAGCTTGAGGAGTCGGGATACGCCGGATACGCCGAATCCGACGCCGCCTGAGGCACCGCCAAGGCGGACCGCAACCGGCTGGGACGCATAGGCGCTCGTTGGGCGCCTCGTAGAACGGTCGCTATTGGGTCAGGAGTCCAGCATCATCGAGAAAGCGGTTCTCGTTGAGGCTCATGACCACGCGTCGCCCGGCGTTGTAGCGAACCCGATGGATTGAGGCGTGACTGGCCGGGAAGAACATGTCCTCACCGAGGCCGAGAATCTCGGCCAGGTAAGCGTTGATTACACCGCCGTGGCAGGCCACAACGATGCGTTCGCCAGGATGGCTGGCTACTGCGGCCTCGACAGCAAATCCCACCCGTCGGCGGAACTCGATTGACGACTCGCTGGCCGGGAAGCTGTCCCACTTCCGGGTCTGGACGAACCGCTCACGGGTACCGCGGATGATCTTCTCGCCCAGTACATCGATTGGTCTGTCGGCAGGGTCCAGGTGGCCGTAAAAGTGGAATTCGGCCAGATCAGGTACAACTTCAACCTCGATCTGGTGCCGCTCGGCGATCCGGCGCCCCGTCACGTTGGCCCGCTGGAGGTTCGACGAGTACACGGCGGAAATCGTCTCAGAGGCCAGGTAATCGGCCACCGCTTCGGCCTGCTTCAAACCCAACTCGGAGAGCGGAGGATTGATCCACTCGCCGTTGGATGCCGACTGGTCGGGCCAGACCTGTTGCCCGTGGCGTACAAGAATGAGCTCGCCGGCCTGGCCGTCGTTGATGAGAAACGCCTGCTCGATCGGAGACTTCGGTCGCTCCTGGTCGTCCTCGCCGTCGGCACCGACCGACATCAGGCCGACTCAGCCATCTCATCGATGGCTTGGGTAAGAGTGTTCCAGCCCAAGGTTGCGCATTTGATGCGAACCGGGAACTTGACTACGCCCCGAAGCGCTTCCAGGTCGCCCAGCGGAAGCTCGGCCGTGGCCGAGCTTCCGTCCTGTCCGGAAAGCCCTTCCTCGGTCTCCGAGCCGTCTCCGCCAATCTCGGTTTCGTGGATCGACATCATGGACTTGAACTGAGTTACCAGACCTTTGACTTCCTCGATCGACTTGCCCTTGACCGCAGCCGACATCATTGATGCCGAAGACTGGGAGATTGAACAGCCTTGGCCGCCGATCTTCACGTCGGCAACGGTTTCACCGTCCAACTGGAGAAACAGCACGATCTCGTCTCCGCATAGCGGGTTGAAACCTTCGGTGCGATGGGCCGGTGGAGTTTCGAGCTCGCCTCGATTTCGAGGGTTGCGGTAGTGATCGAGAATGATTTCGCGGTAAAGATCCTCAAGGCTCGACATGTGTTGAGTTGCCTTTCCTAAAGAGCGAAGAAGTCACGGGCCGCCACCAAGGCTTCAGCCAGGGCATCGGCATCGGACTCGTCGTTGTACACGTAGAAGCTGGCACGGGCCGTGGCGGCCACACCGAAGTGTCGCATAAGGGGCTTGGCGCAGTGGTGACCGGGTCGAATGCACACGGCGTGCTCGTCCAAAACTTGGCTGACGTCGTGCGCGTGGACCCCTTCCAGCTCGATGGAGAGAACGCCGCCTCGTTGAGCCGGTTCGCTTGGGCCGAGGATTCGCAGCGAGTCACCGAGCTCGCTGGTCAACTTCCGCATGGCGTAGGCGGTGAGCGAAACCTCGTGGGCTCGCACGGCCTCCATGCCCAGCTCGTCAAGGTAGTCGATGGCCGCACTCAGCCCGACCGCCTCGGTTATGGGCGGAGTGCCCGCTTCGAACCGTGCTGGCGGGGCATCGGGGGTGAATCCGTCGACGGTGACGTTCAGAATCATTCCGCCCCCGCCCAGGAATGGGGGCATGGACTCCAGCAGCTCCATCCGGCCCCAGAGGACGCCGATTCCGCTCGGGCCAAGCATTTTGTGGCCACTAAAGGCAACGAAATCCGCTCCCAGCGCGTCCACATCGATCGGGAGATGGGGCACGTACTGGCAGGCATCGAGAACAGTTATTGCTCCGGCCGCCTTGGCCGATGCAATCAGTGAATCCATCTGGGTGATGGCCCCGGTGACATTGGACATGGCCGTGACAGCCAGCACTTTGGCCCCGTCCAGCAGGCGGTCGACGTCGGACAGATCCAGCTGACCGTCGTCAGTGACGGGAATCCAGCGAATCTCCACTGCGCGCTCGGCGGCCAGCATCTGCCATGGCACGATGTTGGCGTGATGGTCCAGCATGGAAACAACCACCACATCACCGGCTGTGAGATTGGTCCGACCCCAGCTGTGGGCAACCAGGTTTATGGCCTCGGTGGCGTTCTTGGTGAACACGATCTCGTTGTGGTTGGAGGCACCAATAAACCGGGCGACGTTGCGTCGGGCGTGCTCGTAGCGATTGGTTGACTCCTCCGCCAGCCGGTAAACGCCCCGATGAACGTTGGCGTAGGTCGAGTTGTAGAAGTCCGACATGGCGTCAATCACCTGGACCGGACGTTGAGACGATGCGGCCGAGTCAAGAAAGACGAGTCTTCGACCGTTCTGGACCTGGTCCAGTACACGAAAGTCCTTCTTGATGGCGGCAACGTCCAGGGAGTTGGTCATTTGAAGCTCTCGTATCCGTCCCGCTCCAGTTGCGCAGCCAGCTCCATGCCACCCGAGGCCACAATCCTTCCGTCCATCAGAATGTGGACGTGGTCGGGCTGAAGATGGTCCAGCAGCCGCTGATAGTGAGTGATGGCCAATGTTCCGAGCCCTTGTCGCTCTTGTCGGATTAGGTGCACTCCTTCGGCCACGGTCTTGAGGGCATCGATGTCGAGTCCGGAGTCGGTCTCGTCCAGAACTGCCATCTCCGGTTCCAACACAGCCATCTGCAGGATTTCGTTGCGCTTCTTCTCGCCGCCGGAGAAACCTTCGTTGACGTAGCGTTCCATGAACGAGGCATCCATCGAGAGTCGCTCCATCCACTCCATGAGCGCCAGTCGAAGTTCGAGAACACTCATTTCGATTCCTTTTCGGGCGCTCAGTGCCTGACGTAGGAAGTTGAGCACCGAGACTCCTGAGATTTCCTGTGGGTATTGGAAGGCCAGGAACAGACCGGCTTTACCTCGCACGTCGGTGTCCCACTCGGTGATGTCATCGCCCTTGAAGAGAATCCTGCCGCTGGTGACCTCGTACTCCGGTGAGCCGAGCAGGGCATTGGCCAGTGTTGACTTGCCGGACCCGTTGGGGCCCATGAGAGCATGCACTTCACCGGATTGGACCGTCAGCGAAACGCCACGGAGGATTTCGATTCCCGGTTCGGTGCCCGTATCGGACTCGGTTTCCGGGGTTGATACGTGCAGATCCTCGATCTG
>JAHDFR010000179.1:0-2913 GCA_020628065.1 Acidimicrobiales bacterium
CGCTTGCCAGTTGATCGGTGGCATATGGGGAGGAGGGCTACTGCTGTTCGGCTTCAGCTGTGCGTAGCCGAGCTGCTTCGATGCGGCCAGCGTTCTCTACCCGTTGCCGGTACTCCTGGAGATGCGTCGCGTCGTGGACTACCTCTTCGAGCTCGCTGAAAACTACCTCATCTCCCCACCGCTTGTCCGGTTGGTTGTTGTCTACGTGAGGTACAGCCACAAACTCATAGTACATGCGTTCGTCCATCCACGTCACTCGGAACGGTCGGCTGATAGCCAGACTGCTAGCCACGTCGAGTCGGTCGACGCCTGTCGATAGCCGTCGGCCGGGCCGAATCGTGGAGACAAGACGCCGTGGGTGACGCGTGCCGACGTCCGAGTTGGCCGTGGTAAGGAAAAGGTCGTGAGTTCAATTCCCACAGGAGGCTCTCACCACAGGAGGCTCTCAACAACCCCAGGTCAGAGCCTCAACCCGCCGCACCGAAGCTCCCATACCAGGCCAGGATCAGCAAGTGGTACCGAACTGGGTGCCATTCCGGTCAAGCGATGCTGGCGCTCACTAGGATCTCGCTGTCACTCGGCTGTAGTACGCTCGTAGTCATGGAGCGGTCATCAACCACGACGGATTCGGCACGGCACAAAGGCCTGCAGTTCTACACTGCTGATGATGAGCTGCCTCCTGGCGGCTCGAAGGCCCTGAAGCGTCGGACCGAGGAGGAGCTTCAGGCCGCTGCCGATCGCGTTGCGCGTGGCAGGTGAGGCCGGTTCGTCTCGGCGGCTCGGCGTTTGACGATCTCGAAGCTCAGCTACCGGTCGATCGGCTTGATGACTTTCGTCGGCATGACCTCCGGCCGGTGCTGGAAGCACTTTCCGATGACGACGCTGTGTGGGACGAAATCGCCATACCCCACGGCCCCGGTCGCCGTCTGAGCCTGGTTTTCACCAACCCGAACCGACGCATCGAGTACACCAGCAACGGTGAGGTCCGTCAGGAGTTCTCCGTCGTCTATAGCGGCCGGCCTATTGGTGGCGAAGCAACGCTCAACGATGAGGCAACCGCCGTCGAATGGTTTGCGCCTGCAGATCTGGACGATCTCACCATCAGCGCAGAGGTTCGCAAGCGAATCGCCCGGCATCTCAGCGGAGAAGAAGCGCCCTATCTGGGCTAAGACCGTATTTGATCTGTACGTCGTTAACCGCCTGGCGCAGCTCGCTCTCGGCCGTGTCCAAGAAGTTCGAGACGACTGAACCGGCTCCGTAGCGCTCTCGAATGTCTTTGAGCCGATCGTCGATAGTGATCAGCCCACCGGTCGGGCTGGTCGTCACATCGCAGAAGCAAAGCTCAGCGTGGGGAGGCGACGAGTCGATTGGAAACTCATCATCGAGAATGGATCGGAGGCCACGAAGGTCGGCCTCGATACGGGCACACGAGTGATGAGCAACGAGGTTGACTATTCACTCGTCGAACTGCAGCCGGCGGAGATGTCGAGCTCCGTCGATGGGATGAAACCCGGTATCGGTGATGTGCTTCGAGTCGCCGATGTCGTGCAGTACGGCCGCCGTCGAAAGTAGCTCGGATTCACGAAGGGGGACAGCCTGCGCTCGTACCCTGAACGTGAGCCAGGCGGTTTGGCAGTTCCGAGAGCAGCTCGTCGGCAAGATCGAACTGTTCGTGTTGACGTCGGCGACACGAACGGTGCATGGTGCTTGAGGTATGTCAGAACCGTCTTCGTACATTCACGGCAGTTCGCCGGACGGGCAACGCCGATTGTCGCTGCTTAATGACCTCCTGAACGAGTCCTGCCTTAGAGAGCTCAATCTCGTGGAAGGAGAAAAGGTTCTGGATCTTGGCAGCGGACTTGGTCAATTCACCCGCCGGATGGCCCAGAAGGTAGGCGGCAACGGTCAAGTGGTCGGTATCGAGCGTGATCGAGATCAGATAGCGCAAGCAAAAAGGCTCGCCAACATCGCAGGCCAATCAGTGCTTGTCGAGTTTCGCCAAGGCGACGTGTTCGAGCTCCCGTTGGGAGAATCGGAGTGGGGATCCTTTGACGTAGCCCACGCCCGTTTCCTGCTGGAGCATGTTCCACGTCCCGAGTTGGTCATCGCTGAGATGGTTCGCTCGGTCCGTCCTGGCGGGCGAGTGTTCGTCGCCGATGACGACCATGACAACTTTCGCCCGTGGCCCGAGCCCGCCGGCTTTGACGCGCTCTGGCGAGCATACGTACGTTCCTACGAGCGAGCGGGCAACGACCCGTACGTCGGTCGACGCCTGGTTTCGCTACTCCACGGTGCTGGGCTGACCGCCATCCGCAACAGCTGCGTCTTCTTCGGGGGGAGCGCAGGAGACGAGAGATTTGAGGCCGTGGCCGACAACATCATCGGCACCCTCGGCGGAGCCAAAGACGCGATACTGTCCGACGAATCGCTCGATGAGGAGTCCTTCCGAATCGGCATGGAAGGACTTGAGAGTTGGAAGGCGGACCCCTCCGCCGCGCTCTGGTACACGGTCTGTTGCGCTGAGGGCACATCACCGTCTTGACCAGCGTCCGGCTACTTTGACGGCGTCTTTACCCCAATCGGTGGCGTGCCCGCCCCTTGGATGAGTCAGTCGGAGTTCCGCTGCCAGATGAAGACAGCGATTTCGCACACAGCCATCAGAACCATCACCGGACCGAGCACCAGCCAGTTGTTGGTCATGGCCGCCCAGAAGGTGACCAGACTGAACGGTATGCCCAACGCAAACGCCACAATCAGCCAGGTACGGGTCGACGGGGCAACAGTTCCGTTGCCTGTTCCCGGGTAGGTGCCGCTGCTGTCTCGCCGGTGTCGTTCTTGAATGATCGGAGATTGCGCCACGGTGTGTTTCTCGACAGTGTGCGGTCACAGCTTGAGGTAGCGCAGTGGCACTCC
>JAHDFR010000179.1:3013-7734 GCA_020628065.1 Acidimicrobiales bacterium
CGGTTAGTGGTGACCGTCGGTCGTGGGCTCGGGCTCCGGCTCTGGGGCGGTCGTGCGGGTGACACGGACCTGGGTGATCTTGTGGTTGTCCACGTCGATCACCGACAGTTCGTGACCTTGAACGGGCACGATCGCCCCGATGGCGGGCACGGTGCCGGTTGAAGCCAGCACGAGTCCGGCCAGGGTTGTGACCTCGTCGCTTTCGAAGTTGAAGCCGAAGTCTTCTTCCAGTTCGGTGAGCGTGGTTTCACCGTCGAGAGTCATTGATCCATCGGCGTGTTCAATGGCCGGCAGGTCGTGATCACCGGCCGGGTCGTCGATCACTTCGGAGATGATGTCGTCCAACGTCACCAACCCGATAGTGCTACCCAACTCGTCAACCACCAGGGCGGCGTGAATTCGTTCCCGCTTGAATCGTTCAAGCAGCACATCGGCCGCAGTGTTGCGAGTGACCGTCGGTAGGCGTCGCACGAGGGTGCCCAGATCGAGCTGCTCGTCGCCCTGGCTTTCACGAACAAAATCCTTGACGTGCAACAGGCCGACCACGTTGTCGAGATCATCAACGAACACCGGATAGCGGGAGCGGGGGGCACCGGTAACCCTGGCCGCCACTTCGGCCCGGGAGGCGGTGTGCTCAATGGCCTCGATGTGAGATCGTGAGGTCATAAGCTCTTCGGCTGTCAGGTCCTCGAGCTCAAAGATGTTGTGGATGATTTCACTTTGGAGTTTCGGTAGCTCGCCGACGGTGGCCGACTCCTCGGTCACGATGGCCAACTCATCGGCGCTGTACAACGACAACGCTTTGTCCGGTTCCGGAATACGAAGCATTCGCATCAAGCCGAAGGCAATCCAGTTGAGCAGCGCAACCGCCGGACGGAAGATGAGCGAGAACATTCGCATGATCGGGTTGACCGACAGGCTGGTTCCCTCCGGGGACTGCAACGCCAATGCCTTGGGAATCATCTCGCCGAACACCACATGCAGGAACGTGATGATGGCCAGGGCGATACCAAATCCGATGGTGTGCAATGCGCTGTCGGACACCACGCCCTTGAGGGGCTCTTCGATGAGGTGGGCGATGGCCGGCTCGCCGTACATACCCAGACCGATCGAAGCCAGCGTGATGCCGAGTTGGGCGACGGCGATGTAGCTGTCTTTGCCGGTCGGGCGGTCGAAGATCTTCAACAGCCATTTGGCTCCCCGATTGCCACCTTTGGCCAGATCGACGAACCGGGCTCGGCGTGAACCGACCAGAGCGAACTCGGCGGCCACGAACACGCCGTTTATGGCCACCAGGGCGATGATGGCCAGGATGGGCAGGATTATGCCGCCGACCAGGGTGATCTCAGCTTCGCCCGCTTCGGCCGCAATCATTGATGCGATCATGATCGGTCCTCCGAAGACTCCGAGCGTTCGGGCAGATCAAAGCTCACTCGGTCCACCAAAGTGCCGTCGACCGAGTCGACCCGCAGCGGGGGATGTGGTGGTGGCAGCTCGACGTCTTCGTCGCTTTCCAGGGCCGCTCTACCTTCGACGGTGACCATTGGGACCTCATCGCCCACAACGGGTAGCCGGCCGAGATGGTGCCACACGTAGCCGCCGACGGTATCGACCTCTTCGGCGGGCAGGGCGAGGCCGAAGCGCTCGTTCAGGACCTCGAGGAGGACGTCGCCTCTGACCGACACTTGAGAGGCGGTGATGGTGATGGGGTCGGGCTCAACGTCGAACTCGTCGTTGAATTCACCGAAGATCTCTTCGATGGCGTCTTCACGGGTGACAAGGCCGGAGATGGTGCCGAACTCGTTAACCACGATGGCGGCATGCACGCTCTCCTTGGAGAAGGTGTTGAGCAACGGAGTCACTTCGTAAACCTCGCCAACGACCATGGCTTCGGTGGCCACGTCGGCCACCGTCGTCTGCGACCCGCTCTCGTTGGCGGCCTGTTCGTTAGCCGTCTGTTCGTTAGCAATGAACAGGTCTCGAAGGGTGACAATGCCAACCACTTCCTCGCCACCGTCGGTTACCGGGAAACGGGAGTACGGGCTGGCCGACAGTTCCCGCAGAGCTTCGGGAACCGGTGTGGACTTGTCGATCATCACCAGTCGCCGTCGCGGCGTCATGATTTCCCGCACAACTCGCTTGGACACCTGCAACGCTCCGGCCAGCATTTCCCGCTCGGCCGAGTCGATCAGACCGCCTTCGGCGCTCTCCCGGTACAGCCCGGCCAGCTCCTGGGGTGAATGCACGTGACTGTGGCTGTGGTCGATGTCGAGGCCCATTCGCTTCATCAACCAGAACGCCGAGCCGTTGAAGATCACTACCAGAGGTCGGAGCAGCCACTGGCTGATTCGCATCGGAGTGAGGGTGGCCATGGCCAGAGCCTCCGGGTAGCGGAGCGCCACCGTCTTGGGTAGCAGCTCGCCCAGCACAACCTGTAGAGCCGTTATTAGAAGCAGGACAACAATGACGGCTGCCCCTCGCCCGGCCCCTCCAAGCCACTCTTCGAAGATGGGGGTGAGTCGGGCCTGGCCGTAAACACCGGCGATCAGGCTGGAGAGCGTGATGCCGATCTGACAGGCGGCAACATAGTTGTCGAGCTTTTCTGCGTCCTGGAGGATTCCCAGCAGTCCGTTGGCCGGGCCGCTACCGGACTCTGCGCTTTCCTGCACCCGGGACCGTCGCGATCCCACAGTGGCAAACTCGGCAGCAACGTAGAGAGCGTTGAACCCGACCATCACAAGGATGAGAAGCAGGGTAATTAGTGTGGTCATCTCAACAAGAGAGCGTACTGATCTCGTCGCAAGTTCGGTGAAAATCCGCTACTTGAGCGGCAGGAGCCTGGCTTCTTGCGGTCCCCCAACGCTCTTTGGGGGGTTTCCCTGATTCTGTGACCGGCGCTGAAGATTGATGATGGTGTCATGACTTCGAATGGCATAGACACGGCAACTATCGGATCGAACAGCGGAGAACGTAGCTGGATGCCGGTTTTGTTCGGGCTTCTTGGTGGTCTGGTCGGGGCGGTCGCCGCCTTCCCATTGACCATGGCGTTGATTGCCGGTGACCCCAGCAGCACCGCTGCGCTCCTATTGATCATGACCGTCCCGCTCGGCTTTGCCGCTGGCACCCTTGTCGGCGCGATTGCTGGTAGTCGACTCAAATGACACTCGAATGACGGTGTCGTCCGTCAGCGGTTACGGAATCTGGCGACGTTGATCGGTGTCACGTTTGAACCTTGCCGTTCACCGGGCACCACCTCTTCGATCTCCCACACCTTGACGGCGTCACTGTCACCGGGCTCGGCCTGGCTCGACTCGCTTTCACCCGGTTCATCGGCTTTAGGCGAATCGGGTGTTGGCGTTGGATCGGGGCGACCGACTCGGGTCGAGCTCGAAACGCTTCTCGACCTGGATCGCCACGCCATCCAACCGACCAGCAGGCCCAAGCCGAAACCGGCCAGGACCATCAGACTGATGGGGACGAAGTAGCTGAACACGGCTGCCTACCCTCAGCTCTCCCGCTTTTTGACCAGGAAGTCGACTCGCCGATTCTCGGCCCGACCTTCTTCGGAACCGTTGTCGGCGATCGGTTCAGACTCACCCCGACCCACTACGTCGAGCCGACTTGATTCCACTCCAAGGCCGCCGAGATAGTCGGCTACCGCCTGGGCCCGCTCCTCGCTCAGCTCCTGGTTTGTAGCCTGTGAACCCCGGGAGTCGGTGTGGCCGATGATGTCGGCGGCCGGGAGCGGGTAGCGACGCATGGCTACCCCGACTCGCTCAAGCGTCGCCTTGGCCCCGTCGGACAGGTCTTCGACTGAAGTGTCGAAATTCGGATATTGGCCGTCAAGCTCCCTGGCCAGCTCGAAGATCTGGTTGATCTCGTCCTGCAGCGCTTCGATCTGAACCGCTTCCGACAGGACACGAATGGTGGTCTGGTCGTCCACGGTCAGCCCGGCGGCGGTGGCGGTCTCGATGGCGGCGGTGATCTCTTCGGCCTCAACCGGGTCGAGAGCTTCACCGGTGACGGTCACGGTGCCGTCGTCGAGAGCGAGCGAGCCGTCGCCGGTTCCGTCAAGCAGCGGGCCGAGCAGGGCTGCCACCACTCGAGGGTCTGAGTCCGCCACCTCTGGCGTAACGGTGATCTGATCGTCCACGTCAAGCCCGGCGTTGGTGACGGCCGAAACCAGAGCGTCGCGTTCGGACTCTGTTTGCACGTTGCCGGAAATGGCAACCGTGTTGCCGTCACGCTCGATCTGCACCGAAGAAGACATCGGCTCCGGCGGTGGAGGCTGGGTGGTAGTCGTCGTTGTCGTAGTGGTGGGTGGTGGCGGGGGAGGGTCGTCCTGGTTGGTCGCCCACCAGTAGGCAATCGCCAGCAGCAGGCCGAGGCCCAGCAGGGCTACCACCACTGCTGCACAGCCGCTTCGTTCTTCGTCGTCTTCGTTCCGCTCTACACGGGACGCCGCCATAGAGTCCACGTGTATCAGACGAGTTCAGGGGACCCAGAGTCGCGCCGGCTTTCTGGGCAAGATTGATCAGATCGACAGATTGCAAGATTGATCAGATCGACAGATTGGCGGTGTGAACCGACACTTTTTGAAGTAGCTCGTTGAGTTGCCTGCGCTCGGCTGATGTCAACGGTGCCAGCACTTCTTCTTGGCGGCGAACCAGGTGGGCGGCGATTTTGTCGTGCAGTTCCCGACCGGCCGGAGTGATGGTGAG
>JAHDFR010000180.1 GCA_020628065.1 Acidimicrobiales bacterium
CGACGACGTTACGCCACTCGGCGTTGCCTACTGGTGTGAACTCGTCCGTCGCCAATTGGCGAGTCCGGCTACGCTCGAGTCATGGAAGCGTTTGAGATCGCCGATGTTCTTGCCCGGCAGGCCGAGAGCGGTCGGCTTTACCTGGAGTTCATGAGGTCGGAGGCGCTGAGCGTCGGGGTGTACGTGTTGCCAGCCGATGCTGTTGATCCGCAGTCTCCCCACGCCGAGGATGAGGTCTACTACGTCATCTCCGGGCGGGGGTCGATCACCGTCGACGGTGAGACTCGGGGCCTGGAACCGGGCTCGGTGGTGTTTGTCGGCGCCGAGGTGGAACACAAGTTCCACAACATCACCGAGGATCTCCAGCTGTTGGTGTTTTTCGCCCCGCCAGAGAGCTCGTAGCTCAGCTCACCCGCTGAAACAGGTAGGCGAATGCCGACTTGGTGTAGGCAACACCGCGGCCCAGTTCGTGCAGCCGCTCAACCGTGAGTGGTTCCGGCTTCTTCGGCACCAGGTAACTGTCCAATCCGGAGTCCTTGACCTGGTAGCTGCCTGATCGTGATTGCACAACCGCCACCAGCCGGTAACGGCTGTCTATTGACGCCATGGCAACGTCGCCATGACTTGGGTTGACCAGTAGATGCCCTCCCACCCGGAGGTAGCGGGTGCAGTGCTCCGAGATAAATCCGGCGTAGAGCGAGACCAGCAGATCGAATGACTCGTCTTCGAGACCAAGGTCTAGACGGTAGTCGGCGGCTATGAATGAGAAGTCCGCTTGGCCTTCATCTGCGCGGCTGGAGGCGATGATCTCCGCGACTCCCTGGCGATCTCGGAAGAAACGCTCGGCCCGGCGATCGACATCGACGTAGGTGACGGAGGGGAAGACGAACGATGCAGCAACGTCGACGTACGAACCGGGGTAAAGGACGGTGTCGGCCTGGATTGCGTCGCCGACCGCAGTGAACAGCCGGTGTCGGTCGCCCTTGTGGCGGTCTTGTTCGGTCCACAGCCTGGCCGTTGACGATTCCATTGTGTCAGCCTACAACCTGCGATTATGCCTGTTGTACTGGCATAATATGTGCTAGGTTCGATGTGATGAGGATCAATGAGATTCCCGTGGCCAAGACTCCGCCCGGTGGCTGGACCTCCTGGCCCGCCCCGGTGCTGGCCGGATGCGACGAACCATTGCCCGAGGGGGCTCCCGACCTTCGGGGCTTCTGGCAGACGCTGGAGGTGATGGTCGACGGGCAGGCTGTTCCCGACCATCCTGGCTTGCGTCACATCCAGCGGGTCGAACAGGCCGGTGACCGACTGGTGGTGACTGCCGCTGGGGTGGTCCACGATATGCGGTGCGACGGGACGCTGGAAAATGGCGTGCACGACGTAGCCGAGTTCGACAAGGCGACCGAGATCAACGTCGTCGCCTCATATGAAGACGGCGTGCACGTGCTTCGTCCACACGGTCTCGACCTCGGCCAGGGAACAGATCCCATCGAGGTTAAACGCTGGCGAGACGGCGAACACATGATGTGGCAGTACGTCGGGTTCACGGCCCGGCTACAACATCTCGGCCCATCCGACGCCGACCCGGCCGACATTGCCACCATCAATCAATTGGGAGACACCTAGCCAATGGACATTCTTCGCACCCCCGATGAGCAGTTCAACGATCTGCCCGACTGGCCGTACGAACCGAACTACGTCGAGGTTCCGGCCGAGCCCGGTAGCGCCGGTGAGAGCGACAGCGATCAGACACTGCGAGTCCACTACATCGATGAAGGTCCGGCCGACGCCGCCCCGATCCTGTTGATGCACGGCGAGCCGTCGTGGGGCTACCTGTACCGCCACATGATCCCCCCGCTGGTGGCCGCCGGCCATCGGGTGGTGGTGCCCGACCAGGTTGGATTCGGCCGAAGCGACAAGCCGGCCGCCCAAAGCGACTACAGCTACGCTCGGCACGTTGCCTGGATGTCTTCGTTGGTGTACGACCATTTGGATCTCAGCAACGCCACCATGTTCGGTCAAGACTGGGGTGGCTTGATTGGCTTGCGGGTGGTGACCGGCGCACCCGAGCGATTCGCCTCGTTTGTAGTGGCCAACACCGGGTTGCCCACTGGTGACATGCCGCTGACCGAAGCCTTCTTGAACTGGCAGGAGTTCTCCCGCACCACGCCGGACTTCACGGTTGGGGCCTTCATCAATGCCGCTTCGCTGTCCGACCTGTCTCCTGAGGTGGTTGCCGCTTACGACGCTCCGTACCCCGACGACTCCTACAAGGCCGGGGCCCGAATCTGGCCGTCGTTGGTGCCGACCTCGCCGGATGATCCCGAAGCCGGGCCCAACAAGGCGGCATGGGACGTCCTGCAGGCATTCGACAAGCCGATTCTGTGCTGTTTCAGCGATAGCGACCCGGTAACCAAGGGTGGCGAGCGAGCGTTTCTGCCTCTACCGGGCGCCCAGGGTCAGCCTCACACCACGGTGGAGGGCGGTGGCCACTTCCTTCAGGAAGACAAAGGCCCCGAGGTGGCGCAATTGATCATCGACTTTCTCGCTGCACAGGGGGCGTAAGGATGGAAGTAACCAACGAAGTTCTGCCCACCAGCGCCGAACGGATCGAAGCCATGCAGGCCGACGGTCCCGACGGTCCGATCTGCATGGTCAATCTTTTGAAGTTCAAAGACAGCGCCGAATACGCCGACGGTCGGGAGACGGATCTCACCGGCCGCCAGGCCTACCAGTTGTACGGCCGGGCTGTGTCCCAGCTGATCGGTGACTACGGCGGTGAAGTGGTATTCGTGGGCGACGTGACGTTCCTGGCTTTGGGCCAGGTCGAGGACTTGTGGGACGAAGTTGCTATCGCCAAGTACCCCAACCGGCGGGCCCTGTGGGACATGTCGACCTCGGCCGAGTGGCAGGAGGCCGCCGTGCATCGCGCCGCCGGACTGGCCGGCCAACTCAACATCGAAACGGTGAGCCCGATGGTTGCGTTCAACGACTGACGTAGTTCGTCAAATCCATGCCTGGACTGGCCGTCGGCCGGACGGTACAGTCGCGGCCGATGCCAGCGACCAAACTCAAATCCGCCGGTGACGACCCCGGCGCATCGGTAGGGCCTGATCCACAAGTCAGCGACCGGGTTTCCGCCTTGCTTGAGGAAGTGCGCACCGGGGGTGAAGACCGGGTTCGTCAACTGGCCCAGGAGTTTGACGGCTGGGACGGGCCGATCGTCGTTGGGCCGGAGGCTGTTGCCGCCGCCAAGCGGCGGCTGGCGGAAACGGTCAAGGACGACATAGCGTTCGCCCACCGTCACATCAGTGAGTTCGCCAAGGCCCAGCGGGACTCAATCTCCGAGATTCAGGTTGAACTGGCCCCCGGCCTGGTGGCCGGCCAGCGGCTTGTGCCGGTGGAAACCGCCGGCTGCTACATTCCGGCCGGTCGCTTCGCTCACGTGGCCTCGGCGCTGATGAGCGTGACCACCAGCTCGGTGGCCGGAGTGGAGAACGTGATTGCCGCCTCCCCGGCCCGTCCGGACCGCGGCGGCGTGCACCCGGCGATCGTGTTCGCCGCCGACCTGGCCGGAGCCGACGTCATCCTCGGTCTGGGTGGCGTGCAGGCTATCGGCTCGCTGGCCTTCGGTCTGTTCACCGGCCGGCCGGCCGACATTATCGTCGGACCGGGCAACGCCATGGTGGCCGAAGCCAAACGTCAACTGTTCGGGCAGGTCGGCATCGATGTGATCGCCGGTCCGACCGAGTCGATGATCGTGGCCGACGAGACGGCCGATGCTCACACGGTGGCCGTCGATCTCGTCAGCCAGGCCGAGCACGGGCCGGACTCCCCGGTGTGGCTGGTGACCACGTCGCCCGATCTGGCTGACCAGGTGTTGCAGCTGGTGCCGACTTTGGCCCGCGAGCTTCCCGAGCCGATGCGGGCCTCGGCGGTTGCCGCCTGGCGGGATCACGGTGAGGTGATTGTGGCCGATTCCCGTGAGGAGGCGGCGACCGTGTGTGACGACTATGCCCCCGAGCATCTGCAGGTAATGGCCGCTGACCTGGATTGGTGGAAGACCACGTTGCGCAACTACGGGTCATTGTTCCTCGGAGCCGAGACCACCGTGACCTTTGGCGACAAAAGCGCCGGTCCCAACCACACGCTGCCCACCGGTCGGGCCGCCCGCTACTCCGGTGGGTTGAACGTCCTTCGATTCCTCAAGCAGTTGACCTGGCAGCAAATGACCCCCGAAGCGGCGGCCGCCCAGGCTCCGGTAGCGGCCCGCATCTCTCGGCTGGAGGGCATGGAGGGTCATGCCCGGGCCGCCGATGTTCGAGACATCGGTACACAGGACCCCCGGTGACCGAGCCGAATCTGACTGACGACCTTCCCCGGGTTGACCTCGACTTCACCGAGCAACCACCGATCCCGCCCGAAGGCATAGCCCGGGCCAACGAGTTGATGGCTTCCGGTCGACTGTTTCGCTACGGCGAGACGGGATCGCAGGAACTGGATGTGGCCCAGCTGGAGATCGAGTTCGCCGGCCTCGTCGGACGGCGGTACTGCGTGGCCTTCAACAGCTGTGGCGCGTCGCTGGCCGCCGCCCTCATGGCGGCCGGAGTGACCGCCGGGGCCCCGGTTCTGATGAACGCCTTCACCCTGGCCCCGGTTCCCGGTGCCATCGCCCACGCCGGTGGTGAGCCGGTGTTTGTTGGGGTCACCACCGACTACCGGATCGACCTGGACGACTTGCGGTCGACAGCCGAGCGGTCCGGGGCTCGGTTCCTGATGCTGTCCTACATGCGGGGCCATATCCCCGACATGCATCAGTTGATGGACGTCGCCGGGGAGCTGAACCTGACGGTGATCGAGGACTGTGCCCACACTATGGGAGCCGGGTGGGCAGGGCAGCCGACCGGGACCTTCGGGTCGGTGGGCTGCTTTTCGACCCAGACGTTCAAGCACGTCAACTCGGGAGAGGGTGGCCTGCTGGTCACCGACGATGACGACATTGCCGCCCGGGCCATTCTGTTGAGCGGCTCGTACATGCTGTACGGCCAACACGGGTTGGTACCTTCTGACGAGGTGTTCGAGCGCCACCGTTACACCACACCCAACTTGTCGATGCGCATGAGCGCGCTGGCTGCCTCCGTCGCCCGGCCTCAGCTTGGACTGTTGGCTGAGCGGGCCGGGATCTGGAACGACCGGT
This sequence comes from Acidimicrobiales bacterium, assembly GCA_020628065.1. Lineage (GTDB taxonomy): Bacteria > Actinomycetota > Acidimicrobiia > Acidimicrobiales > SZUA-35 > JAHELU01. Next base: position 5,201 of record JAHDFR010000180.1, read on the forward strand.
ACAAACGGCTGGCCGAGCTGCTCGATGCCGATCCCCACATCCGGGTGCCCGAGCGTCCCGGTGATGAGCAGTATGTGGCCTCGTCCATCCAGTTCTCGGTTGACGGCCTGTCAGAGAAGCTGATGACGACCTGGGTCGACGTGGCCGCATCCCACGGAGTACAGGTGAAGTGGTTCGGCCGGCCGGAGCCGGTTGGCTTCACCAGCCGGTTTGATCACTGGCGCTATGCCAACGAGCAGAGCTTGCAGACGACGTCCCAGGTTCTTCGGGGTTTGTGTGACATGCGTATTCCGCTGGCCATGACGCCCGACGACTGCGAGGCGATAGCCGAGGTCATTACCGGTGCAATCGCAGGAGTTACAGGGAAACTTGAATGAGGAGCACAACATGAAGCAACTTCCCAGCCGAGCCCGGGTGGTGGTCATCGGTGGTGGCGTCGGGGGAGCGAGCACGTTCTATCACCTGACCGAACAAGGCTGGACCGACACCGTATTGGTCGAACGGGACGAGCTGGCTTCGGGCTCAACCTGGCACGCCGCCGGTCAGGTGACGCAATTCGGTGCGGTGCAAACCATGGTCGGTCTGAAGAAGTATTCGGTCGAGCTGTACACCCGCCTGGCCGCCGATCCAGAGGCCCCGATCACCTACCGCCGTGATGATGGTGGTATCCGCCTTGGCTACAACCAGTCTGATCTCGACGGCTATCGGCACTTCGTCGGCGTGGCTAAAGGGATGGGTGTGGACTTCGAGGTGCTCGGGCCATCCGAGATGGCGGCCGCCCACCCGTTGATGGATGTGACCGGTCTGACCTGTGGTTTGTGGGATCCGGTTGACGGTGACATCGACCCGACGGGGCTGGTCAACGGGCTGTGCCGGGCCGGTCGGAACAACGGCGGCCAGGTGTTTCGCCACACCGAAGTCATCGGTCTGGAACCCACCGCCAACGGCGACGGCTGGATTGTGCGAACCAACAAGGGCGACATCGAGTGCGAGAGCTTTGTCAACGCCGCCGGCTACCGGGTCCATCAGGTCGGGAAGTTCTACGGCCTGGAGTCTGCGGTGTCGTCGATGGAACATCAGTTTTTCCTGACCGAGGAGCTGCCGGAGCTCAAGGAGCTGTCTCATCGGGTGCCGCTCATTCGCGACCCGGGTGACGACTTCTACAGCCGTCAGGAGCACCACGGTTTGCTCGTCGGCATCTACGAGCAGCGGTGCAAAACCTGGGGGCGGGAGCACATTCCCGATGACTTCGCCGGCAAGTTGGAGCCGCCGGACCTCGACCGCCTGACCGACAACATGGAGCGGGTAATGGAGCGCCTACCCGTGTTGCAGACGGCCGGGATCTCCTCGGTCATCAACGGCCCTATCGCCTACTCCGGTGACGGGGTTCCCCTGGTGGGCAAGCTGCCCGGTGTCCGCAACGGCTATGCCATGTTGGGTATCCGGGCCGGTATCGGCGAGGGTGGCGGACTGGGCAAGGTCTTGGCCGAGATCATCGTTGACGGTGAGTCGGAGTGGGACACCTGGTGTCTCGATCCCCGCCGTTTCACCCAGTACGCCGGCGAGGCTTACGCTTCGGCCAAAGCGGTGGAGGAATACCAGCGGGAGTTCATCTTCCACCGTCCTGACGAGCACCGCCCGGCCGGCCGCAAGGCCAAAGTCACGCCGCTGTATGACCTGCTGGCGGCCAAAGGGGCTGAGTTCGGTTCGTTAAACGGGTGGGAGCGAGTGCTGTACTTTCACCCGGCTGGCGATGACGGGCTCGAGGACTTCGAGCACATTCCAGAGTTCCGCTTCTCCACCTTCCATGATCAGGTTGGCCGTGAAGCCCGAGCGGTACGAGACAATGTGGGTATCGTCGAGATCTCCGGCTTCACTCGCTTTGAGGTCGAAGGCCCCGGCGCGGTGGAATGGTTTGATCGCCTATCGGCCGGGCGAATGCCGTCGGTTGGCCGCACCGGTCTGGCCTACGTCAGCGACGAGAAGGGTCGCTTCCGCTCTGAGTTCACCGTCACTCGGCTGGCGGAAGACCGGTTTTGGTTGTTGAGCGCAGCGGCGGCCGAGTGGCACGATCTCGACCTGTTGAATGAGGCCGATCCGCCCGAGGGTGTCACCATCACCAACCTGACCGACAACCACAATGCCTTGATGGTGGCCGGACCCACTTCTCGCAACGTGCTGGCTGCGGTCACCGACGCCCCGCTGGACAACGCGGCGTTTCCGTGGCTGGCCGCCCGGGAGATCACCATCGCCGGGGTCGCTGTGCAGGCCCTTCGGGTGAGCTTCACCGGCGAGTTGGGTTGGGAGCTGCATTTCCCGTCCGAACATTCGGTGGCTGTGTACGAGGCGCTGTCGGCGGCCGGTGATCCGTTGGGGATGATCAACTTCGGCCTGCTGGCCACCGAGTCGATGCGCATGGAGAAGAACTACCGGGCTTGGAAGCACGACCTGCACACCGAGTTCACCGTCTTGG
>JAHDFR010000025.1:0-8792 GCA_020628065.1 Acidimicrobiales bacterium
AGGCTATGAGCTGGCCGCTACCGACGCCGGAGGCTACGGCGGTGTGGCCATCGCCAGCCGAGTCGGTTTGGATGACGTGATTGTCGGCATTCCCGGGGCCAAAACACCGCTGAACGAACAACGGTCGATTTCAGCCACCTGCAATGGGCTACGGATCCACACCATTTACGCCCCCAATGGGCGCAAGGTCGGCACCCGCCATCACGACATCAAGCTGGCCTGGTTCGCCCTACTGGCCGCCTGGGTGGGCATGGACGGCCTCGCCGACGGTAGGCCAACCATGCTCATAGGTGACTTCAACATCGCCCCCTACGACCACGACGTGTGGGAACCGCACCGCTACCGGAAACGCAATCTCACCAGCCCCCCGGAACGCCAGACATTTCAGCGACTTGTCGAACAAGGACTGGTTGAGGTTCGACCCCCGGTTGATGATGCACCGGTATTCACCTGGTGGAACCGCCGAAGCGACTTCTTCGCCACCGACCGAGGCTGGCGCCTCGACCATGTGCTGGCCGACCCGGCAACTGCTCGAAGCGTAGTGACTTCATCGGTTGAACGAGTCGAGCGGGCTCGAGACGGCGCCTCCGATCATGCTCCGCTGCTGGTCGATCTGGCCGCCTCCGCAGGACCTTCGCCCGGCTAGCTCCTAGCGACTCCAGCCTTGGACCAGTGTGGCGTTGGCGGCATCGGTGACCTGCTCCAGGCCCTGCTTGGGAACCTGTCGCCAGGTCACCGACTGCCACGGATCCCACGAGTAGCCATTGGTGGAAAGCAACTGTCCGTCAGTGCCGATGTTTATCCCGACCCGTTCGACCGCCACCGTTTCGACCGCCCCGCTGTCAGTCACCACATAGGCGGTTCGAGATGACGGGTCGGAGAACCCGACGCCCTGCCATGGCAGGCGAATTTCCAGGATGTTGTCAGCTATCTGCCACGAAGCCCGGGAGTCGAACGCCGGGTTGGAACGGTCGGTGACACCGCGGACGAGCTCACCGGGAACCATCGACTCGGCCGGCAGGCTGCGGCCGGTCACCGGGTCCTCGTAGGGTCGGTTGACAATCAACGTTTGCGGCTGCCAGCTTCCGGCTCCATCCAGCAGATTTGTCGGATTGACCGGGATCAGGTCCAGGCCGAGGCCGTACAGGCGACGGTAGGGGTCGGCGTGACCGGCCGCCATCAACGTGGCTTCGCCGTCGGAAACGGTGACTGCGTAGTCACTCACCTCGTCTGGTTCTCCGGTGGGCAGCGTGCCTCCACCTCCGTCAATCACATCAAAGCCGACTGTCACCGAGCGGGCCAGGAACCGGTCGGCGCTGTCGGTCCGCACCATCAGGTACAGCCAACCCTCGTCCTTGTAGGCCCGGACCAGCTGAATCGGGCCGTCGCCTTCGTAGACAACCTGCGAGCCGTTGTCGGCCCACTCGGCGTCGGAACCGTCGATCACCACCGCTTGGCTGTCTCCCGGCTCGGCCGCCATCAGCCCGAAGTGGGCTTCGTTTGTCCAAGCGTTCATCCATAGCGGTCGACGCTCGGCCGGAGCCTCGAAGTCCATGGTGTTCCATGTCAGCTTGAACCACTCGTCGACCCAGGCGAACAGGTAGCCGCCGGAGAGACCGAGGTCGGAGATCATCGTCATCATCTCGGCGTTCATTGCCATCTGGGTGGCCTCGTCGTGACCGCCCTGATTGCGACCCAACGGCCCGTAGTGAGCGTGGGCGTGACCGGAAGGCACCCCGAACTCGGTGATCATCACCGGCATCTGCGAGTGGTGATCCCGAAGCTGGGTCAGGTAGCCGGCGAACGGGTCGACCTGGCCGTTGTAGGCGAAGTCGACAATACCCGGCTCGAACCGCTGGAAGTCCGGATAGTAGGGGTAGGCGTGGTAGCTGGCAAACGTCCCACCTAACCAACCATCGGCCGGTTGTATGTGGTTGGCCTCGATGTTGACCAGATCCTCCACCTCAATCGGTTCCAGGGGATGGGTGATGGGGTCGGTGGTCGGCCAGTGAACGAACGCCACGGGAATCATCCGGCCATGCCTGACGACCGGCGGTTCGATCCATCGCTTCAGCCAGGAACACCTCTGTCGGGCTGGCCTCAGGGGTGGCTCCGAAAAACTGACCCGAGAAGGTCACTCCCACATTGTTCTCATCGGTCTGATGGGCAATCTCAGGGTCTTGCTCAACTCCGATGATCCAGCTGATGATCCATTCGCTCACGTCTTCGGTGTAGGTCCCGCTGGCGTGCCCCCGCTGGGGTTCGATGACAGCATCACCGTTGGCGGCGGCAACCGCATCGTCCACTTCGTCAAGGAAGGCGTCGCGGACCAGTGGATGCCACAAATCCCGGACGTCGTAGAAGTCTTCCTCCGGAATCCAGATGCCGTGGACCAGGTACAGCGGATCGTCGGGGTTGGCCCGGTTGTAGTCAGCGAAGGCATGATAGAACTCGGGCTGAAGAATGGTGTAGACCCGTACAACCCGGAAACCGGCCTCGGCGATCTGGGGGAACCACTCCTCATACTGTTCTTTGGGGATGGCCAACTCGCCGGGGGCGAAGCCGGGGACCGACGAGCCAAGATTGATGCCAGGGAGGAAACCCAGATCTCCGCCCGAAGTCTGGACCTTGAACTCTGTGCCGTCGACGACCACCAGCCGAGACAAGCCGTCGACCTTGTCCGGGGCGGGACCCAGGCCTCGTTGGCGCATGGCCAACACGTCGGGGGGTGCGCCCAGACCGCTACAGGCCGACGCCGTCAACGAAACGACCAACAACACGACGGCCACGAACATACGACGCCTCAGGCGGACTCGGAAGGGGTCAAGCCACATGAGGTTCCATCGGTATAGAGCACAGCATGCTGAGTGCCGCCAGGAGGGGCGGCTGCCGGCCGCTACTCGGCAGCGTAGTCCGTGGACACGGCCGCTGGGGCCGAGCCGGGCCGGTGGCCGTTCTGCAGGACATCCCTGGCTGCTTCAGACATCAGCCCCAGGCCGTTCTTTGGGACCTGACGCCAAGACACCTCATTCCACCGCTCCCACCGATACTCGGCCAAGGCTTCGATGCGACCTCCGGCGGCAATGGTGATAAGAATCCGGTCGACCGATGAGGTGGCCACTGCTCCATTGTCGTTCACCAGATAGGCCCGATGGCCTGACGGGTCGGACAGCCCGATTCCTTGCCATGGAAGTCGCACTTCCAAATGATTGCCTTCCACCTGAAAGGTTGCTCGAGAGTCGAAGTGGGGGTCGTTCCGATCGTTGGTGCCTCGCACCAGCTCACCAGGGGTGGAGAGCAAGCTTGGGATGGCGGCCCCGGTGCGCCGATCGTGTCCGGCTTCTCTCACGACCAGGGCGTGCGGTTTCCAGACTTCTGCCGCTGAACTCTTGTCGACAGTACGGTCGGCGGACGCCTTCGTCGACAAGTCCGCCAGTCCTTCGTCGGTTGTGGAGCTGTAGTCAGCCGACGCCTGGACGCCGCCAACCTCCGACTGCTGTTCCGCCGGCCGGTCGATGCCGTACCTCTTCACCAACCATTGCCCCTCGGGCGACGTCGATCTGGAGATTGGCGCCCGGCGGGCAGTGACGGCCGACTGAGCGGCCAGCCGAGCCACAGCGTCGGAGTGTTCGGCCACCAGTAGCTGCGCTTGGCCGTCGCTCACCTTCAGCGCATAGTCGGCGGCCAGTTCCGGCTGACCGGTGGGCAACGACCCGGCTCGACCGTCGATGACATCAAAGCCCAACGACACCGCACTGTGGGCCAGACGGTCCGAGTCATCAACCAGAAGTGAGAGATACAGCCAGCCCTCATCGTGGGCTGCTCTCAGCGAGCGAACAGCTCCATGCCCTTCGAACAGCACGGTCGAGCCGTTCGTCGTCCACTCTCTGCTCGAACCGTCGATCACGACGGTTGGCTCGGCACCCGGTTCTGCGGCCATGAGACCGAAGTTGGCGTCAGCCGACCAGGCGTTCGTCCAGAAGGCTCGCCGCTCGGGCTCACCTTCGAACGGTTCGGTGTTCCAGGCGGCTCGATGCCACTCATCAACCCAGGAGGCATAGAATCCGCCGGCAGCCCCAAGGTCGGCCACGGTTCGCAGCATGGCGGCGTTGACCGCCATCTGGGTGACTTCGTCCAGGCCCCCGTGGTCACGACCCAATGGGCCGGACCGGGCGGTGGCCAGACCGGACGGAACACCGAAGCTGGACACCACAACCGGCATGGCCGAGTGGTGCTGCGACAACTGGTTCAGGTAACCGGCGTAGGGGTCGACCTGGCCGTTGTGGCGGTACCTGGCCAGACCCGGTTCGAGCCACTGGAAGTCGGGATACGACGGGTAGGCCTCGTAGCTGGCGAAGACACCTCCGGCCCAGCCGTCGGCGGCCACGATGTTGTTGGCGTCAATCTGGACGAGATCATTCTCTTCGATCGGCTCATAGTGATGCCGCAGCGGGTCGGTAATGGCGGTGTTTCCAAAGGCAACCGGGACCATACGACCGAAGCCGGCCTGGACCGCCGCCACCCGGTTCATGGACTCGGCCAGGAAAGCTTCGGTTGCCGTGGCATCTTCAGCTGACCTGATGAACGCGCCCTGGAACGAAGCGCCGTCAATGTTCTGATCGGTTCGCAAGACGACCTGCGGATCCAATTCGTCGCCCACCACCCAGCCGACCAGCCATGGACCGACGTCGGCGTCGTAGCGGACGCCGGACTGATCCTGGCCACCACCACCGTTGGCCGCTGACACCGTCTCCTCGACTGAAGTCAGCAGACCGTTGCGAACGGCGATATGCAACAGATCCCGGGTGGTGGCGACAGCCCGTTCCGGCAACGCAACCCCGTGGATCAGATACAGAGGATCCTGCTCGTTGGCCTCGTTAAAGGCTTTCAGTTCCCGATAGAAGGCAGCCGGACGGAGCCGATCCACCCGTATGGCCTGGAATCCGGCGGCGGCGATCTCAGGGAACCATCGCTTGTACCGCTCACCGTCGGCGGCCACATTGGTGTCGGTTTCGCCGGGTACGGCCGGGCCAAGATTCACCCCGGGGAGAAACGCCAGGTCGCCGTCACTGGTCTGAACCAGCATGTTGTTGCCATCAATTCTCGTGAGGCGTTGGAGGCCGTCGACTTGATCCGGAGCCGGGGCGAGATCGGCGGCTCGGAAAGCGAGCGGATCTGGCGACACCCCTCGATCATCGGCTTCGAAGCCACCGGCGACCCCGACCAGGTAGGCGACGGCCACGGCAAGAACGAAGAAGAGCTTGCGGCGCCCTAACCTGACCGACGGCATACGCTCCAGTCGGCCCAGGCCCGGCCGGATGTAGTGTCTCAGTCAGTCCGTAACCAACACGTCTACGGGCAACACCTCTCCCCAAGCCGGACCTCACTCAACGTCCGAAGATGCTGCGAGACAGCGGGCCCGCTGACCGGCAGCTGATCGGAGTTCGCGATGCTGGATGCACACCCCCGATCGACTAGCGGCCGATGAAGAACATCCTCATGTCGAGGGTCTCGTCGATCAGGTGCTGATCTCCGGTTAGCTCGGCGATCTCCAGCAACCAGTCGTAGCAGTGGACCACGCTGACATCGTGGTACAGGTGAACCTTGCCGACGATGGCGGCGATGTCGGTCCAGTTGGCCCGGTTGGCCACCCGATGCAAATCACGGACGGCGGCCATGTCGTCGTCGGTGAACGGCTTGCGGTCCAGCCAGTGCGGTTCGATTGAACGGTCGTAGGCGTTGGGGTCGGCGAACAGATCCTCGAACGGCACACCGGGCTCAAAGTCCATCACCACGTTCATGCGGGGCTGGTCGGAGTAGGCGGCGGCGCAATGCATGTACTTGCCGTCCACGAACCAGATCTCGCCCGGACGCATGTGGTAGCACTTGTCCTCTTCGGAGTGGCGGGCACCCAGGTCGGTCTGCAACACAATGTGCACCCGGGTGAAGTCGTCCTCTTCGATGTCGAGGTAGTCACGGTGGGGCATCAGCACGCCGTTGTGGCACCAGAAGATTCTGGCCCACTTGAGATGGTCGGGCTTGAACGTGCGGTCGATCAGGCTGTTGATGTAGGGCGTACGGCGTCCGAGATCGGTCATCTTGGCCAAACCGGGATAGGCACCCTGGAACACAATGTCCTTGTGATCCCCGGTGTCGTTGCGCAGCACGCAATTCTTCCACCCGGGGTTTCCGCTGGCGTAGCGGTTGTAGCTGACGTTGAAAGGAAACTGCTGGTCGACTTCGGCCAGTTCGGCCGTCAGCCGGGCGGTGTCGAGATCCACCCGTCCCAAACAGCTTGCGTGCATGGGTGATCGAGTGTCCGCCGTCATCGTTGCGCTCATGGTTCTCCCTACCGCCTAAGGGCCCGCCTTGGATGCATTCCTGCCCTCGGGGCCGCCACAAGAGCGGCGTCATCGGCGACGCCGCACGGGCGATCAACCAGGGCCGCTACCCAAAGTCGATCAGACTCTCATTGTAGTCGTCGGGCGCCTGATAGCCGAGAAGGTTGAATATGGTGGCGGCAACATGGCTTAGACCGACATCGGTCGGCGGGCTCATGGTGTATTCGCCGTTGTGGCCGGGGTCGTAGATGGCGAACGGCACCGGACTGAGCGTGTGTGAGGTCTTGGGCGAGCGCACGCCGTCCTTCTCGGTGTACATGATGTCGGCGTTGCCATGGTCGGCGGTGTAGATCAACACCCCGTCAAGTTGCTTGATGACGGCCATCAGCCGGGCCGTACATTCTTCCACGACTTCCATCGCTTCGATGGTGGCCTCCAGGTCGCCGGTGTGTCCCACCATGTCGCCGTTGGGGAAGTTGATGCGCCCGAACCGGAACCGACCCGACTTGAGCAGCCGGACGGTCTCGGCCGTGATTTCCCGCAGCTTCATGCTGGGGGTTTTGTTGAACTCCACGTTGTCGGACGGGATTTCGACATAGGTCTCAAGATCCTCGTCGATGTAGCCCGAGCGGTTGCCGTTCCAGAAGTAGGTGACGTGGCCGAACTTCTGGGTTTCGCTGACGGCGAAGCTGTGAACCTTCTCGAAGCAGAGAAACTCACCCATGGTTCGGTCGATGGCGGGCGGAGGAACCAGATAGTTCTTGGGCACCTTTGTGTCGCCGTCGTACTCCAGCATCCCGGCATAGAAGACGTCGGGGTGATCACCCCGATCAAAAGCGGTGAACCCGGTTTCTTCGTACGCCCGGGAGATTTCGATGGCCCGATCGCCGCGGAAGTTGAACAAGATGACCGAGTCGCCGTCGGCCATGGCTCCCACCGGCTCGCCACTCTCGACAATTACAAACTCGTCTAGGTATTGGTCGCCGGAGTCCGACTCGGCGTACATCGTCTCCACCGCCTCGGCGGCCGAGGTGAACGGCCGACCGGCACCGTGGGTGTGGCAGTGGTAGCCCTTCTCCACCATCTCCCAGTCGGCCTCGTAGCGGTCCATGGTGATGGTCATGCGACCACCACCGGAAGCGATGCGATAGTCGGGTTTCTCGCCGTTTATGTCGCCGCCGTTGATCTCGGCCAGTACCGCCTCGGTGGCTTCGATGTAGCCCAGCGCTGAGCGGGCCGGGGTGTCACGGCCGTCCAACAGGATATGAACTCTGGCCCGCGTGACGCCTTCGGCTGCCGCCCGCCGGAGCAGTTGGTAGAGATGGTCGGTGTGCGAATGCACATTGCCGTCGGAGTGCAGACCGAGGAAGTGCAGTGTCTTGGTGCCGTCGCCGGTGACCCGGGCGATGGCGGCCTGCCACACGTCGGTCTCGAAGATCGACTCGTCGGCCAGAGCGGCGTTCACCAACTTGGCTCCCTGGGCGAAGATCCGGCCTGCGCCCAGGGCGTTGTGGCCGACCTCGCTGTTACCCATGTCGTCGTCGGTGGGCAGGCCAACGGCCAGTCCGTGGGCCGCCAGCTCGGTGTAGAGCGGCCCTTCGGCCAGGGCGTCCAAGGTTGGGGTGTGGGCCCGATGGACGGCGTTGTAGTCCTCTTCGGGGGCAACGCCGACGCCGTCGGCGACGATGACCAGCAGCGGCCCGGGCCGTCCGGCGAAGTCAGGGTGGGGCTGAAGACTCAGGTCATTCATGTCTCCAGTCTATTGAGCGTCCACCAGTCAATCAGCCCCAGGCCGCCCGATCATCAGACCTCGCAGGCAATTCCGTCGCCATCGCGATCAAGGTGGGACGCATACCCGGGCTCACCTCGGTGAATCGGCGCCGCGCCGGCGTCACGCACCGCCGTGCAATTGGCGTAGTAGACGCGATCGCTTACGTCGGTGTCGGTGTCGGTGGATGGGCGCTCACTGGCGGTTCGCCGCTTGAACTCTGTCGAGTCGGAAAAGTTCAACATCATGGAGCCTCGACTCATCCCGGCCTCCAGACGACCGGACCAGTAGACCTGACCGTTGGAAACGGACTGGCGCCCCATGACGTTGCCAAAGACGAGTTTCACGAATTCGGCATCAGCCAACGGCCCGTAGCGATTCTGGAACTCGGCCCCGGCGGCGAACGTCGAGGCGATGGTTGACAGTGGAGTCGATCGGGCGACACCAATCCAGTAGCGAAGCCCACCGGATTGCGGTGGTCTAAGAAAAAACGCGCAGTACAAGCGGTAAATGGAAGCGGCTTCCGCCGACGCCAGCGCTTCAGCTGACGGCTCATACTCCAAACACCCGTTGGCGGCGGTTTGGTCTGACGTTACCGACGTCGTCGTTGAGGCGGACGAGGTCGACGGGAAGAGCAGACCTGGAACGGCGAGGACGGCAATGGCAAGAAGAGCCAGTGCGGG
>JAHDFR010000025.1:8892-14618 GCA_020628065.1 Acidimicrobiales bacterium
CGACCCAACGGTGATCCAATCGCCGTGAGAATCTACCCGTGGTCGCCGGTCAAGCCGGCCACCAGCTCACTTGATGGGTCAGCTAGGAGGTCGATGATGTCGAAGTGATGCCGGTCCGGCTCAAGGTACAGGTTGATCTGTCGATCTCTCGATGACCAGGCGGTGGCCAGCAGCTCCGACTGACGAACAAACTCCGGCCGCTCCAGTCCGCCGACCCAGCAGCTCAACTGCGGACCTTCGACCGGTTCAAGCAGCGCCGGGCTCTCCCGACGGGCGTCGTCAACCGACAATCGAAGTACCTCGTTCATTTCCGTCAACATCAGTGGCCTAAGATCGTGCACACCGCTAATCGAGGCAACAGTGGACACCCGTTGCAGAACCGACTGCGACAGCAACCCGCCGTCGCTGATAATCCTGGTCACCAACTGGCCTCCGGCCGAGTGACCGGTCAGAGCCAGCGGCCCGTCCACCCGGTCGGCCACCGCCTCTATGGCCGCCGCCACTTGGCGTCCTATGCCGGCGATGGACGCCTCGGGGGCCAGCACATAGCCCGGCATGGCAACCGCCCAACCGTTGGTCACCGGACCGGCGGCCAGATGCGACCAGTACGACTTGTCGAACTTCATCCAGTACCCGCCGTGCACAAACACGACCAAACCGGTCGGCCGATCCTCCGGCATGAACAGGTCATAGCTTTCACGGGGATGTTCCCCGTAGGCCACCTCCAAGACGGCACGGCCACCCTGAAGTCGGCGGAACGACGCGGCGTCGGACGCCCACCGATCCGGATAGTCATTGGCCCCCGGGATGTAGGGAGCGTTGGCGTACTCGTCGTCCCAGTCTTCATACAGTGCCGGGTCAAGTGCCGGATTGAGCTTGGCGGGTTCTTCCACACTCCGATCTTAGATCCCCTAACTTTCGGTGGCCGATTTCACAGGTCGCACAGTGACTATGGGCATCCGGTTATCGTGGCGCCAACGCACTACTCACCAGTGCCTTTTGTTCGTACTACCCGCCACTCGATGGACCCACACCCCTGTCGAGGTTCGGGTAAACCCTGAGTCGTCTCAGGGTTCATGAGGGATTCAGTCGGGGTTTCCCCACTACAACCTCTGCTCTGGCTGCATGAGGCTGGAGAGGCACCAGCTCGCCCAGCTCGGAAAGAAACCGGAGCCCCATGATGTCTATTCACCACACAGGAACCGCATAACCATGTTGCGCCGAATCGTTCAATTCTTCGCCGCCAAGACCTACATTACGCTCCCCATTTGGATCGCCGCCCTGGCCGCAGGCGCCATCGCCTACACCTCGCTGCTGCCACGCGATGGTTTCCCATCGGTTGAGGTCCCGATAGCCATCGCCTCCGGCGGCTATTTCGTGGACGATCAGGAATTGATCGACCGTGATGTGGCCCAACCGATCTCAGAGACGCTGCTTGCCCGGGACGAAATCGTGTCGGTAACCACAAACTCCCGGGACAACTCGTTTGTGGCCATCGTCAGCCTGGGCGAAGCGGTCACCTCGTCCGAAGGGGCGGAGCTCATTCGCTCCGAGATCGAGACGGTAGCCCTGCCCGACGAGGTGCAGTGGGATGTTTCCGCGCTCAACGCCGCCCAGTTCCTTGAACGGTTCGACCTGTTGGTGGGCGTCCAAGGCCCGCCGGACGCCACGGCTGAGGAACTGGAGGCCGCTGCCGCCGCCATCCTCCCGGCCTTCGAAGGTCGAGCCGACATCGAAGACGCCGAGGTTGTCGAACTGATCAGCCGGGGCATCAACCCGGCAACCGGGGAACCGGTGGCCCAGGAGTCGGACTTCAATCAGTTCACCGCCGAAACCGATGGCGGTCTCGAACTGCTACCGATGGTCACGGTAGGTGTTGTCGCCGCCGACGGCGTCGACGCCCTGGCCATCCGTGACGCCGTTGACGACGTTCTGATCGACGTTGAGATCGACGAGCTGTTGGCCGACGACTACCAGTCGTTTGTGGCCATCGACTTCGCCACCCAGATTCGCCAGCAGGTCGGATCGCTCCAGAGCAACGTAATCACCGGCATCATCGCCGTAACCATCATCGCCTTGCTGCTGATCTCGTGGCGGGCTTCGACCATCACCGCCGTATTCCTGGTAACCGTGCTGGCCGTCTCGTTCCTGCTGTTCTACGCCTTCGGTATCTCCATCAACACGATTTCCCTATTCGGCGTCATCTTGGCTCTCGGCTTGTTCGTCGACGACTCGATCGTGATCACCGAAGCGATAGACGCCTTCCGAGAGGGAGGGAAAGACCCGATAGAGATCATCGGCCACGCCATCAAGCGAGTTGGGGCAGCCAAGATTTCGGGGACGATCACCACCGTTCTGGTGTTCGCCCCAATGCTGGCCATCAGCGGCATCCTGGGAGACTTCATCCGCATCCTGCCAATCTCGGTGATCATCGCCCTGGTTAGCTCCCTGGTTCTGGCGCTCGTTTTCATTCCCTTCGCCGCCCGCTTCATCATCTTGTCCGGTGAACGAAGCGAAGGCCCGCTGGCCCGGGCCGAAGACAAAGCAGCCGAGTGGGTGGCTTCGCTGCCGGCCACCGAAGGTCGTCGAGGACTCACCATCAGCGTGCTCGGCTTTCTGTTGAGCCTGGCCATGATCGGGGTGGGCCTGTTCGTATTCGCTCCGTTGGTCGGGTTTAACATCTTCCCGCCGTCGAAGGACTCCGAGGCCATTGCCGTGGAGTACACCTTCGAGCCGGGCACCAGCATCGAAGAGGCCAAGGCACTCACGTTGAGTGTCAACGAGCAAGCGGTGGAGCTGCTGGGTGACGACGTGGTCAGCGTGTACACGTTCCAGGGCAACTCCCGCAATGCCTTTGTGCAAATGCAGCTGAGCGAGCTCGGCAGCCGGGACCCGGCACCACAGCTGGTGGAGGAGAAACTCGATCCGCTGGCTGAAACAGTTGACGGCGCCCGGGTGGTGTTCAACCAGATTTCGGCCGGCCCACCGGAAGCCCTGTTCCCCTTCCAGGTGCAGATCTTCGGTGACGACGCCGACGTGTTGGCCATCGCCGGCGAGGACATCGCCGCCACTCTCGAAGGTGCTTCCATCGAACGACCCAATGGGACCAGCTTCACCGTGTTGGAGACCGACGTCGCCCTCACCGACATGGTGTCCCGCCAGGACGGCCGTCGCCTCATCGAGGTGCGGGCTCGCTTCGATGGAACCGACACCACCACAACAGTGAGCGAGACCCAGTCGTTCCTTGAGGCCCAGTACGGACCGAACGAGCTGGCCGCCCTTGGCCTGGAAGACGATGCGTTAGGCTTCGATTTCGGCCTGGAGAGCGACAATCAGGAGTCGTTCAACTCCATGCCGCTGGCCTTCGGTATTGCTCTCATCGGCATGCTGCTTCTGTTGATCATCCAGTTCCGCTCAACCGTGCAGTGGCTGCTGGTCTTCTTGGCCATCCCGTTCAGCTTCTTCGGCGTGTTCGGTGGGTTGTTGCTGACCGACAACGTGATCAGTTTCTTCGTGATGCTGGGACTGCTCGGCCTTATCGGGATCGCCGTCAACAACACCATTCTGTTGACCGACTTCGCCAACCAGGAGAGACGGGCCGGGGCCACCCGCAAGCAGGCTATTGAAACCGCGCTGCGTCGCCGCTTCCGTCCGCTGGTGGCCACATCGTTGACCACCGTGGCCGGCGTTTTGCCCCTGGCGCTGTCGGATCCGTTCTGGGAGGCCTTGGGCTTCACCATCATCTTCGGATTGTTGTCCAGCACGTTCCTGGTACTGATCTCGTTCCCGTATTACTACCTGGCGCTGGAAACAGTCCGAGACAAGGTGGTGACGCCGTGGCGCCCCAAGGAGATGCGACCGGGTGGCGGATCGTCATCCATTGATGGGCCGGTCGAGTCAGTTGACCTGCCCGAGCCGGAACTGTCCGGCATCTAGCCGCACCGTCCTTGGGCGGTTGAGCCCGGCTAGAGCCTTGGCCTAGCTTGGGTTGGGTGATTCAGCGCCTGGGCAACGGTCCACTCATCGATTCGTCGACCCACGAATCGATCGGTACCAACATCCAGGGACCATCGGTGATCCGAGCGCCCGAGTGGCTGACCAGCCGCCTCGGGCGCTATCTGATGTACTTCGCTGACCATAAGGGCTCCTACATCCGCTTGGCTTTTGCCGACGATGTTGAAGGCCCGTGGAAGGTGCATCCGTCGGGTTCACTTCAGTTGGTCGATTCACACTTCTTAACCGAAGCACCCGCCGCCAGCCTCGAGATGGTTGACAGATTCAGGCGGTTCTATGAGCGCGAGTTCGGGGTTGAGGTGAATCTCGATGAGGCGTTCGAAGATGCCACACATCCTCACATCGCTTCGCCCGATGTTCACGTGGATCACGATCGTCGCCGCATCGTGATGTACTTTCACGGGCTTGACGCCTTCGGTGTCCAGGTGACCAGGGTTGCGCTGAGCAATGACGGAGTCCGGTTCGAGGCACTTCCCGAAGTCTTGGGTGGTTCCTACTTCCGAGTGTTCCGGTGGCAAGGCTGGCATTACGCCCTTGTCATGCCGGGGCTGATTCTTCGCTCCCGAGACGGTCTCACCGGGTTTGAGCAAGGACCGACGTTGTTTGAACCGGCCATGCGGCACTCGGCGGTTCGCGTTGTCGGATCGCAGGCTGAGGTGTTTTGGACTCGGGCCGGCGATCGCCCGGAAGCGGTGCTCAGGTCGACGATCGATCTCTCCGGTGACTGGATGACGTGGCAAGAGTCCGCAGCCGAGGTTGTCCTCGCACCCAAGCACGATTGGGAGGGAGCCTCCGCCCCTCTCGAACCGTCAAGGCGTGGGGCGGTCAGCGGGCTGGTCAACCAACTGCGCGATCCGTGCATCTTTGCTGACGGCGCTCGAACCTACCTGTTCTACGCCTTCGGCGGTGAGAGCGGGATTGCGCTCGCCGAGTTGACCGACTAGCCGAGCCGTCTGTCGGTAGCTCGGTTTCGGGCGGCGTTGATCACGCCTCGATGGTCGCCGATGCTTCGGCCACCGTCTCGCTGCCGCCGATACCGGCTTGCACCGTCAGGTCGTAGGTGCCGGACAGGGCCTGGTCGGTCTCACACTCGAAGTTCAGGGCGATGTCGTCTTCGAACACAATTAGCTCCGGCAGCTCCCCGGCGGGCATGGTTTCAACCGTGCACCGGACGTTTAGCGGGGTCGAACCGGATTCCACCGCCACCAGGAAGTCGGTCAGGTAGATCGGTTCGGAGCCTCCGGACGTCTTGGCGGCGTTCACCACACCGGAGAACGACTTGGCCCCGGAACTCAGCGTCTCCCGGATGGCAAGGGTGAGGGCCGGGCGGCTGGTTTCCAGCCCGACATATCCTGAGTAGTCGCTGGCCGACATGGTGATGCCGTCGATGATGACGGTGGCTGTCGACAAGTTCGTCACCTCGCCGGCTGAGGCGGAGAACGTCTTCTCGCAGGTCTCGGTGTCGCCTACAGCCACGTTGACGGTGCAAACCAATCCTTCGGTTTCGTCGGTTACATCGACCTCAACCAGGTCGATTTCACCCACGTTGGTCACTTCGTACAGCCAGGTGACCTCGTCACCGGCGTCGACTACCAGTTCATCACCTCGGCCGTCGATCGTCTCGGCGGACATGTCGATGGTCAACGTCGGCCGCGGTTCACTCGGGGCTTCACCTTCAACCGCTTCACCTTCAACCGCTTCACCTTCAACCG
>JAHDFR010000025.1:14718-40466 GCA_020628065.1 Acidimicrobiales bacterium
CAGAAGCAGCACGACGCCAAACCCGAGAATTCTTCGCATACATGACTGTCTCGACGTTCTACGGCCCAGCATGAGACATCGGTTGGCAGCCCGACCGAAAAGCCGCCGTCAGCGGGTCAAACGGCCCCTGTCTTGCACAGTAGCTTGGGGCTAACGCACCAGTTCCATTGGCCAGGCGGCAGCTCCCTACATCGATGCGTCGCCGACGCTAGGTCTCCAACGAAGCTCGACCTCGATGAAAGTCACTGATGGCGTCCAGGTGAGCCACAAGTTCCGAAGGAAGCTCATCGTCCAAATCCCCGATGGCGCTGTGCAACTGGTCGGGCCGGTTGGCGCCGACGATCGGCGCACTAACCCACGGCTTGGCTCGAAGCCAACTAATGGCAACATGAGCCGGGCTCCTGCCCAATTTCTCCGCCGTCTCGACAACGGCTTCGATGATCGACCAGTTCTTGTCGGAGAATCGCCGCTCAGCGTTCTCATCGGCCCGAACACTGGCCGGTAGCGGCTGATCTCGACGATACTTCCCGGTGAGCAAACCGCCCGCCAACGGACTGTACGGCACCATGCCGATGCCGTACTTCTCGCACATTGGCGCAAGCTCGGTCTCCACGTCGGAACGCACCGGATCGAGCAGGTTGTACTCGGGCTGCACGGAAACGAACGGTTCCAGGTTGTGCTTGTCAGCGGCCCACTGGGCTTCCAGCAGTCGCCAGGCGCTGTAGTTCGAACAGCCGACGTAACGCACCTTGCCTTGGCGGATCAGGTGGGTGAAGGCCGACATCGTCTCCTCAATGGGGACCCGGGGGTCGATGAAGTGGGCCTGGTACAGATCAATGTGATCCACCCCGAGACGACGAAGACTGTCCTCGCAGGCTTGAATAATCCAGCGGCGGGACAAGCCCTCCCGCTGAGCCCTGGTGCCCCGATGATCGCTGAACTGCTCACCCATGGCGGCTCGAACCTTCGTGGCCACCACCATCTCATCCCTGTTGCCTCTGGCCGCCAGCCAGCGACCAATGATTTCTTCGGAAACGCCACCGGGATTTTGCGGCCCACCCATGGTGGCCGCCCATGAGCTGTAGCAATCGGCGGTATCGATGAAGTTGCCACCCATGTCGGCGTAGGCATCCAGTACCTCAAACGCTCCGGCCTCATCGACCGACCATCCGAACTGCATGGTTCCCAACGCCACCCGGTACACGAATAGCCCGCTGCGTCCCACCTGAACGTAGGGATCGGTTGTGGTTGCTCCGAACGTCATGTCTTCTCCCTGTCTTTCGTGGCTGCGGCGTTCGCTGGGCGCGCCGGATAGAAGCTGAGTTTGTGGTCAATGAGTTCCAGAGCTCGTCGCAGATCAGCCATCTGTGACTCCACCAGCTCACGGTGATCCTCCAGCATCTGCTTCCGCTCAGCCCCGGTTTGCTCGCCAAGAGCCCCGAGGTCGCAGTAACGGCGGAGCTGTTCAATCGACATGCCGGTGTCTCGCAGACACCGAAGCACTTCAACCCACAACACGTCATCCTGGCTGTAGCGACGGTGTCCACTCTCGGCCCTGGCGATGTTGCGCAATAGGCCGGTTCGTTCGTAGTACCGAAGCGTGTCGATGGTTACCCCGGTGCGGTCCGACATCTGCGCCGGAGTCAGCTCGATGGTGCTCATGAACCCCAGTAAACAACCTGGAGCGCACTCCAGGTCAAGGGAGATTCAAACGCCTGATGTCGAGTTCAGTCCCGAGCCAGGTGATCGGCCAGGGAGACGGCCAGGGTCTCCACGTGCGGTGCCATCATCATGTTGTGGTGATGGCCACCGGCCACCTCAACGATGAGGTCGCCCTCGACCACCCGTCGCCAGCCCATGTGGTTGGCCACCTGCGCCTCGGTGTTGGGTTCCTCGGCGGCCTTGTAGGCCACCACCCGACCACCGTAAGACTGGAACTGGTAATTGGTCTGATTACCGATGTTCTCCTCGATGTAGCGGCGGACGTCCACCCGATGTGTTGACGGGAGAGACAGCCGGTCTCGGGCTTTCATCTCCGCCAACTCGGCCCAGCGTTGCCACCGCCGGCCCTCGTGGTCGATCCGCCCGGCCAGATACTGGCGGGGTTCGGCCCGCAGTGCTTCAGCGTGATACCGAAGCTTCTCCACCAGGGAGCGATCGAAGTCGGCGTCGGGGCCGAAGGAGTCGAACATGGCCACCAACTTCACTTCACGACCGGCGGTAACCAGTTGCTGGGCAGTCTCGAAAGCCACCACGCCACCCAGTGACAGCGCGGCCAAAACAACCGGCCCGGTGGGCGCGGTGTCGAGAATGTTGGCCACATAGACCGAGGCAATTTCGGCCACGTCGGAGCTGACTTCGGTGTCCAGCTCCGATCGAGGTTGACCCAGCCCGTACATCGGTTGGTTATCACCCAACTCGGCGGCCAACGGGCGGAAGAAGGCGCAGTCGACGCCAAGGACGTGGATGGCGAAGATGGGTGGCTGGTCCCCATCGGGCTGGATCGGGATGAGCAGTCCGGCATCAGCGGCTGACAAGCCACCCGGCCGGGTGGTCTCGGCTACGCCGTCACCCGTCGCCGCACTCTGGGCCACGGCGGCGGCCAGTTGGCGGGGGCTTGGCGACCGATACAGCGTTGCCACCGGGACCTGGAGGTCCATCGACTCTTCGATCGACATGACCAGATCGATGGCCAGCAGAGAATGGCCGCCGATGTCAAAGAACGATTCGGTCGGACCCACTTCGGAACGGCCGAGCGTTCGGGCGAAGAGGTTGGCCAGTTTCTGTTCGGTGTCGGCGTCGACACGGACATCACCGGGGCCGACGGGGTCGGGAACGGTCAGCTCGGCTGCGGCCGCCCGGTCGATCTTGCCGTTCGGACTGCGTGGAAGCTCGCCGTGCACCACATAGCGGGCCGGGCGGGCCCGGTCCGGCAGCTGGGAGGCGGCGGCGGCCTGAACCCGCTCTACCACTCCATCCGAGTCGGCGCTTGAACCGACCTCGAGGTGGGCCACCAACTCGGTGACCGTCGACCCGGCTGCCGTGGTCCGCTGATGGGCCACCACTACGGCGGCGGCCACCACACCGTCGTCAGTGGCGATGGCACGTTCGATTTCTTCCGGCTCGACCCGCACGCCGTTAACGTTCAACTGGTTGTCAACCCGACCGAGAAAGTCGATCACTCCGTCGTGAACCGCCACCCGGTCGCCGGTGCGATAGACCAGGCCGTTGCCGTCGATCGCCGAGGCCCAAGGACCGAGCTCGCCGGCTGGAACGCCGTAGTCGTTGGATACGCCGGGGCCTCCAACGACAAGCTCACCGGCCACACCAACCGGCACTGGTCGGCCGTCAACGTCGACAACGGCCGTCCACGCACCCGGGATGGGCCGACCGATTGGAACCGGATCGTCGAAACGGGCCACATGGTGAGCGGTGATCCACACCGACGCTTCGGTCGGTCCATACTCGTTGGCCAGACGGCTGAACGGGAACGTCTCGTAGTGGGTGGCGACAAGCGAAGGCGGACATGCTTCTCCGGCCACGATGACTTGACCCGGCCACGCCGGACTCTCGGCCAGGGCTCGGCCCGCACCGGAGCGCTGTACTCCGGACAACAAGCCGGTGTACAGCGTGGGCACCATCAGCGTGTGGGTGATTCGTCGACGACCCATGAGCTCAACCAGAGCGTCGACGTCATGCACCTGATCCTCAGTGGGCAGGACCAGCGTTCCACCTTCGGCCAGCGTCCAGAACAATCCGGCGATGCTGGAGTCAAATGAGATGCTGGACACCATGAGGAATCGGAACGCCCGATCGTCGGCGACCTCATTGAGCGAGTCGGTGCCGTCCACCGGGTCGGCGCCGTCGGCTCCCGACGTTTCGGCCTCCGTCTCATCAGCCTCGACTGGCTGGTAGAACACCGACCGGGCGTTGGTGCTGGCCGAAATCTGCCCGTGAGTGATGACCACCGGCTTCGGTACACCGGTCGACCCGGAGGTGAAAATCAGGTAGGCCGGATCGTCGGCGTCAATCCGTGGTGGCGGCCACCCCTCGACCGCCTGGTCGGCGTCGGCGTTGGCAGCCGAATCGTTCACAGCGTCCACGGCCGAAACCGGCAACACCGGCATGGGAGCGGCCGCCACCGCAGCCGGGACTCTGGACTCGTCGTGACAGACCAAAGCGGCGGCAGCGTCGGCTGCCTGAATCAGCATGGCGATCCGCTGGTCGGGATAGGAGGGGTCGACCGGAACGTACACTGCACCGGCCCGGAGCACG
Organism: Acidimicrobiales bacterium; assembly: GCA_020628065.1. Classification (GTDB taxonomy): domain Bacteria; phylum Actinomycetota; class Acidimicrobiia; order Acidimicrobiales; family SZUA-35; genus JAHELU01. Next base: position 18,994 of record JAHDFR010000025.1, read on the forward strand.
GCGACCAAGGCCAAGAGCTGCTCAACCGAACGGGGGATCGAAACGACTACCCGGTCACCCTTGCCCACTCCGGCTTCGTGGAGGCGAGCAGCCAGAGCCGTCGACCCTTCATACAGCTCGAACCAGGACAGCCTCTGGTCACCGCAGAGCGCGGCGGCGAACTCGCCCGCCGCCGGGTCCGACACGGAAACGGCAAGATGGTCGTCCAGCCTGGAAGCGAAAAGTCCAAGTGGCTCGGTGTCAGGTGGTGTCAGCTCAACACCACGCATCACCGATGAGGTGTCGGCGTCTGCATCGGCGGGCAGGGGCGCAGCCGACGGATCAGTGGCGGCCGTGGTAATAAGCCGGTCGACCGAGTCCAGCAGGGCCTGCGCCGTCTCGGCGCTGAAAACCGAGCCTCGGTATTCGAGGGAGAGATCTATTTGATCGGCTCGGCGTTCAACGAAAATGGTGGCGTCGGCTACCGCCGAGCCGTTGGACAGCACGGTTTGGGTGGCGGTGATTCCCCGAATATCGGTGGTGGCCAACTCGTCGTAGGCCACAAACACCGTGGGAGTTCCTGAAGGCAACCCGGCGGCGGCCCGGTCGGCCATGATCTGAGCCAGTGGGTAGGAGCGGTGGGACAGCACGCTCCCCAACTGCTGTGACGTCTGTCGAGCCAACTGCCCAAGAGACTCCGCTGTAGACGGTTGAACGGTCAGCGGCACAGTGTTGAGGAAGTAGCCGACGAGCCCTCCGGCCGCTCGATGGGTGCGGGCCGAAGTGATCAGGCCCAGCTCAACCACGTCGTTGCTCCAGTAGTCGGCGAGGGCCGAGGAGATGCCGGCCAGAGCAACGGCGAAGGGCGTGGCACCGTCGCTGGATGCCAGGTCGGCAGGCGACACTGACGCCACTTGCTTCAAGTAACCGTCGGTGGCCGACCGACCGTTTACCGCCGCCAACCGCCCCGGCTCCTGGTCACGCTCGGCTAACTCGCTAGCTTGGCTCAGCCAAAAGCCGTGATCATCCTCTTCCAGGGTGGAACGCTGCCAGGAACAGAACCCGGCGTAGTCGGTGGGGAGCTCAGCCGGTTCGCCGCCGGCCAGGATGGTGTTGACCTCATCCCAGATGATGGCGAAACTGTCGGCGTCACCCGAGGCGTGATGCAGGACCAGCAGGACGTGGGCCGAACCGTCGGTTTCGGGCTGGATGTGGCATCGCAGCAGCGGGCCGTTGGCCAGATCAAACGGGGCCCGATGAACTTCGGTCAGCCGTGCCTGGACTTCGTCACCATCCACTCGATCCCCGATGGTGAACTCCAGGGCTTCGGCCGCGCTGAGGCGGCGACGGGGGGCGCTGTAGGTCCAGCTCAACGGTTGATGGCGGACCACCACCTGTTCAAGCGCCGCCTGCAGGCGGTCGGGCTGAATGGGGTCGGCGATGTCGGTTGCTTTGTTGACCGGATCGTTCAGGGCGTTCAGTCGATAAGCCCGGCCGACGTTGTACATGACGTCATCAGGGCGCTGACCCTGATCGAACAAGACGGCCCGCTCACCGGCCGAAAGCTCCGGCGCAGTCGCCGTATCGGTGGGAGTAGGTGGCCCGTCGGCAGTGACAGCACCAGCAGCGCCGTCAGCCCCGGCCAGAGCATCAATGGCGGCGGCCAGCTCCCTGGGGGTGGTGTGGCGGAACGCCAGGTCCTCGGCAGCACCAACGCTGAGGCGGTCACCGATGGCCACGATCATCTCCAGTGCCGCCAGCGAGTCCCCGCCGAGGGCGAAGAAGTCGTCGTCGACGCTGACCGGCTCGACGCCGAGGATGCGTTCCCAGATATCGACGATTGAGCGCTCCGTATCGGATTCCGCCGCCACGAACACGCCGACGCTTGGTCGGTGTACCCGCTGCGGAGCGGGCAGAGCGGCGGTGTCCAACTTGCCGTTGGTGGTTAGCGGCAGCTCGTCAACCTCGACGAAGGCCGCCGGGATGGCGTAGTCGGGCAACAATCCGGACAGGAACATGCGCAAGCCCGCCGGGTCAAGCGACTCGGCCGAGTGCTCGCCACCGCTTTGATCGGTGCTACCACCAACGCCCTGCACCCATGCGGTCAAGATTTCTCGTCGGTGGGGCTCGTAGCCGATCTCCGACAGCATCGACTGGACGTCGTCCATGTCGAGCTCGTCGTCGAGTTCCTCAATGGCTTCGTCCCGGGTTTTGTGACCAAGCCGCACGTCCCAGGCGTAGGGGATGGCGTAGTTGTGGTAGCCCTGCTCGGTCAGGTGGGTGTGAATGCCGGCGGCGTTGACCAGACAGTTGGTTGACCGTCCGGTGTCGGCCGGACGAACCCACGGAGCCCGATTGTTGAGGAAGTCCAACATCTCGGCCAGCTCGACGTCCATATAGCGGTAGAAGTCGAGGTAGCGAATCCGGTCGAACACCGCATCGTCGTTGAACACCTCGGTGTCCAACAGTCGGGTAGCGGCGTCAGGAGTTCGGTGGTACACCTTGCGGGCTTCGATGACCGCCCGGTCGATGGCGTCGGGATCAAACCGGTCTAGCGAGAACTGCTGAGGGATCAGCCGGGTCTCGAACAGCTGACCACGGGACAGGCCGGTCACGATCATGGGGATGCCCAGCTGATCGGCCCGAGTGGTGGCCAAGGTGTAGATGGCTTTGTAACAGCCGTTGCAAACGTTGGAGTAGGTGGCCAGCGAGTCGGCGAAGATGGCATTCATGGCGTCGGTGGTCACGAACTCGTGATCCAGGCCGAGGTCGGCCACGCTACTGCGGCAATTGTCCTTCGCCCCCTCGGAAATGAAGCCGTTGTCCAGGGTTAGGACGTAGGGCCGGGCTCCAAGCTCAACCAGTTGATAGAGGGCGAAGGTTGAGTCTTTGCCGCCACTAAGCAGGTGCAGCACGTCGTAGTCGCCGGTGCGGTGCTCCTTGGCCCACTCGATTTCCGCCCTCAGATCGTCGGGGTTTTTGAACCAGCCATCGGCCACCGGGGCCACCCGGTCGTAGGCGTGGCAGGTGGAGCAAACGCCGTTGATGTCAAACTCGGCGTCGGGCACGTTGTCCGGTAGGCCGCAGCGGACGCAGTGGAAATCGGGCCTGGCCGCTTCCTGGGCGTCGCCTCCCGGCGACCAGACGCGTACCGCGCATCGCTCAACTTCGGGGTGTTGAATCAGCGCCTGTTCCACTTCGATCGGTTCGAGGCGGATGCCGCCAACTTTGACCTGCTCGTCGATGCGGCCCAGGTACACCAGGCGCTCAGGATCTTGCAATCGGACCAGATCACCGGACCGGTAAAACCGTTGACCGTCGAGCTCAATGAACGGCCCCGTGTCTTCGACGGCACCGAGATAACCGACACTCAAGCCGGGGTGGCTGATCAGCAACTCCCCGGGTGAACCAACCGGCACCGCCTTAAGGTGCTCGTCAACGATGCGAAGCGTGACCCCGGGTGCCGGACGGCCGATAGGCACGGCATCGCTCCCGGCGGCGGCCTGAGCGGCAGCCATCCCCGGTTCGATCAGGTAGTCCATGCAACCGACAACAGCCTCGGTAGGGCCGTACTCGTTGAAGATCCTGGCGTTGGGGTTGAACGCCAGCAGGTCTTCCGCCAACGAGGTACCGAACGCCTCGCCGCCCACCACCAGTGTTCGCAGGCGGTGCTCTTCGGGCAACAGCCGGACCAGCAGTTCCAGGTGCGACGGGGTGGCTTTCAGCCAGGTGATGTCGGTGCGGCCGGCGATGGCGGTAAGCCCCGGCAGGCCGTTCTGGTCGATGATCACCAACCCGCCACCGGTCAGCAGGGGGACGAACAAGGTGGTGATGGTTAGGTCGAACGTAAGGGCACTGAACAGTGCGGCTCGGACCTTCTCGTCGGGGAGAACATACGTTGAGGCGGCGAAGTCGACGTAGCCGGCCAGGCCCCGATGGCTGATGGGCACACCTTTGGGCTCGCCGGTGGAGCCCGACGTGAACAGCAGATAGGCCTCGTCGTCCGGCGAGCGCTCCACTACCGGTCGGGGCCGGGGCACCATAGCCGGGCGCTCCGACGAGCGCCACGGGGCCAGATCGGCCAGCTCCGATACCGACGACAGCACGACCTGGCAGCCGGCTCGCTCAATCAGGCGCTCACGGCGAACGTCGGGCTGGTCGGGATCAAGCGGAACGAACGAGCCACCGGCCGACAGCACGGCCAGGATGGCTACAACCGCCTCCGGTGACCGAGGCAGGTTGACCGCCACCCGGTCCCCCGGCTCAACGCCCTCATCCACCAACCAATGGGCCACCGCCGTCACCCAGCGGGCCAGCTCCTCACCGGTAACCGTCGCCCCATTGTGGTCGACAACAATCTCGTTGTTGGCCGCCAACACGGACATAATCTGACCGAGAATCGGTGGACGTTCCTCGGCTGACAGAAAGTCCTGGCCAAGACCGTAGGGGGCAATCTGTTCCCTATACCCCCAGGTGTCCAGCACCTTCTGTTCGTCGTCGGTAGTCAGCCCGTAGCCGCCGATGGTGGCGTCGGGGTGGCCAACCATGAAGTCGATGATCGTTTCCAGATGACGGGCGGCCCGATCGCGATGCTCAGCACCCGCCACCCGGTCGTTCACGTCAAGGGCGAACTCGAAGCTGTTGCCTTCGGCGTAGCGGGTCATCTGCACCCGAAGCAGATGCGAGGCGTCAATGGCTCCCGGGTGGATCCACTCGGTAGTTGTCCGGTAGGGGCCGAACATGTCCTGCTCGGCTCGGGGGATGACGTTGACCACCGCCTGGTAGTCGGCGGCCGGTGCAGTCCCCGGGATGGCATGTTGGAGAGTATTGACGATCGCCCGGCCGATCCGCTTGTGCAGCGTGCGGTGACTGTCGTCGGAGGCGATCTCAATGTCGACCGGGAACACTTCCATGGTCGGACCCAGAAGATCTTTGGTGTCGGGGCGACTGCGGTGGTGAACCGGTAGCCCGAGAGAGAACGTGTCGGCTCCGGTAACCCTGTGGATGTACAGGGCGGTGGCCGACATCAGCAGCACCGTCCAGCCAAGATCGGCGCTTAACATCCGATAGTCGGACTCCAGCCGCTGAGCGCACAACTCCAGCAGACTGTCGCTTAGCTCCAGCCGCCGGCGTGACGCCGATCCGGTACCACCTGAGCGACCCGACGGGTCCGGCTGATACAGGCCATCCAACGCGGCGGCCTTCGGCCTGCCCTGCCAGTGGGCTATGGCCCGGCGGGCGGCCTTTGACTCATATGACAGGGCCAATCCGTCAGCCCAGTCGTAGTAGGAGGCCAACTCGACGGACTGGCCGTGGTAGACCTCGGCCACGGCATTGAAGAACAGGGCCGACGAGGTGGCATCTGTCAACACGTGATGCACATTCACGTACCACGAGCACGTGCCATCGGGATGGGAAGCAATAACCGAGTCGAACCCCTGGGTCGACATGTCGATCGGCACCCCGACCCGATCACGAGCCAATGCCAACAATTCGTCGCGGCTGCAGTTGATGAGCTCGCTGAGGACACCGCCGTCGGAGTCGAACGGCACCAACTCGGCTGCTTCGGTGGCGGCACCACCGGCCGGGTCGGGTTGGCGGACCAGGCGGGTCCGCATGATGTCGCTGGCGCCGACGACTTTGTCGACCGCCCACGCTAGACGGGCGGCATCAACCGGCCCGCCGATGTGGGAAACCAGTGCCATGTTCTGGACTGGGGCCTCCGGACTAAGCCGTTGGGAGGTCCACAGCGAACGCTGCATAGGCGAAAGTCTTCTCGCCCGCCCCCGCCGTTTAAGTTCGACTGGTAATCCGTCTACCACTCAGGCCCCTGTTGCCCGGATTTCACGTGCGCCGCTCGAAACAGCCACCTGCCCGACCTCTCGTTCGTACTCTAACGTCTTGGTGCTACGGTTAAATTCGGTGCACCGGATGCGCGCCGCCCGCTGGACACGTTAATTAGACACGTTAGACGTTAAGAGGTCATGTGTAGCAGTCTCGCATCCGTAGGCGGAGAACCTCACGTAGTAGGAAGCGGCATGTAGCCGTGGACTGCCCATCCCGGGAAACATCGGGGCTTGTGGACATTCCGTGATAACCGATGCACGACAGACAATACGTACCCACGGTGTACCAAAAACCAGGGAGAGATCACCAAATGGACGGGACCAAGCCGAGCACTCGGAGCTCGATGACACGCTCGACGGCGAAAGCGGCAATCGCAGGACTGATGGCGCTGTTGGTGGTGTTGATGACCACGGCGACACCGGCGGCGGCCCACACCGGTCTCAACACCATTCTCTACATGGACGTTTCACGTTCAACCGTTAGCGGACGAGTCGAGGCCCCGATTCCGGATCTGGCCGAGGTGCTGGATATCGCCCTGGCCGAAGCAGAAGCCGAGAGTGATTCAATCCTCCCGGAGCTGGAGGCCCGCCAAGGCGAGATTCACGCCTATCTGGCCGAGCACTTCACCATCGGAGTCGATGGTGAGACCTGGCCGATCACGTTCGGCGACGTTGAGCTCTTCTTCCCTGAAGAGGACGCCATCGAAGAGTCCGACAACTACCTTGTCATCCCTTTCGAGTCCGACGTCACCGCCGTCACCGGGCAGGAAGTTCCCCGCCAGTTTGATCTCGACTTCGACCCGTTTGTCGACGAGGTTGGCGGAGACCGCTTCTCCGAAGTGCTGATTGCCAACGACTGGGCGGCCGGCGTCTACGACAACGGCTGGGATGTTCTTCAGACCTTGAATTCCGGTACCCGTTCGGCCACCGTTGATCTGGGCGAGCCCAATTGGTTGAACAACTTTGTCAACAGCGGCAAGCTCGGCGTGAACCACATCCAGACCGGGCCGGACCATGTGCTGTTCGTCCTGGTTCTGCTGCTGCCGTCGGTGCTGGTGTTCTCCGGCCGCAACTGGCAGCCGACTACCGGCTTCCTCTCGTCGCTGTGGCGTGTGCTGAAGATCGTCACCATGTTCACCATCGCCCACTCCATCACTTTCACGTTGGCCGGGCTTGAAATCCTGCCACTACCGTCGTCGAAGATCGTCGAGTCGATTATTGCGCTGTCGATTGCGGCAGCCGCCATTCACAACATCCGTCCGATCTTTCCCAACCGGGAGTGGCTGCTGGCCTTCGCCTTCGGCCTGTTCCACGGCATGGGGTTCGCCTCACTGGTTGAAGGCCTGGACGTTTCCCGCAGCACCCAGCTGGTGTCGCTCTTCGGCCGCAACGTCGGCATTGAGATCGGCCAGGCTGTAGTCGTCCTCCTACTGTTCCCAGGCCTCTTCCTGCTGCGACGCACCCGTTTCTACCGACCGTTCTTCGTGGTGGTGTCGATCCTCATGGCTCTCATCAGCTTGGCCTGGATGGTTGAGCGTATTGGTGAGGTCGACCTCGGGGTCAACGGCCTGCTGGAGCCCATCTTCGCCTGGCCTGAACTGCTGATCTTCGCGGCGGTGTTCACCGGCATTACCGCCGCCGCTTTCACGGTGGAGCGCAACAACAACAAGCTCCTCGCCGTGGCCGGCGACACTGATGCCACCGGCAGCGATGAGCGGGCGAAGGCTTCGGCGTGACGATGACTTCACTCGATCTACAGGAACAGCTGCTCAAATTCATCAACGCCGAAGTGTCCCTGGTGGACGAACCGGTGGTCAGCGACACCGACCTGATGATGACCGGCGCCGTGGATTCCCTTGGCGTGATGCGTATCACCCAGTGGCTGGAGGATGAGGCCGACATCGAGGTGGACCCCACCGAGGTGACGCTCGACAACTTCCAGACCGTCGATCGGATGATGGCCTACTGCCAGTCGAAGATCGTCTGACGATCTACGAGGTCTTTGACTGCCGGGCCTGCGCCTGCTTCAGCGAGCGTAGGCCAGGTAGTCGCCGGGATCTGTCGGGTGAACAAACCTGAACCGGCGCTCAAGGTCCGAGGCGTCCAGCATTCCCACCTGTTGGACGAACTGCTCGTTGACCAACATCACCGGACGGTGTACCGCCCAGTCGCGGTCCAGCCAGTCAAGAAGCACGTCGAGCAGCCGGCGGTCAAACTGCTCGGCCAGCTTTGACCTACGAACCCAAAAGGTAAGTAGAGCGTCGACATCGTTCCAGCTGTGAGCGGTGAGAGCAGTGACCTCCACATCGGCGAACCACTTGACGCCCGGTGGCGACAGATACACGCAGCCGAAGCACACTGTCTCGTCCGGTTTCATCACCGTATAGGTGTACGCCTGTCTGCTGGCCTGGCGTTTCTCCAAGGTCACCATGTCGGCCAGGTTGCCTTCAACGGTGAAGTCATCCTCCGGCCAGGTCGACTGTTCCCACTGGCGGAGGTACTCCCTGGACTCCATGACCGCCTCGTAGTCAAGCTCGGCGTCGGCGTGAGTGATCGGTCGCAGAATGAAGTCGTCGGCCACCAACCCACTCGACGGCTCGACCCCGCGGTCGGCAAAGGTATCCATACCTGAACCGTAGTTCCGCCAGGTCGAGCCGCGGAGCGATTTACTGCAGCGAAGTAGCCGCAGTCGCTAGCCCCGGTATCGCACTTCGAGCTGGCTGAGCTCAATCAACGGGCCGTCGAAGATGAACTCCACCTGGGCAAACGTCGACAAGCGAACCTGGCGACCATCGGTAGTGGGGACCGAGCCAACCAGCGAGTTGACGCCCGGACCAGTCGGTGGTTCCGGGAAGAAGCAGAAGTTTTCGGCATTGCCGACGCCCACCAACGGAGGCTCCTCTGACTAACGTCAGAATCTTACCCCAACCGCCGTTGCCTAAATAGTGGAAGAGTGGATTCGCCTTCCGCCCTACTCGACAGTGAGGGAAGTCCGGGCGGTTCGGCGGTCGATCTTGCCACTGGGGGTCAGCGGGAAGTCGTCGACCTGAACAAACTGTGTCGGTATGGCGTAGGGGGCCAGAGTGGCCGACAGCGCTTTACGCCACCCGGCTGTATCCACCGGTTCGGCTTCCCCGGCGTTGCCGTCGGCCCTGCCGCTGGTGCCGGTGGCGGTGTAGGCGGCCACCAGAATGTGATCGCCGTTTTGATCGGTCGCCACCCCAACCACGGCGTTCTCCACTCCGGGCAGGCTCCCCACTGCCGATTCCACCACTTCCAGTTCAACCCGGTTGCCTCGGACCTTCACCTGGTTGTCACGGCGACCGCGGAAGATCATGGAGCCGTCGGCCAGGCGCTCGATGACATCTCCGGTGCGATGCCACGGATGAAGGCGACCGTCGGGCCCGAACCGCATGGCGGTGGCCTGCTCGGTCAGATCGGGCCGGTTCCAGTAGCCAACCATCATCCGCGAAGTGCGGACCAGAAGCTGGCCGGTACCGGGGCCGTCGATCGGCTTCTCGTCGTCATCAACCAACAGCACCTCGGCGTCGGGTGCAGCCGGGCCGATGGGGATCGGGCCGTCACCGCCGGAGTGGTAGAAGTCGGTGAAGTCGCAGATGGTTGAGCTGTTGACCTCGGCCGGTCCGTACACATTGGCGAACCGGGCATCAGGCAGCAGCTTCATCAACTCCTGCAGCGGGGCGGGAGGGAAGGCTTCGCCGGCCGGGATGACCCACCGCACCGAGGAGAAGTCCCGCTGGTCGAATGCGCCTCGGCTCATCATCATCTGGAACAGCGACGGCACGGTGTACATCGTCGTTACCCGGTGTGTCTCCAGATATTCGGTCAAGCTGGCCGGCATTCGCAGATAGGGCTCGGGGATAAGTACTGCTGTAGCGCCGACCACCGGTCCGGCCAGCAGCTCAAAGGTTGACATGTCGAAGTGGAGTGGCGAGAAATTGGCCATCCGATCATCGGCGGTCAAGCCGAAGTAGGACGCCGCCATTTCGGCGTAGGCCAGCCCGGCCCTATGGGTCAACATGATGCCCTTGGGTTTGCCGGTGGAACCTGAGGTGTACATCACGTACGCCAAGTCGTCGGCCACGCCGAGGGCCGGCTCGGCCGGTTTGAGGGCGGACAGCTCGTCGGCCCGGGCGGTCAGGTCAAGAGCGCGAACACCACGGGAGACCTGGGTGAGGGCCGCCGCCTTCTCAAAGGCGGCGAGACGGGGCTGGTGGGTGACCACCATCTCCATACCGCAGTCGTCGATGATGGTGGCCAGCGTTTCCGCCGGCGCAAACGGGTCGACGGGCACGTAGGCGGCCCCGGCCCGCATGACGGCGTGGATTGATACCGCAGACTCGGTGGAGCGGTTTACGTACACGCCCACTCGGTCGCCTCGCTCCACCCCTTCGGCCCGCAACGCCGCCGCCAGCTGACCGACTCGGCGGTCGAAGTCGATCCAGGTCAGGGTCTCGTCGTCGCAAACGGTTGCCGGTCTGTCACCGTAGGCTTCAGCCGCCGCCGGTATCAGGTGTGACAAGAGGTAGTGGTGTTGAGGTGACATCGCCGGAATCAGGCTACAACCGGACTGGTCAAACAGTTTCCAATCCCGGTTCCGGTTCATAGACCCTGCCGCAGGTCGAATCCAAGGGGGTGCGGTAGGCGTAGAATCTAACTGTGGGAGAACAGTCCGTTCATGAGTTGGTGGTTACGGCGCTCACCGACCTCGATCACCCGACGAAACGCAAGGTCATCGAATGGGCCGGTGATCAACTGGTCGATCCCAAGCTGATTCAGCGCGACGTCGACTGCCAGCTGTGGGAAGAAGGTTGGCAGCGAGCGGCCGAGTACGGCATCATCGGCGCCTGGGTCGACGAAGCCTACGGCGGCCGTGGACACGACGTTGTCACTTCGCTCCTCATGTTCGAAGGGCTGGGTTACGGCTGCCGCGATGCAGGCCTGGTGTTTGCCATGACCACGCAGGCATGGACCATGCAGCCGATGCTGGAGCGCTTCGGCACCGAAGAGCAGAAGCAGCAATACCTCCCTGCGCTGGTCGATGGTTCCAAGAAGGCGGCGTTCTGTATCACCGAAGCCGAGTCCGGGTCCGACACCTTCGCCATGTCGACCACCTTCGCCGAAACCGACGACGGCGGCTTTGTCATCAACGGCGCCAAGTCCTACATCACCATGGCCCCCGCCGCCGACGTGTTTATGGTGTTCGCCACCAAAGACCCGTCGCTCGGCCAGTGGGGAGTCACCACCTTCCTGGTTGACGCCGACACACCGGGGCTGACCGTTGGCCCCAACCGACCCAAGATGGGTTTGAGGACCACACCGTTCTCCGATGTCACGTTCGACAACGTCGAGGTCGGTGCCGATCAGGTACTTGGCTCGGTCGGATCGGGAGCCGCCATCTTCTCCGCCTCAATGGAAATCGAGCGGGCGTTTGTTCTGGCCCCCCAGATCGGAGCGATGGAACGCCAGTTGGATGAGACCGTGGCCTACAGCCGACAACGGCAGCAGTTCGGTCAACCCATCGGTGACTTCCAGGCCGTGTCCCACCGACTGGCTGAGATGAAGTTGCGCCACGACAACTCACGCCTGCAGCTGTATCGGGCCGCCGCCCTGTTTGCGTTGGGTCAGCCGTCCATGGAAGCAGCGGCCCTGGCCAAGATTCAAAGCTCGGAGGCGGCGGTGGCGTCATCCATGGATGCTCTGCTGACTCACGGAGCCAAAGGCTACGTCACAGAGTTCGGGGTGGAGCAGGACCTACGCAATGTGGCCGGTGGCGTGGTCTATGGCGGCACCGCCGACGTGCAACGCAATATCGTGGCCCGCATGTTGGGCCGGCGCTCCTAAGCGCCTTGGGGAATCGGTAGTCGCTCGCCCTACGGGTCGGTCTTGACCAGAATCGGAACCCGCTCGCTGCGATCACGGTCGCCGGTACCGGTCTTGGTCGCAACCTCGATGAGATAGTTGGTGTCCGGAGTCAGACCGGTCAGCCTTTGGCTGGTGGCGTTTGGAGGGGGGCCGGCCTCCCATTCGGTCCATACGTAGACGTCGTAACCCTGGTTACCGGAGACATTGTTCCAACTGATCGTGATCTCGGTGCTCGAAACGTCGGTGACGGTGAGGGTGGGGTTGGAGGCCGAGTTCGGGCCGAAGGCGTCGGTCCCGAGTAGTTCGGCAACCACCGCGACCCACGGCCCCTTGGACAGGTCATCGTTGATGGCTCGAACTTCCAACAGAGCGTTGCGGCCGGTGGCCAGGCCACCGAAGTCTTTCGACGTCTCGCCCGGGGCTCGAACATCGAGCGTCCCGTCGTTGCCGTTGAGCCGCGTCTCAAAACCCTTGGCTCCGTCAACGGCATCCCAGGTGAGCCGGGCGCTGTTGTTGGTTACCGACTCCACCGAGGCCCCGGTGACCACCAGCGGTCCGTCCACCGCCGCTGTTGTTGTTGTCGTCGTAGTGGTCGTTGAGCTGGTGGCCTCTGTTGTTGAGGTGGTGGACGACGATGTGGCTGAAGACGGTGACGTGGAGGATTGTGTCGACGATCCGGCGCCGGTGGTGTTGGAACCTGTTCCGCCGGAGCTTGAGCTGGACGAGTCGGAGGTGGTGGAGCTGGAGTCGGCGGCCGACGTTGTTGTCCGTCGTGAGCTGGTGGTCCGTCGCAGGGTGGTCCGGGTGGTGGCTCGAGTTGTGGTGAGCGTGGCCCCTGCGTTCAAGCTGGAGGTTGACGGCTCGGTGGTCGTGGTTGATGAAGACGAGGTGGAAGGCTCCTCGGTCGTTGAGGTTTCAATCGTTGAAGCGGTCGCCGCCGTGGTATCGAGATCGTCCGATGTTTCAGGGCCGGCCACTTCGGACTCCAAAGCGTCCTCTGAACCTTCGTCGTCGGACACAACACCGGTGCCGGCGAGCAATACGCCGGTCATGATTGCGCCCATCAGCCCGGCAACCGCGTAATGGGCTGGCCGGGTCTGGGCTTTGAGGTCGGCGAACCAGGCGCCCAGTCCGGCGACGTCGCGATCCTCGTCGGCCAAACGACGCTCCGACAGCATCTCTTGACGCCAAGCTTCGATCGACTCGGGTTGTTCCCCAACGTCGGACAAGCCGTTGAGAATGGCGCTGTTCAACTCGGGGAAACGACTGAGGCGGCGAAGATGTTCGAGCCAGGACGTGTCGGGCGCCGGAGCGCTGCCGCATACCAGTTCACCGACGATGGCGCTGGCCCCTCGGAGATCAAACGGCAGCTCCACTTGACGGAACGGTGGCCGGTCGACTCGCAGATCGAGTTCGCCGGTAGAGGTCGCCGGGCTGTCTTGACGGTGGGCGATGCGCTCCCCGAGCAGGAACCGTTCATCACCGGCGAACAGTCGACCGTCGGGGAATGAGTCGGGCAGCACCGACTGCAGGACCACATCTTCCACCCCGACGTGATGGTCGGCCAGCGGGCTCTCCCGCAGAGCCTGCATGGCCTCAGCCAAGAATTCGACAAGGCGGTCGACGTCAACCCGATCCGGTTCGATTCCCGATTCGAGGCGGCGACGGAGCGAGCCGCGGTCGATGTGTTCCATCACCGCGTACGGTCGGTTGTCCACGCCGATGCCAACGGACATCACCTGGCGGACGTGGCGGTTGTTAACTTCCTGTAGGAGTCGGGCGTCGGCCAGGAACCGGCTGTATTCGGAATCGTCGGCCACGTTGACGGTCTGCACGACGACGTCGGTTCCGAGTTCAGGGTCATGGGCCAGGAACGATGCTGTGTCGTCGACGCCGCCGGCCGGATCGTCGAGTTCGCGTTCGAACGTCAGCCTTTTGACGTCGGCTTCGGCATCGGTTCCTTCGACCGCTTCGAAGAGTTCCAACCACCGGTCCGCAGTTTCCCCAGTTGGATCAACCATCAGATCACATCACCACCTGGCACTCGTAGACGCACCGGCCCGGAGGTCGGGTGGGCTTACTACTTGGGCGACGATTCTTGTGTCTGGCTCAACATCCAGGCCCAAGGAACCAGGTCGAAGAGATTGTAACGCATCGCCTCGGCGTCGCCAGATCGGTCGACCATTGAGTCATTCAAACGTATGAAGTCCATCAACGGTCAACGTTGCCGCACCCCGTGAATGCAAGCTCAGGTAACGTAGCGCTCAGCCCAGTGAGCCACCGTCTCAGCCACGAAGACAGCATCTTTATGTGAGGTCATCAGATGGTTGGCCCCGTCGATGGCCATAAGACTCTTCGGGTGATCGGCCCGCCGGTAGATCTCCTCGGCCTGATCAAATCCGACAATTTCATCCGTCGGCGAGTGCAGAATCAACAGTGCCTGATCGGCTCGTAACTCACCACGGTCCAAGGCCTCGTGGTTGGCTTCAAGGTCGGCCAAGAAGTCTCGACTGATGGAGAACGGGCGCCCCCCGATCGACACTTGAGCCGAGCCCGCCCGCTCAATGTCGGACACCTGATCGGAGAACAGATGGCGAACATGGTTCGGCCCGGCCGGAGCGCCGATGGTGACGACAGCGCTGACGGAGGGCAGATGGGGCGCAGACGCCAGCACGGCGGCCCCACCAAGCGAGTGGCCCATAATCATCGAGGGCGCTCGATGGTTTTCCTCAAGCCATTGGGCGGCCAAGCTCAGGTCATCCAGGTTGGAGGAAAAGTCGGTATGGCCGAAGGCGCCGTGGGACTCACCCAATCCGGTGAAGTCGAACCGCAGGACAGCGATGCCGTGAGCAGCCAGTTCGGCTGAAATCCGTCTGGCGGCAAACAGATCTTTTCCGCAGGTGAAGCAGTGGGCGAAGAGGGCGAAGCCGACCGCCGATCCGGTTGGAAGATCGAGCGTCCCCGCCAATTCATGACCCAGGCTGCCTCGAAAGCGGACTTCCTGCTCGACGGAAGATGATCCGGAATTCGGCGACTCGGACAGTGAACCGGAACTCGACGAACCGGAACTCGACGAATCGGAAGTCGACGAACCGGAATTAGGTGACCCAGAATCCATGGTCTCAGTATCGCCGTTGATAGCTGAATCCGGCCGTTCGATTCAAACGGTGAGGGTCTAACGAATCAGAAGACTTGGCCGACTCGAAACAGGTGGAAGAGAAGCGAACGGTGTTCGGCCGTACCCCGACGGAAAAGGCCTGGCAGGAACTCAAGCGTCACCGCCAGCAAATGAAAGAGGACAGCAGCCGAATCATCGATGAAATCGGTCGGCTGGAACGCGAGGTCGGAGCCCTACAAGCCCGTCTCGAAGCCGAGCAAGTCAGCCGGGCAGCCCACTGGCAGGAGGCGGCCGCCACCGCACCTCGTATTGCAATCGGTATTGAAATCGTCGACGATCCGCCTGACAGCGCCCTAGATCTCAACAATGCTGACCATGGCACCGTAAATGGCACCGTAAACAGCACCGCAACCAGCACGGGCCAAGCCGAAACCGACGTCATCGAAGCAGACGAGATCAACACCGAGCAGCTCGAGGCGGAAGCCTTCGACAGCTTCTTCACCGTCGCCGACAGCGAGCTCGACAAAGAACGACGGTTCCTACTCGACTAACAGTTCGCGAACCAGGCTTGGGATGGCCTTCCCCACCGGTTCGACCACAAATAGAGGCTGTGGGGAATTTCCTCGGCGACGTGCAAGACTGGACGTAATGCGAAAACTACTCGGAGCTGTGGCGACAATCGTGCTGGGCCTGATCAGCCTGGCCCCGGTTGCTTTAGCCGAATCACCGCTGGACGTGGCCGAAGAACTGGCCGACGACGGGGTCTTCGTAGCGCGTGCCCGCACCGACATCGACGAAGAGTCGCTGGCCTCGGCCATTCAGCAGGCCCGATTCGACGGCCTACGGATCGTGGCTGTCGCCCCCATCGACCCACAACCAAGCGGCAGTGCTTTCGCCCGCCGCATTCAAGAGGTGGTCGACGCCGATGCCGCCCTGGTGTTTCTGGAAGAAGAACCGCTGGAAACCTTTGTGGTCGATGAGCTGTCCGGCGGCCATATTCGGGCTCAGCAGCGGGCCAGGGCCGTCAACGACCCCGGACGGGCCGTGCTTACCTTCGCCCAAGAGCTCACCGCCGAGCGGGAGCCCAGCCGCCCGGCACTCATCAGGCAGCTGATGTTACTCGCCCTTCTCCTGGCCGCCGTTGTCGGCGCCGCCATGGTGTTTGAGAACCTTGTTGGCGACGCCAAGGCCTTCTTTTGGCGCCGAGTGGCGGCACGACGGTCAACCTCGGCCGCTTCGAGGGACAACAAACACATTTCGAATGACCCAGAGCGGCCGGATTCGGACGATTTGATGGCAGACTCTGGCCATGGCAGATCTGACCACTGAAGAAGAAGAGCGCAGGCTGGCGGCCGAACGACGTCGCGGCGTGGCTCTGGCCGACGAGGATCCGGACGAGCTACCAGCTCTGCTGGCTATTGCCGTCGGCATCGCCATCCTGGCCGTGACCCTTGTTTGGCCCTCAATCGCTCCCGGCAACGATGACGACACCGCTTCCGCCCCGGTGGTGGAAGAAGTAGTCGAGCAGGAGGAACCGACCGAGCCTGAGCCGATCCTGCCCGACGTCCCCGCCATGTTGGCCGGGCTGGGTGCTCTCGGTTTTGAAGGCATCGACCTCAGCGCCGACGGCAACGTCGTAACGGCTACCGGTGAAGTGGCCGACGAAGAAGCCCGAGAAGAGGTGTTGACCTTCCTGGCCGGCCAACCGGGCGTTGATCAAGTCATCGACAACCTGACACTGGCCCAAGCCGAAGCCCCGGCCGCCGCCGCAGTGAACGTGGCCGCCGCACAGGCTTCAGTCGTGCTGACCGGAACCGTGCCCGACGACCCGACCGAACAGGCCATCGTCGATAGAGCCGTCGCCGTCTACTCGGCTGAGCAGGTCGACAACCAGTTGGTCGTTGATCCCAACGTGACTCCTCCCGTTCAGGTAACCATCAGCGGTGCCATGACCGACGATGTGCTGTTCGCCCAGATCACCAACGCCTTCGGCGACATCGACGGCGTCGAAGTCGACAACCAGCTTGTTCTCGAAGAGTCCGGAGAACTGGAATCGTCGCTGAACAGCCTGGAACCGATTCAGTTCGCTTCCGGAAGCGCCATCATCGACGCCGCCTCGGCTGAAGTACTTGACGAGGCCGCCGCCTTCTTGACCGAGAACCCGGATGTCGCCATTGAGATCGGTGGCCACACCGACTCCACCGGCAGCGACGAGTCCAACCAGACGCTGAGTCAAGACCGGGCGGATGCCGTCCTGGACGCCCTCAGAGAGCGTGGTGCCGAGAACGACATCACCGCTGTCGGCTTCGGCGAGCGTCGCCTGAAGGTCGATCCGGACGACACCGAGGAAGCCCGAGCTCAGAATCGTCGAATCGAGTTCCGTATTCTGAACTAGCTTCGCTGGATCTCCATGACGTGGACGGGCCGGACCGTGTGATCATTTGATCACCGGTCCGGCTCTTGTCTTTTCTCCAGACGCTACCGTCGATCGCTGTCGGCGTGAGTTCGGATCCAGACGTGCATGGCGATGCCTGCGGCTACTCCGGCGTTGATCGAACGGGTCGAGCCGAACTGGGGAATCGACCGGCACTGGTCGAGTCGAGGACGGATTGCTTCGGACAACCCTGGACCTTCCTGGCCGAATACCAGAACGCAAGCCTCCGGCAACGGTTCGGAGTCGATGGGGATGGAGCCGGGAAGATTGTCAATACCTATCAAGGGCAGTTCGGCCTGAGCGGCCCAAACCGCCAGGTCATCGCCATCAGGGTGGTGACGAACGTGTTGATATCGGTCGGTGACCATGGCACCGCGACGATTCCAGCGACGACGTCCGACGATATGAATTTCGGCGGCGAGAAAGGCGTTGGCCGTCCGGACAACGGTCCCGATGTTCAGGTCGTGTTGCCAGTTCTCGATGGCAACGTGGAACGGATGACGGACCGCGTCGAGATCGGCCTTGATAGCCTCCACCGTCCAATAGCGGTATCGATCGACCACGTTGCGCCGATCGCCTTCGGCCAGCAGCTCGGGATCGAGCCGATCATCGTCCGGCCACGGTTCGGGGTGGGGTCCGACACCGACCTCATGGTTGGTCACGTCCCGACGGTAACAGCCGATCTGGGCCGTTGGGCCCACGTTTGAGCACCCATTCCCGCCCCGACGACCACCAACACGAATTCGATCGGCAAGTTTGGCCACACGCTCTTGAATGGTGCCGTGATGAGCCGACTGGCCCAGCATGGATTGGCCGTACCGCCTCGTCGGGCTCATCGTGATATTCGGATTGGTACTCTCAGCCATTGCGGTGGGAGCGATGGAGATGATGGCCATCTCCGATAGCGAGGGGGCACAGGTCGATCAGGAACTGATCACCAAACAGCAGGGAACGGTAGGCAAGGCCGGGCCGGCCCAGTTGGCGTTCACCGAGGGCGGTTTCAGCGCCGGAACTCATCGCATCCGCGCCGACGAGACACTCTTCGTAGAACAAGACGATAAAGAAGACGAAAAGGACGACGGCTCCGGCGACAGCGAGGAGGACGGCACCGAGCTGACCGCCGAGGAGCCGGATCCCAGCGGCCCCCACTCCGGTGGCCTGGATGCCGGCCTCTACACCACCACCTTTGACGCCGAAGACTGCAGCTACCGACTGATTAGAAGCGGCGACGTTCCCTTCGACTACCTGTACGAGCCGGACCCCTACGATGACGAAGAGTACGTGGGTCGTCGCGTCGGCCGAGACGATCAGGTGATCAGTGTGACCGGCGAGGACCACCTCCATCAGGGTCGCATGCTGGTCAGCATTCTCGGGGTGGAGTCCGACTCCTTCACGTCAGCCACCGGCTGCGGTTCTTGGATGCCCTGGACCCCACTGCTGGAACCCCTCACTCTCGCCACCGACGGCGACTACTGGATCGGCGATCTCGCCCAGGGCGAATGGCAGGTACCGCCCGGTTGTCTGTGGGAGAAAGTCGTGGCGTTCCGGGGAGCCCGTATCGAAGACGTCGTCGACGGTGACCGCGGACCCGGCACCGTCATGATCGACGAAGGAACCGCCGGGGTACGTATCCGCCAATGCCAGGGCCAGTCGCTGGTACGCATCGGCGACGCCGCCCCCTATGTCCCCTACGTTCACCCCGGTCCGGCCGAAGAACTCACCGACGAACGCTAGACCTCCCGTTCGATCCCGGCCGGCCCATCACCAGACCGGCCCATCACTAGACTGGCCCGATGGCCGAACACGGCGAACCAGTGGTTGCCGAGATCGGCGGCCACCAGTTGAAAATCTCCAACCCGGACAAAGTGTTCTTCTCCAGGGCTGGCCTGACCAAGCTGGATCTGATCGACTACTACCAGGCGGTGGCCGAACCCCTCATGGCAACCATGGGCAATCGGCCGACACTCATGCAGCGCTTCCCCGACGGCGCATCAGGCAAATCGTTTTTCCAGAAACGAGTCCCCAAAGGCGCACCGAAGTGGTTGGAGACCACCACGGTGTCCACCCCCAATGGGACGACCTCGAACGCCATGGTGGCGGCCGACATCGGCCACATCGCTTGGGCGGCCCATATGGGCTGCCTGGGTTTTCACACCTGGCCGTATCGGGCTGACGAACCGGCGTTCACCGATGAGCTTCGCATCGACCTCGACCCCTCCCCCGGTGTCGAGTTCGACGACATTCGCTTCGCCGCCACCCAGGTCCGGCAATTGTTTGATGAACTTGGCGTGTCGTGCTTCCCGAAGACCACGGGAAGTCGGGGAATCCACATTTTCGCTCGGCTGCACACCGGTTGGGACAGCTACCAGGTCCGGGCGGCGGCCGTTGCGTTTGCCCGCGAGTTGGAACGACGCTTCCCCGACCGGCTGACGGCGGCCTGGTGGAAAGAGGAACGTGGTGACCGGGTGTTCATCGACTTCAACCAGAACGCACCCCACAAGACGGTGTTCGCCGCCTGGAGTGTTCGGGCCAGGGTGGGCGCCCAAGTGTCAACTCCGTTCCACTGGGACGAACTCGATTCAGTTGAACCGGACTCTCTGACGATGGAAGTCGTGCCGGCCAAACTGGCGGCCGAAGGTGACCCCTGGGCCGACATGTATGATGCTCCGAATTCCATCGCCCAGCTGCTGGCGATGTACGATGCCGATCTGGCCAACGGGATGCTCGACGCCCCGTGGCCCCCGGTGTATCCCAAACAACCGAACGAACCCCCGAGGGTCGCCCCCAGCCGGGCGGCAGGCGGATAAACCCGGCGATCACTCGCCCTGAACTCCAGGAGCCGACATGCCTCTGGCTGAAGCCAACGGAATCTCCATTTGCTACGAGGAGAGCGGCCAAGGCGATCCGCTGCTTCTGGTCATGGGTCTCGGAGGACAACTGGTCGACTGGCCGGCCGAGTTCGTGGACGCCCTGGTGGCCCGAGGTTTCCGGGTCATCCGGTTCGACAATCGCGACATCGGGCTCAGCACCGAGTTCTCGTGGACTCCCCCCAACCGGAGAGCCATGTTGGGCAACATGGTTCGGCCCCGCGATCTGGAGGTCGGCTACCGACTGACCGATATGGCATCGGACGCCGCCGGGCTGTTGGATGTGCTCGGCATCGAGCAAGCTCACGTCGTCGGTATGTCCATGGGCGGAATGATCGCTCAGACCATGACCATCGAACACCCCCATCGGGTTCGTTCGCTGACGTCCATCATGTCCAACACCGGTGACCGCCGCAACGGTGGGATCAATCCCAAAGTGATGATGAAAATCTTGCGGGCGCCCAAGGTCAGTCGGGCCGAAGCACCGGAGCACAACACCGAGATGTACTCACTGTGGGCCGGATCGTCGTGGGACCGGGCCAACCACCTGGCACAAAACCGTTTGGCCGTCGACCGCAGCTTCCGACCTCAGGGCGTGGAGCGGCAGACGGCGGCCATCGCCGCTTCACCTGATCGCACCGAGGCGCTGGGCCGCATTACGGCACCGACGCTGGTGGTGCACGGCCTGGAGGACAAGCTGGTCGTACCGTCGGGAGGAACGGCCACTGCGGCCGCCATAACCCACTCCCGACTCTTGATGTTTCCCGACATGGGCCACGATCTCCCCCGAACTCGTGACGCCGAGATATGCGACGCTATTCGACGCAACGCCGATCGGGCCCAAGGTGACGAAACCGTCAGTGGTTCGCTCGATCAGGCAACCACCGCCGTCGGCTAGCAGCCGAGTAACGGCACTCATCGATTATCGGACCACCCCGACTGCGGGTGTGAGCTAGGTTCGGGTTTATGACCACCAGCTCCCCGGATTTCGACCAGCAACTGGAGTACAACACCCGTCGGTTCCTTGAAGCGGCCGGTCAGGCGGCAGCGGCCGATAGTGCGGCGTTGAACAGAACAGTTCCGTCCTGTCCCGACTGGAACCTGGCTGATCTGATCTGGCATCTATCCGAAGTGCAGGACTTCTGGGCCTACATGCTGGGCGACAACGTGGCGGACCCTTCCCGATACATCCGACCCGAACGGCCCGATGACCAGATGCTCCTCGGCTTCCTGGAGGACCGGCTGAAACGTCTAAAGGGCGGACTGGAGCGTGACGACGACGAGCCGTGCTGGAGCTGGTCACCGACCGGGGGGACCGTGGCCTGGGTTCGTCGACGCCAGGC
>JAHDFR010000026.1:0-28512 GCA_020628065.1 Acidimicrobiales bacterium
GTTGCTCATGGGAGAGGCTGTCCTTCCGAGGCTTCGACGATGTCGTAACAGTCCGAGCGGGTGAGGGTGACCGTCAGCGCTGCCTTCAACGCCGCAAGGCGCGCCGGGCGCTGCGTGCCGACGAGGGCGACGGGACGTGCCGGGTGCGCGAGCACGAAGGCCACGGCGATGGTGGCCCGATCGACGCCTTCGCGTTCGCCGAGACGATCGAGGACCGACAGCAGTTCCGGACGGACGTCGCCGCCGTCCGCGAGGCGACCGCCGCCGAGCACGCTCCACGCGAGCGGCACGGTGCCCTCACGCATGCACCGGTCGAAGGTGCCGTCGCGCAGCGGGACGAGGTGGGCGGCCGAGAACTCCGGCTGGTCGGTGGCCAGCGGGAAGTCGAGATGGGCCTGCAGCGCATCGGTCTGAGCGACCGTGAAGTTGGAGACACCGACCTCGCGGATCTTGCCGAGTTCGCGCAGACCGGTGAGCGTGGCGGCCAGCTGCGCCGGATGCGTGAACATGTCCGGACGATGGATCTGGTACAGGTCGATCGTGTCGACCTGCATCCGGCGGAGCGAGGCCTCGCACGCCGCACGCAGGTAGGCGTCCGACTGGTCGTAGGGAATCCCTGGGAGGATGCCGCCCTTGCTGGCCAGCACCATCCGGTCACGCAGGCCCGGGTTCTGAGCCAGGACCTTGCCGAGCAGTTCCTCGGCGTGTCCGAAGCCGTCGCCGCCCCAGTCGAAGCCGTACACGTCGGCGTTGTCGACCAGGGTGTAGCCGTTGTCCAGGGCCGCTTCGAGCACTGCGGTCGAAGCGGCGATGTCGTTGTTCGTGAAGCGCCAGCAGCCGAAACCGAGCGGCCCGACCGTGAGGTCGAGCGAGCCGATGCGGCGCGGCTTCGCGTCGATCAAATTCCCGTCATCCATTCAGGCGTACGCTACTGCGTCTACGTCCACAGCCGATCGAGGAACCATGGCAACGCATCGTCTCTCTCCACCTGACGGACCGATCCGGTACGGGATCATCGGATCCGGGATGATGGGCGTCGAGCACATCGCCAACATCGAAGCCATCGACGGCGCGATGGTCACGGCGATCGCCGACCCGACGCCGTCGTCGCAGCAGTGGGCGAAGGACACGATGGCGGATCCGTCCGGCCTCGCCGTGTTCGAGCATCACAACGAGCTCCTCGACTCGGGTCTGTGCGACGCCGTGGTGATCGCCACGCCGAACATGACCCACAAGGCCGTGCTCGACGACGTGCTCGGCCGGGACATCCACGTGCTGATCGAGAAGCCGTTGTGCACCAAGGTCGCCGACTGCCACGACGTGCTGGCCGCCGCCGAAGAGCATCCGGGGGTCGTGTGGGTCGGCCTCGAGTACCGGTACATGCCGCCGGTCGCGAAGTTGATCGACCAGGTGCACTCGGGCGCCATCGGCAATCTGAAGATGCTGGCGATCCGCGAGCATCGGTTCCCGTTCCTGGTGAAGGTGAACGACTGGAACCGGTTCAACAAGAACTCCGGCGGCACACTCGTGGAGAAGTGCTGCCACTTCTGGGACCTGATGAACCTGACCATCGGCGCTGAACCGGTGCGCATCATGGCGTCGGGTGCCCAGGACGTGAACCACCTCGACGAGTCCTACGACGGCGAGACGCCCGACATCCTCGACAACGCCCTCGCCATCGTCGAGTACGAGAACGGCGTGCGGGCCATGCTCGACCTGTGCATGTTCGCCGAGGCCAGCCAGGAGCAGGAGGAGATCTCCGCCGTCGGTGATCTCGGCAAGATCGAGGCCTTCCTGCCCTCGCTCGGCTACCGCCAGGGCCTGCGCTCGGCCGGCCGTGAGGGCATCGAGTCCGAGATCGTGCACGACGAGAACATCAAGTTCGAAGGCCTGCACCACGGCTCGAGCTATCTCGAGCACCTCGACTTCATCGACGCCATCCGTAATGGCGGCAAGGCCGACGTCACCCTCCACGCCGGCCTCATGTCGGTCGCCATGGGGGTCGCCGCGCACCGCTCCATCGACGAGGGCCGCATCGTCGAACTCGCCGAGGTCCTCAACGACCCCAACGCCTGAGCAGCGGAGAGTGGTGCACGAGAGATGAAAGGGTCTTCGTCGTCACTTTGAGTGGTTGACTTGAGCGCGATCTGGGATATCTTCGACGTCCGGTGTGCGGCACACACCGACTGACACGGAGATCTTCCGATGCACACCGCCGCACACCTGCTCCGCCGATCCGGAGCCCTCGCACTCGCCCTGGCCTTGGTCGCCACGCTGTTGGTCACAGCACCGGCATCGGCCGACGAGCGCGACCTCACCGACGTCGACGTACCCGAATGCGAGACCTGGTCCTCGCATGTCGAGTGGTTCGTCGACGAGCCGGTGAAGCGGGTTCAGGTCCGCACGACCAACCGTTGGAAGGCCACCGTCGAGGCGCCGGCGACGAGCGCTCGCATCGTGCGCTGGACCGGCGATGGCCCGGACACGTTCATCCGTGTGAAGTTCTTGGACGGCTCCGAACGCGACATCCCGTGTGTCTCCGTCCCCCTCTTCAACGTCCAGGCCACGGTCGCCGACGGTCCCGTGTGCCGCTACCTCGAACTGCCGGAGAGGGACTACGACTTCCTGGGCGTCTGGAACACCCGCGGTTCTCTCAACCTGCGCCAGGACGGTCGGTGGTTCAGCACACTCGACCGCAACGAGCCGTACGCCGGCATTCGTGACCGAGACGCTGACTACCTCGTGGTGAACCGGGATCCGGTTGCCGGCCGCCAGACGCTCCCGTGCGAGCCCGGTGCCGAAGTCCTGAAGCGCAACGTCTACGGCGGCGGACTCGACGGGCTGTCCGACGCCGTCACCGACCCGAACTCCACCTGGGAGATCGAGTGGCTCAGCCCGAACGACGCGTCGTTTCTCTTGTTCGAGCCGAACACCGGCGAGGCGCGAACCGTGTCGCTGTCCTCGGACTGGTTCGTCCGTGGCGTGAGCGCTGACGGCCGCAGCTTCTGGGTGGTCGACGGCGACAACGGCGACTACTGGGAGGTTCACCTCGACGGCCCCGGCGATTCGCTCGTCTACTACTACGTGGGCTGACGGCGTCGGGACGGCGTCGACCACACAGTCAGTACCGACGCCGTCCCACTGCTGCATTGAGGCCCGGCGAGCCCGGTGACGCACCATGGTGGTCTCCACAGCAGCGAGGTGCATCGTGACGCTCGTGCCTGAGACCGCGGCGACACAATTCAGCGAGACCGGTGTCATGGTGCTGCCTGGCGTGTTGTCGACCGAGAACCTCACGATGCTCCGTGAGGAGTGTGCGTACTTCCTCGGGTATGCGGATGCCCAGATGGATCTGACCGGTCGAGCGATGAATCCGATCACGGTCAGGGGCAGCCGCTACTTCGTGAACGGGCTCTACCGCCACAGCAGTCGGCTCTGGCGCTTCCTGTTCGGCGACGTGCTGGCCGACGTCTGTCGGGCCACCCTCGGTGATGACGCCGTGCTGTTCAACGAGCAGTGGGTGGTGAAGGGCCCGGAAGAGGGCATGGCGTTCTCGTGGCACCAGGACTCGGGGTACGTGAAGGCTCGGGACCCCGAGACCACACACCCGCCGTACCTGACGTGCTGGTGCACGCTCGACGACGTCTCGGTGGCGAACGGCACCGTGCACGTGCTGGGCCTCGACGAGGGCGGCACCCGCGACACGATCGTCACCCACGGCCACGACCGCGAGACCAACGACCTGATCGGCTACACCGGCGACCTCGCCGGCACCGCGATCGAGGCACCGGCGGGAAGCGTCATCGCGTTCTCCAGCTACAACCTGCACCGCAGCGGCACCAACACCACCGACGCCATGCGCCGGGTGTATCTGGCCCAGTACGCAGCGGCACCGATCGTGCACTCCCGGACGGGAGAGCAGTTCAACCTCGCGGTGCCCTTCCTCCGTGACGGCAGGAACGTCTACGACCGCTCACAGGACACCGCAGCCAACTGGGGCGGCCTCGACCATCCCGGTTGACAACCCCGTCTGAGAATGACAACGGCCCGATGCTGACGCATCGGGCCGGTCTCGTGGCACCCCCAACGGGATTTGAACCCGTGCCGCCACCTTGAGAGGGTGGTGTCCTAGGCCGCTAGACGATGGGGGCTTGGAGTTGTCCCGCCGTTCCCGTGCGGTTCCTGGCGGAGCCGTTCGGTTGAGCGGAGCGGTCAGCCTAGCGCAGTCGTGGACCGCAGCTGACAGCGTTCGGGGAGGAGGACTCGAACCCCCAATGACTGGACCAGAACCAGTTGTGTTGCCTATTACACCATCCCCGAATGATGGCACCAAGACAGGTTATCGGCCCCACTCCAGTTTCAGCCACCGAATTTGAAGCAGCAGACCGGGCGATGGAGGGGCTTCCCTCACCCCACCAGGTAGTTGTTCAAGCGACGGAAACCGGCGATACGCCCGGCGGCAACAGCAGCAGATTCAGACACCACCCGACCCATCGACAACGGCCGCTCCGTAGGGTACACCGCGGCGGAAAGCCCTACTTCTTCGGCCACCAGTTGAGATCGGCGGGCATGATAGGGGTCGGTCACCAAGATGACCTCTTCGATCCCCTCAGGCTCAAGAAATCTCTCGACTGCGGCCAGCGATTCGTATGTGGAACCGCCCTGCACCTCCAGGCGAAGGTTCTCGTCCGGGATACCGGCAGTCTCCCGCAAGTAGTCGTAGCCGGATTTAGCCTCAGTGGTGATGTCAGCCGCTTGGCCGCCACCGGTGACCACGACCAATTCGACCCGGCCGTCGTCGTACAGCTCAGCGGCTCGATCCAACCGACGTCGCAACGCATCCGATGGTTCCCCGTTGTATTGAGCCGCCCCGAGGACGACGGCAGCCGGTGCTGATGCGTCCGTTACCCGATTGGCGGCCCACATCACGTCAGCCACCGTGATCAGCAAGTAGCCGATGCTGAGTGCGACGCCCCATATCAGCAACCTCCGGCTGGGAATGCCGCCTTCATGCTCATCGTCGTCGGCATCGCCAACATCATCCCCACCAACAGAAACCATCTCGGCTTCTTCTCCGAGGGCTTCGGGTGGCACAGCGACATCAGGGGCATCCCCGGCTGGACCGGAATCGACGGGCTCCGAGCCCCCGACGTCCTCCGGTTCTTCACCCGGAAGATGCTCAGAGTCGGTCACGGGCCGCCTTGATGCGATCGAGAACAACCGAACGGTCGAGCTCGGCCATTGGTTCAAACAGCGGCATACCGGAGCGACGACCTGTCACGGCAATCCGAACCGGAAGCTGTGACTTCAGTCCGAGCTCGTTGCCGGCCCCCAGCACGGCGTCGGCTAGAGCTTCAGGCTCCCAGGTGACGTCGGTCAAGCGCTCCAACACCAAATCCAGCACCTTGTCGACACCGTCTTTGGTCATCACCTTCTTCCAGTCTTTGGGCTCAACCTGCGGGGACTCCCCCACCACCCAGTCGATTGTCGCCGGAACCTCGTCGAACCTGCGAACCCGCTCTTGAACGAACGGGGCCAGCCGCGCATAGAGCTCACCGTCAACGTCACCGGCGTACGACTGTGACTGCTCGATGAACGAGTCGAGATCGAGTTGACGGATGTACTCGCCGTTGAAATGGTCGAGCTTCTTGATGTCAAAGAAGGCGGGAGCCTTGTTGATGTCGGCCAGATCGAATCGCTCGACAATCTCCTCGATCGGGCGAATCTCGATGTCGTCCTTTGCCCCCCAGCCCAGGGTGATCAGATAGTTGCGCATCGCCTCGGGCAGGTAGCCCCGCTCGGCGTAGTCACCCAGCGACACATCATCTCGCCGCTTGGACAACTTCTTGCGTTGTTCGTTCACGATGAGCGGAAGGTGGGCGTAGACCGGGTGCTCAGTCGCTCCCATCGCTTCTCTCAGCAGAAGCACGCGAGGCGTGGTGTTAACCAGATCCTCACCCCTCACAACGTGGGTGATGTTCATGTCAAGATCGTCGTAGGCGTTGGCCACGTGGAACATGGGGACACCGTTCGAACGTACGATTACAAAGTCCTCGAGAACCTCGTTTTCGAACTCCACCCGGCCTCGGATGAGGTCGTCCCATGCGGTCACGCCACTGTCGGGAGTCCGAAAACGAACGACAACGCTGCGATTGTCGCCATCACCATCTCCAGCGCCACCGTCGTCGGGCGGTTCAACCCCTCGGTCTCGACAGTGACCGTCGTAGCCTGCGTTCTCCCCTACCCTGGCCACGACATCTTCCCGACTGCAATCGCAGTAGTACGCCTGGCCCGAGTCGACGAACTTCTTCGTGACTTCCCGGTACTGCTCGAACCGCTCCGACTGGCGGTACTCCTCGTCCCAGTCGATTCCGAGCCAGCGCAGGTTGTCGTGGATGGCGGCGATCATCTCGGGGCGCGACCGATCAACGTCGGTGTCTTCAATCCGCAGCACCATAACCCCACCGGTTCGTCGGGCGTACAGCCAGTTGAACAGGGCCGAGCGAGCGCTTCCGACGTGCAGAAAGCCGGTCGGGGCCGGGGAGAACCGCAGGCGAACAGTCATGCCTGATCGGTGGGGTGTGCGTGCCCACCAGGTCCCGTCATCACCGATCCGTCGACGAACTGGGCCCGCCAGTCGGACTGGTACCGGTCGGCAATTGAGCCGTGTGGTTGGCGAAGCGCATCCTCGTCGACGGCGTCGACAACCTGGCGGCGCTCGAAGTAATGGTGATGGCTCTCAATCTCGGCGAAGGCGCTGCTTCGCGCACTCGACAGCTCGGCATTGGGCGTCGGATCGAAGAATCCGAACATGGTGAACGCCACGGTCAGATCGTGGATGACGGGCGCCCGACCCATCAGTGCCGCACGGCGCATGGCCACCGCCACACACCCGGACACCGCATCGGAACGACTGACGTCACCAAGGTGCAGCCGGTCGTCGAACTGCCTCACCAGCTTGTAGGCGTATCCGGCGTCCGGACCGGTGGTTCCCAACCCCGGACCCTTCGGGGGCGGACCGGCGTAGTCGCCCGGACGGTCGCCCGTCCAAGCGTCCTCACGACGCGGAGGGGAGGAGTACATCCTCAATTTCTGGGTTGGTTCGGTGGGAACGAAGTCTGGAGCTGCCACGACTAGTAGGCTACATGCCCAGCTACTTCTGGAGGCGACCAGCATGGGAACCGGATCCGTTCTATACCGCATCATCCTGGTCGGGCACCTGATCGCCGCCGTGGTCGGATTTGGTGGGCTGATCACTCACGGCCTCTACCACGCCCGGGCCGTTCGGGCTTCAGCCAACGAGGCCGGACCGCTTATGCGAGCGACCGTGGCTGTATCCCAGATCGCTCACTACGGGTTGTACGCACTGTTAGCCTTCGGAGTGGTGTTGATCTCGCTCAGCGACGATGCATGGTCATTCGCCGCACCCTGGGTGTCAGCTTCGTTCGTTGTCTGGTTCCTCATCGTCGGTCTGTTACACGGCTTGGTCCGACCGGCGCAACGTCGTCTACAGGAGTTGGCCACCCGAGCGGAGAACGACCCGATTGTGGTGGAATCATGCTGGGGCCCGGCGCTCGCCGCCGAAGAAGGCCACGGTGGACCAAT
Organism: Acidimicrobiales bacterium; assembly: GCA_020628065.1. Classification (GTDB taxonomy): domain Bacteria; phylum Actinomycetota; class Acidimicrobiia; order Acidimicrobiales; family SZUA-35; genus JAHELU01. The sequence continues at coordinate 7,606 of JAHDFR010000026.1, forward strand.
GACTGAAGATGACCTCGGTGTGGAGACGTCGCCCAAGCAGGCATTGAGTTTCGAGCAGTGGCTGTCGGGACAGTCCGGCAATGAAGGCCTTCTCGGTCGACTGGCCATGGGCGAACTGGCTACTCAGTTGCTCTTCGTCGTCGCCCTGGTTTTGATGGTGTGGAAACCCGGTAACTAAGTCTGTTCACTAGGACTCGGGTGGTGAGTCATCCATCGACTGGTCGCCTTGGGAATCTTCGGCCATGTCACCCTTGGTCTTGCGCAGGACCTTGCCCAGGTCCTCACCTACGGTCGAACTGACCGATTGGTAGGTGTCGTTGAGGGCGTCTTTGAGCAGATTGCCGATGTCACGCATATCTTCCCGGACGAAGGGGTCTCGGCTGGCGTTGGAGAAGCTGGCCAGGGCATCCTGGAGCTTGTCGGTCATCTCTTCGATGGCGGCTTTGGTGTCGCCGGGTTGGGATCCGGCTTCCGAGGCATCGTTCTCCTGCTCAAGGTGAACCTTCAGCTTTGAGCCGAGGCCCTCTACTTTGGCTCGCAGTTCCTGCCAAGTCTCGTCTGCCATGTGCGAACTCCTTTTGGTGGTTTGGTTGGGAGTCTCCACCAGAGTAGGCCCGACTGCCGGCGGCTCGCAGGAGGACTCTGGTTATGCCCGGACCGGTCAGCTGGTCGACAGGGCGTAGACCATGGCATCGGAGAGAGCCTGCCAGGAGGCCTCGATGATGTTCTCGCTAACCCCAATAGTTGTCCAGCGACGCTCGCCGTCGGATGCGTCGATCAGAACGCGGGTGATGGCTCCGGTACCGTCCTTCGAGTCGAGGATCCGAACCTTGTAGTCAACCAGGCGTACATTGAGCAGTTCGTTGAGCCCCGGGTCATCGACTTGCCCGAGCGCGATGCGGAATGCCTGGTCGAGAGCGTTGACCGGTCCGTTGCCTTCACCGGTGGCGATGACTCGACGATCGTCGAACCGCAGTTTGACGGTGGCTTCGGTTTCGACACCGTCGAAGTGACCGAGGGGATTTTCCTCCGATGCCAGACCAACTCCGGGGCGATGCTCGACGGTCACCCGGAACGATTCGAGCTCCCATCTGGGGTTGCGCCAGCCAGTGGCTCGCCGCATCAGTAACTGCAGTGAAGCATCCGCCGCTTCGAAGTGGTAGCCGGCGTGTTCGAGCTTCTTGAGTTCGTCCAGAACATCGGCCAGCTGGCCGCCGTCGAGATCGAGGCCGACTTCTTTCGCTTTCAGCTCAACGGTGGAGCGACCGGAAAGGTCTGAGACCAGGAATCGTGTCCCGTTGCCAACCCAGGCCGGCTCGACGTGCTCGTAGGCGTCGGGCCGACGGGCGATGGCCGAGGTGTGCAGGCCCGCTTTGTGAGCAAAGGCCGACTTACCGACGTACGGCTGCTGGGGCATGGGCGGCAGGTTCACGACTTCGGCGACGTGGCCGCTGACCGAGGTCAGCTTGGCCATGCGGTCTTCGTCGATGGTGGCGATGCCCATCTTGAGAGACAGGTTGGGGATGAAGGTGGTCAGGTCGCAGTTCCCGGTTCGCTCCCCGTAACCGTTGATGGTGCCCTGAACGTGGGTCGCCCCGGCCCGAACTCCGGCCACTGCGTTGGCTACAGCGCAGCCGGTGTCGTTCTGAGTGTGCATCCCGATGGTCAATTCGGGGAAGGCCCGAACAATGGCCGCGGTGGCCAGCTCCACATCATGAGGAAGTGAGCCGCCATTGGTGTCGCAAAGCACCAGAGCCTCGGCACCGGAGATGGCGGCCGCCTCAACCGCCCGCAAGGTGAATTCCGGATTGTGGCGATAGCCGTCGAAGAAATGTTCAAAGTCGACAAAAACCCTGAGTCCCTGCGACGAGAGGTACTGCACCGAGTCTGCGATCATGGCCACACCCTCGTCCAGCGTGGTTCGAAGGGCTTCGGTGACGTGGTAGTCCCAAGACTTGGCCACGATGCAAACCACCGGGGTACGGGCTGAGACCAGGTTGGCCAGCGACTGATCGGAGTCGACCTTGCCTTTGGGCCGCCGGGTAGACCCGAAAGCCACCAACGTCGAGTTCGCCAGTTGGAGTTCGCCGTCGGCTGCTCGGGCGAAGAACTCGTTGTCTCTGGGGTTGGCGCCGGGCCACCCGCCTTCGATGTAGTGCACTCCCAAGTCATCGAGGAGGCGGGCTATACGCAACTTGTCATCGGCGGTCAGGGCGATGCCTTCAAACTGCGAGCCGTCGCGCAGTGTGGTGTCAAAAATGTCGACGGCTTCAGGCCACTCCGGCGCTCTAACGCCACGGCGTCGATGGCCTGTCTGGTCGGCTTCGTTGGCTTGATTGTCAACCATGGATCAGGTCAGGGTTTTGCAGTTGGTGTTCGCGGGTGTAACCGGTGTTGGTGGAGTCAGAGCCTTGCACTCAGCGCTTCGCATTCAGAGTTTTGCGATCACGGCGTCGGCCACTTGTTCAGTACTACCTTCCACCTCGGCGCAGGCGTGACAGGCTTGTTCGATTCGAGTGGCCGCTTCGGTCTGGCCCAGGAAGCGCAACATCATGGCGGCTGAAATAATGGCGGCGATCGGATTGGCCTTGTTCTGCCCGGCAATATCGGGTGCCGATCCGTGCACCGGCTCAAACATTGAGGGGCCGGTGAGGCTGGGATTCAAATTGGCCGAAGCCGCCAGGCCGATGCCTCCGGAAACGGCTCCGCCGAGATCGGTGAGAATATCGCCAAACAGATTGTCGGTTACAACCACGTCATAACGCTGAGGGTCCTGCACGAAGTAGATGCAGGCGGCATCCACATGGTTGTAGGCCGTGTCAACCTCCGGGTATTCGGCGGCCACGTCATCGAATGCCCGCTGCCAAAGGTCGCCGGAGAAGGTCAGCACGTTGGTCTTGTGCACCAGCGTGACGTGTTTGCTTCGCTCCATGGCAAGATCGAAGGCGTATCGAATGCAGCGCTCGGCACCCATTCGGGTGTTCACCGAGCCCTGGGTGGCAATCTCGTGGGGCGTTCCTTTGCGGAGGAAACCGCCCTCGCCGGCGTAAGAGCCTTCGGTGTTTTCCCGGATTACCACGAAGTCGTGGGTGTCGGTTACGAACGGTCGCTGGTTGACGTACAGATCCAGCTCAAATCGCATCTTCAGCAGGAGTCCACGCTCGATGACGCCAGGAGGCACGTCGGGGGTGCCGACCGCTCCAAGGTAGATGGCGTCAAGGTTGCGCCATTCGTCCAGAGTGTCGTCGGACAGTACAACACCGTCGCGGAGGTAGCGGGCACCGCCCAGGTCGTAGTCGACCGTCTCAAGTTCCACGCCAATAGCGTCGATCACTCGAAGACCTTGAGTGATTACCTCAGGCCCAATGCCGTCTCCGCCGACAATACCTACACGCGGGACCCCACCGGCCCCCATCTCCGTGGCTTCAGTCATGTTCCCATGCTAGGGGCCGAGCGGTGGTTCCGAATCGGGTACTCCGTCCGACTCGGCAACGTCACGTAGACGGCCCGGAGGCCTACGAGACCTTTTGGTCCATGAGCCCTTTGGTTGATCGTTGCTGAGACCATGTTCCCGATGGGTGCTCTGAGCTGTGAAGCCGTCTAAAGCCGAGGGCCTCGAAGCCGATGCTTGTTACTGGAGGCCCGTTTCCCCTTATGTCGAGCAACCGACCTGCACATGAGCTCTCATCCAGAGGTGTTCCTCAATCTTGGCTCGAGGCCGAAAAGGACTCACCGTCGGGAGACAGCGGCGCGCTTTTCGGCGGTGAGTTCAGTGCCTTGGTCGAGCGCCGGCAGAGTCACGCCGGAACGCTGTTCCTCGGTGGGCTATTGGCCATGGTCATTGTCGGCCCGCTTTGGTACCTCGGCGAGGCCACCGGGCTGGCAGACATCCCTTGGATCGCAGCTGTTGCCGGTTGCCTGGTTGGCCTCATCGTCAGATTGACGTGCTCGGCGGCCGACAGTGGACCTCGGCTGATGCTGGCCCTAAACAGCTTCGTCATCGTCGCTGTGGCCGTGTCGGTCGTGGCGGCTTTCGTAGACGTGGGCGAGATTTACGGTGCGGCCACCACAATGGCCAACTACGAGTTCTACCTCCAGGCTCGTTTCCGGAACCTGCATCGGCTGGCCGCTCACGCCATTGGAATGGTTGCCGCCGCCTACCTGGGCCGAAGCGGCTAAAGGCACCTGGGTCGAAGCGGCTAGACCCGCCGATCACAAGGGTCAGCCCGAACGAATTCAGGCCACTGCTGGCTAGCATGCAGTGATGGCTGAAACTCAACAACTTTCACGGGAAGCGTTCGACCGGCTACAAGCCGAACACGACGATTTGACCACTCGTGGACGCATTGAAATCGCCAAGAAGATCGAGTCTGCTCGAGAGCTCGGAGATCTCTCCGAGAACGGCGATTACCACGCCGCCAAAGAAGAGCAGGGCAAAATGGAGGGTCGGATAGCACACCTGGCCCAGTTGATCGAAAATGCCGAAATCGTCGAGCTGGGCGATCTCGGTGACGACATGACGGTCCAGGCCGGATGTGTGGTAGCGATCCGCTACGAGGGCGATGACGACGTCGAGCGCTACCTGATCGGCTCCATCGAGGAGCGCCGGGACGATGTGACTGTCATGTCACCGGGCTCACCGCTGGGACAAGCCCTGATCGGCGCGTCGTCAGGCGACACCGTGACATTCGAGGCACCCAACGGTGACATGAACGTCACCGTGGTGGACATCGAGAGATAAGCAGTCGACCAGCGAGCGGTCGACAGGGGAAGTAAATGACTGAAACCGGAAGAACACTGGCATCGAAGGTATGGGACAGCCACGTCGTCCACGCCGGAAGCGACGGGGAGCCCGACCTTCTCTACATCGACCTCCACCTGGTCCACGAGGTAACTTCACCTCAAGCGTTCGACGGCCTTCGCCTCAACGGGCGGAAGGTACGGCGGCCGGATCTGACGGTCGCCACCGAAGATCACAACGTTCCGACCGAGGCCATCGACCAGCCGATCGCCGACCCCATCAGCCGGAAGCAGGTGGAAACCCTTCGGGCCAACGCCGCCGAGTTCGGCATCATCAACCACGAAATGGGTTCAACCGGCCAGGGCATTGTCCACGTCATCGGCCCGGAGCAGGGCCTGACCCAACCGGGGATGACCGTTGTCTGCGGCGATTCCCACACCGCCACCCATGGGGCATTCGGTGCGCTGGCGTTCGGCATCGGTACCAGCGAGGTCGAACATGTCCTGGCCACACAAACGCTTCCTCAGGTTCGACCCAAGACGATGGCCATCACCGTCGACGGTGAACTCCCTGAGGGCTCGACACCCAAGGATGTGATTCTGGCCATCATCGGCCGGATCGGAACCGGTGGCGGCATCGGGCACATCATTGAATATCGGGGCGATGTGTTCCGAGCAATGTCGATGGAAGGGCGGATGACGGTCTGCAACATGTCGATCGAGGCTGGCGCCAAGGCAGGCATGATCGCTCCCGACGACGTGACCTTCTCCTACCTCGAAGGCCGCGACAACGCTCCCTCCGGCACTGCCTGGGAGCAGGCACTTGACACCTGGCGTGCTCTGCCCTCGGACCCATCGGCCACCTTCGACGCCGAGGTGGTTATCGACGGCTCGACCATCGGTCCTCAGATCTCATGGGGAACCAATCCGGGTCAGGTCATTGCCCTTGACTCCCCCATCCCAAACCCCGACTCGTTCGAAAATGAGGCCGAGCGCAACGCCGCAGCCCGAGCCTTGGAATACATGGACCTGCAGCCCGGCCGCTCGATGCGCGACGTCCCGGTCGACACTGTCTTCATCGGATCGTGCACCAACAGCCGCATCGAAGACCTTCGGGCTGCGGCTCAGGTGGCCAAAGGCCGTCGAGTCAAAGATGGCGTGCGCACGCTGGTGGTGCCCGGTTCATACCAGGTCAAGATGCAGGCCGAGGCCGAGGGGCTCAACACGGTGTTCACCGAAGCCGGCTTTGACTGGCGAGAGCCCGGCTGTTCGATGTGCCTGGCCATGAACCCCGACAAGCTGAGCCCCGGAGAACGGTCGGCCTCCACCAGCAACCGGAATTTCGAAGGCCGCCAAGGCCGTGGCGGACGCACCCATCTGGTTTCACCGGAGGTGGCTGCTGCCACCGCCATCGCCGGCCAGTTCGCCCATCCTGCCGATCTCGGCTGACCACAAGAGGAACAGAGATATGCAACCAGTACGTGTGGTCAGCGGCCGAGCGGTTCCCCTGGATCGGTCAGATGTCGACACCGACCAGATCATCCCGTCCGACTGGCTAAAACAGGTCGAACGCACCGGGTTCGAAAAGGGCCTGTTCTCCGAATGGCGGGATGATCCCGGATTTGTCCTGAACGATGAGCGCTTCGCTGGAGCCAACATTCTTATCGGTGGCCCGAACTTCGGCGTCGGTTCATCCCGTGAACACGCCGTTTGGGCCATCCAACAGGGCGGATTCGACGCTGTGATTTCTCCCCGATTCGGCGACATCTTTCGCAACAACTCCACCAAAAACGGTCTGGTGCCCGTAGTCGTTTCACCCGAGCTAGGACGTCAACTTCTCGACGCCGTCGAGGGTGATCCCACCCTGGACTTCACCGTCGATGTTGAGCGTCGCCTGCTTGAAGTTCCGGCCCTTGGTATTTCGGAGCCGTTCCCGCTGGACGACTCAACCCGCGAACGGTTCGTAGAGGGCCTGGATGACATTGGGCTCAGCCTCCGTCACGAAGAGGCCATCGGGTCGTTCGAACGCACCCGGCCAAGCTGGATGCCGGCTTCGGCCGTCTAACCGACCAGCAATCCGACGCCCTGCCCGGCGTCGGCCAAACAACAGTCAGCCAGATTACAACTGGGTAACGGAGAACGTGTTTTTGCGGTAGGCGGGAACCGGCGGGCCGATCCCCTCGTCATAGGGCCGAATCGACAACGCCGTGAGTCCACTCACCCGGCGCCCCAAGGACAGAGGTGCTCTACTGATGAACGTGCTTTCGCCCAGCCCAAACCAAACACCGTCAGGCCGACTATCTGCGGCCGGACGTCTGGCAGCCACCTTGATTTCTTTGACCCTGGTGGCGTCGGCCTGCAGTTCGGGGGAGCCGTCGGCCCAACCAAACGTGGACAACGGGTCGACCGACACCATTCCTACCGCCGACCTGAGTTCGGACGAAATCGTCCTGACCTCGGGGCTTGTCACCGTCGACAGTTGTGACGCTCTGCTTGAACGGCTGATTGCCGAAGGGGTGGAGCGGGTTGGGCCCTACGGCCTGGGCCCGGACTTCCGATTCTTCGACGGCGAGTTCGAGGCGATGGAGTCCGAAGAAATGGTGGAAGAAGCGATGGAGGACTCGGCGGTGGATACCGCCGCCGCAGTGACCACAACGGCCGAAGCGGGCGGCGAGGCTGCAGCATTCCAACGGTCAGATGGGGACGAGAGCGGGTCTGCCGGCTTCTCCGGCACCAACAATCAGGAACGAGAGGTCGACGAAGCCGACTTGGTGAAGACCGACGGGCGCCGGCTGGTAACCGTGCAAGAGAACCAGATGCGAGTCATCGACGTTTCCTCCGGCATCCCGTCGTTGCTGCGCTCCATTCCAATGCCCGATGACGTCTGGCAGGGAGAACTGTTCCTCGATGGCGACACCGCGCTTCTCATGAGCTCGGGATGGACCGAATATCCGTTCCTGCCGCAGGTGACCGAGGACGGGGCCGAAGACAGTTTCCTCCGGCTGCCCGGTGTACCCACCGGCCGGCTGATCCAGGTCAACCTGGAAAGTGGCGTGATCGAGCGCACCCTCGAGTTTGAGGGTTCATACCTGTCAGCCCGGGAGATAGACGGCACGATCCGCATCGTCCTCACGGCGTCGGCCAATCGTTTCCCGTTCCTCCAGCCGTCCAATCGGGGAGCTGAGGACGCCGCCACCGAGTTCAATCGGGAGCTGATCGAGAACTCAACCATCGAACAGTGGATTCCCACCTACCGAATCACCGAGGGTCCGCCTGCTCGAGGTCTTGGCGACCCCAACGTCGTGGCCGAAGGCCCGTTGGTGGATTGTGATCGGGTGCACCTGCCACAGGAGTTCGCCGGCTTCGGATCCGTGGTGGTGATGACCGCCGATCTCAACGACGGCCTCACGCTTAAGGACACCGTGTCCGTCTACACAGATGCCTCGACCGTGTATGCATCAACCAATCGGCTGGCCGTGGCCACACCACGTTGGATCGAGTTTGACGATGACGGGCGCCCGACCGGCGACGAGACCTACGCCACCAGCCTCCACACCTTCGACATCACCGACCCCGACCGGGCCGACTATGTGGCTTCAGGCTCGGTCATCGGGCACCTCCTGAACCAGTTCTCCATGTCGGAGTTCGATGGCTACCTGCGAGTGGCCACCACCGCCGGCAACCCGTGGGGCGGTCCTTGGCTGGAGGAAGAGGGCGGCGCCTCCAGTGAAAGCTTCGTAACCGTGCTGTCGGAAGACGACGGGGCACTGCGCCCGGTCGGCCAGGTCGGCGGTTTAGGCGAGGGCGAGCAGATCTTCGCCGTCCGGTTCCTCGGCGACCGCGGCTATGTGGTCACCTTCCGCCAGATCGACCCCCTGTACACCATCGACCTGTCGGATCCGACCAACCCAACGGTCGACGGTGAGCTGAAGATCCCCGGGTTCTCCAACTACCTCCACCCTCTCGGCGACGGGCTGCTGATGGGTGTCGGCATGGACGGCGACGACGAAGGTCGCATTAGCGGAGCGGTTGTCTCGCTGTTTGACGTTTCCGACCCGGCGAACCCCACCCAGTTGGACAAGTTGCCCCTGGTTGACTTCCCCACCGGGTTCGGCGAGTCGGAGGACTTCTTCGAAGGTGACAGTTACACCCCGGTCAACCATGACGCCCGGGCCTTCAACTACTTCAACGACACCGCCATCGTGCCGGTGAGCTGGTGGCGGTTCGTCGAACGCCCCGAGTCCGACTACGGCGGTGAAGAGCGAAACGGCTCAGAGGTGGTGATGATCCAGGTTGAGGACGACATGCTGGTCGAAGTCGGCCGAGTGGCCCACCCCTACCTGGAGGAGTGCGAGGGTCCCAACGGCCTAACCCGACGCCTCGTGGAACTCGACTCGGAAGGCAACGCCGCCCCGGTTGACGAAGGGTCTTCCGGCGTCAGCGGAGGCCTCGACCCCGACCAGCCGGTCGATTCCGAGTCCGACGGTAACGAAGAAGGCGATAACGACTCAAGCGGCGACGCCGAAGCCGAGTTCGTCCGTGAAGACGAGGCTGAAGCCGACGTCATCACGCCGGAGCCCTATCCGGGTGAAGAGTACTGCTGGGTTCACTCTCCCGAAATCTTCCGGACCGTCGTGGTTGGCGACACCCTGTACACCGTGGCGTACAACGGCATCGGCGTTCATGACTTCACCTCAGCGGAGTTCCAACAGTGGATCGCATTCGAGCAGCCGTAGCGCCCAGGTGGTCGGCCTCGATGTTGCAACACTACAAATAGACATGAATGGCCAAGAAATAGCCTAGGCAGGGGCCCGACCGTCACTGGCGGCGGGCCCCGCCCGATACTGTGAGAAGTGTTGTGAGCAACCGACATCTTCAGCAGCAATCGGGCCCAGGCACCGCCGACAATGGCCCCGTCGTCATCTTGGGCGCCGGCCTGGCCGGCCTGACCGCAGCCCGCCGACTGGCGGCGGCGGGACAGCCGGTCTTGATCATCGACAAGGGTCGAAGCGTCGGAGGTCGGCTGGCCACAAGACGAATGGGGCACGCCGTGTTCGATCACGGGGCCCAGTTCTTCACCGTACGCACCGAGGAGTTCCAATCAGAAGTCGACGAGTGGATCGACAGCGGAGTGGCCGAGGTCTGGAGTCGGGGATTCGGGCCTACACCGGACGGGCACCCCCGGTACCGAGGAACCAACGGGATGAATGCCATTGCCAAACACCTGGCCGATCGGCTGACTGACGGGTTCGACCATGTGACCGTGGTGGCCCGGACCGAAGCCAACGCCATCATCAATGACGGTCAGGCCTGGGCTGTGACGTACCAAGGCCCGACCAGGGAACCGGACGTGACGTCAGCGGTCATCTGCACGGCCCCCATTCCCCAGTCGCTCGCCCTGCTGAGGGCTGGGGCAACGCCGGTTGACGGCCTGCAGGACCTTCAGGCTGTGCGATACCACCGGGTGATCGCCATCTTGGCGGCGCTCGACCGAAGCGCCGAGCTTCCCGAACCGGGAGCAAGGCAACAACCGGCCGACCGGACATTCACTTTTGTGGCCGACAACCAGGCCAAAGGCATCAGCCGAGACCCGGCCGTCACGTTCCACCTCAACCCTAATCTGGCGGCGTCGCTGTGGGACTCCGACGACGCTTCGGTCCTGGCCGCCATCCACGAGGAACTTCGGTCGTATCTCAACGGAGCGGCGGTCACTCAGATCCAAGTCAAACGCTGGAGATATTCGGGCCCGGTAACCCCCCACCCCGATCCCTGTTTCGTGGTGGCCCGCAATCCCGGGCCAGTGGTGTTGGCCGGCGATGCCTTCGCCAACTCCAAGGTTGAGGGCGCGTTCTTGTCCGGCTTGGCGGCGGCCGATGATGTGCTTGCCTACCTTCACAGCGACGCCTGACCGGAAGCACGTACTCGGCAATTCAGTCTTCAGGACTGGTTGAGAAATAGTGCCCACCAACAAATGCCGGCGCCCTCCGAACAACATGCATGATCGGAGTTCTCAAAGGCTCGCTGCGCCCAACGTTCGCCGCCCGAGTCGAGCGGCGATGACCCGGCCCGGCGACTCTGCCCCAACGCATCGGCTGCGAGCGAGCCATCGGTGGAACGGTTCGCCCTGCACAAAGGCTTCTGTTGCCGCTTGTTGTTGTTGCATGTTGCGCTGCCGTCGAATACGTCGGGTCTGAGCGGCGGGCCGAACCGGCGGCCTCGCCCACTACCGGTGTCGGCTTCCAAGGGGCGACCAACAGCAATCACCCTCAACCAGCGGCCCTTAGGTGTAGTCACCACCAGGGTTTACCGCCAGGGAGCAAGGCGCTAGGTTCGGTGGCGTCAATGGCTTGGCGCAAGCTGTCCGACGCGGTAACCGACCACTACAACAAACACAAACATGACCACAACTGAACAGCAAGCACGGTTCGCCCCACTACGGCGAGTCCGTGACCGCCGCACCTGTTCACTGGAGGTCCGCAACGTGACCGTTCGTCGGAGCGATGGAAGTACCGTGCTCCGAAACGTGTCACTCGAGGCGGCCAGTGGCGAGAAGATCTGCATCGTCGGGGGTTCCGATGAGTCCCGTGAGGTACTGGTTGACGTTCTGTCAGCCCGCACCGTTGCCGACGACGGCAATGTTCTCATGAACGGCATCGACATCGGCATCCTGTCGCGACGAACGATCAGGAGCACTACAACAGCGATCCCTGAACGGCCGCGAATGATACAAGCGTCCATCGTGGAGAACATCGCCTCAGGGTTGAAGGGCATCTCACGACATCAGGTTGACTGGGCGGCCGAGCAGGCACTGGTAACCGCCTTCGCTCAATATCTGCCGAACGGGTTGGACACCATCATCGGTGACGGTTCAACCGCCGGGCCGATCGTTCCTTCTCTTGGACAACAGCGGCGGATAGCTCTGGCCCGGGCCCTGCTCCAGAACCCAGATCTACTGGTGGTCGTCGAACCCACCAGTGGACTCGGCAAAAACGAGGAACGCCTGGTTATCGAGGCCCTTGACAACGTGGTCCGCGGCCGAACACTCATCGCTGTCTCCCAGAGGGTGACCGTGGCCCGAAAAGTTGACCGCGTCCTCGTGTTGGAGGACAGCAATCTGGCCGAATACAACGAAACCGACACCCGTGGCACCGGGCGAGATCACGCCAAGCTTTGGCGGCGACCGACTCCGGTTCTGCCCAAGGTTCGGGAGAAGAGCAACGTCATTCCGTTACGGGCGGTTCCATCCAGCCCGGTCAGCGAGCCGTGGGGCATCACCGTCGGGTCGGAGATCGTTCCCGGCTACGTCGCCACCGGTTTGGTGGGTCGTACCCGCCACGCCGATATCTGGGCTGCCTGGAGCCAATCCCGCCAAGCGCCGGTGCGGGTAAAGATTCCCGCCCATTCTCCGGTCTCATATCAGGCCCACACCCAACTTCGGAGCGAGGCGAAAGTGATGTCGTCGCTGCGTCACCCGGGTTTCGCCGAGTGTCATCGCTTCGACCTGGAGGCCAACCTCCCCTTCGCCGTCTATGAGCTGCTTGACACCCCGACGGTCGAGGCGGTTGCCGGACGCCAGAAGGGTATGGACCCCCTCGACGTCTTCTACATGGGCTTTGAGCTCGCCGAGTCGCTCAACTACCTGCACAAGCGAGGCTTTGCCCACTTGGGTCTTCGACCGAGGTCAGTTCAGACACGATCAGGGACGGTGGTCATCATGGACTGCGCCCAGGCCGTTGCCATCGGAACTCCGATCCCCCGATCTGAAGGCAGCGGATCGGGACGCCAAGGCGAACACACTGCCCACGCTCCGGAGAAGCGGCCTGACGCCATAGCCAAGGAGTCGATGGATGTGTACTCACTCGGAGCTCTCATGCATTTCGCCGCCGCCGGTCGTGTGGTAAGTCGTTCCAAGCGGCCGCTACGACTCGTGTCCTTCGACGAGATTGTCACCACGGGGCCGAGCATGTTGACCAGCATGGTTCAGCGGATGCTGGCTCCCGATCCGAGGGATCGCCCGACGACAGAGGAAATCCTGGCGCGCTTTCGTCGGGTTCTTCCCGAATCGATGTACCGGCCACGAGTCGGCAACCTGGACGATGCGCCCAACATTCAGCTGGTCGTGTCGAACAATTAGCGGTCTTTGGACGACAACCAGTCGGCCGCCTCTCGAGCAAGCTCTTCGGGCTGCTCCAGAGGGCCGAAGTGGCTCACATCCGAGTACTTGATGACCTCAACCTGACGTTGATCGGCCACGAGCTCCAGTAGCTGATCGGCCACGTTGGTACCAGGTCGCCCAACCGCCACGGCGACATCAGCCTCGATCTCAAACACCGCCTGCGCCCCGCCATTGCGGTGTTGCTCAAACGTGCGGGCCTCAAACTCCGGTGTGCAGCAAAGCTCCACTCCCCCGCCGTCGACGTCACGGAAACCGTGCTCAACGTACAGGCGCAGTGTTCGCTCATCCAGTACGTTCAGCGGCGGGCGGCCGGCGTACCGCTCCAGCACCTCTTCCCGATTGTCGAAGTGGGATCGACGACGACGAGCTCCTTCGGACATGAACGAGGGGTCGGCGGTGCGTTCATCAACAGAACCCTCAAACAGAATCGGCTCAAAGGTCCACAGCGCGGCCAGACTTCCCGGTCGTGCCGCCTCGGCCAGAACCAGTGATCCGCCGCCCAGAGAGTGGCCGACGGCCAAAACAGGCGCATCAGGAGAGTATTGCCCAATGACGGCGTGGATGTCGGCGGCCATTCCACCCCATCCCATGTGGCCGTCCTGGGGAGGCGTGCTTCGTCCGTGAGCCCTGAAGTCCATGGCCAGGCAGCGGAACCGACCGGTCAACGCCTTCAGAAACGGTTCGTAGGCCGGGCCACAAAAGCCGGTGGCGTGACACATCAGGAGCGTGGGGCCTGATCCGCCGTAGTCATAGGTTTGTATCTCGACGCCATCGGTCGACGACACTCGTCCAGCCAGATACCGGTAGTCACTCATGGATCACCGCGGCCTCACTGCTCGCTGTCGTCCAGCCGGTGTCGAAGCTCGGGCGGAGCGATCTCATCGGCCGGGGTGAACTCGAACACTCGCCCGTAGAACCAGAGTTCGGCTTCCAGCGCTCGGATGATGTTCTCCGCCCGCCGGAATCCATGCTGCTCGCCCTCAAATTCGATATAGGCGTGAGCGATGTCCTGCTCGGCCAGTGCGGCCACAATGCCGCGGGACTGTTGGGGAGGCACGACTGCATCTTCGGAACCCTGGAGAACCAGCATGGGGGCCGAGAGGCGATCGGCGTGGTTGACGGGAGACCGTTCGGCGTACACGTCAGCGGCCTCCGGGTAGGGCCCGACCAGCCGGTCGAGATACCGGGCCTCGAACTTGTGGGTCTCGGTGGCCAGCGCCGCCAGGTCAGCCACTCCGTACAGGCTGGTGCCGGCCCGAAACACATCAGAGGTGATGAGGGCGTTCATCACGGTCAATCCACCGGCTGACCCACCTCTGATAGCCATCCGGTCGGCGTCGACCAGTCCAGCTTCGGCTAGGTGGCATGCTGCAGCAACGCAGTCGTCGACGTCCAGCACGCCCCACTGGCCGTCCAGCCTTGACCGGTACTCGGTTCCAAACCCGCTTGAACCGCCGTAGTTGACATCGGCGACGGCGAACCCCCTGCTGGTCCAGAACTGCACCCGTAGATGAAAGTCGGGTCCGCTGTGACCCGTTGGGCCACCGTGCCCCAGCACGACCAGGGGCGGGAGCTCGCCGGACGCCGGCGTGGCGTCGCCTGCTGCAGTGATGGCGTTCCCTGCCGGTGAAGGTGGGTAGAAGAAGCATTGGGTTGGTCTGCCGTCCGAGGTAAACCAGATCGAAGACGGTTCCGACAGCCATTGGTTGTCAACGGCTGTTTCGTCGGCCGGGCGTACGACATCAACGCCAACAACACCAACGGCACCGGGTCCATCCAACTGAAGGGCCACAACCTCCGGCAGTCGGTCGGCCCGACCGATAGTGGCCACAACCCCAGCATCACCGGCCGCCGTGCCCAGCACCGACATCAGTCCGAAATCGAGCTCGACGGTCTGCAGCTCGCCACCGTCAAGCACAGCCAGTGAGTCGCTGGCCTGCCTGGTCACCACCACCAGCAGCCGACCATCGCTCAACTCGGTCCACTGTTGGGTGCCGAAACCCCACGATGGATGGCCGATCTCACCGTCGGTCAACGCCGTAAGTTCGCCGGCCCCGCCGGTCGGGCTCCACCAGGCCAGATTCCAGAATCCACTGGCATCAGTTGAATAGATCAGCCGTCCGTCGCTGCTCCAGTCGGCTCCGTGTATCGCCGCACCGGTAGCGACCACTTTGGTGTTGCCAAGGCGAGGTGACTCCGACGGGTCGCCGAACAGCGGTGCCGCACACAGCGTGGTCTCGTTCCACGGCATGTTGGGGTGATCCCATTGGATCCACGACAGCCACCGACCGTCAGGACTGATGCGGGGGGTGGAGACAAAGTCAGTGCCGGAAACCAGCATCTGCCACTGCCCAGATCGGCCGACGGCAACGATGGTGTTGGACGGCTCAGCCGAATCGTTCTGCCTTACCGGCTCGTGGTTCTCCAGAACACAAACGAGGTAGTCACCAGTCGGGTGTTGTCGGCCGTCGGCGTATCTCCATGCTCGATCAAACGGCGGTTCCGGGGAGACCGGCTCCGGGGCGGGCTCGACCGGCAGTCGACCGTCATCCAAGGGGACCCGATAGATACGTTGGTCCGACCAGTTGGCGAAGAAGACGGCTTCTCGCCCAAGCCAGAAGGCGCCACCGCCGTACTCGTGCACTGCGGTCCGAACCGACCAGGGGCCCGGCAACTCGGAGGTTCCCTCAGCGGACGCGCACACCAAAACCGAGCGACCCCCATCAGACGGCCGGCCCTCCAACCACCAAAAGACATCTGATTCACCGGAGGCGGTCCGGCGGGACACCGATGGCCCGCTGAGTCTCGAGCCTCCGGCCGCCACCATTGATGCCGAGATTGGCGATGGCCAGGAACCACAGGGCCAACGAAAACCGCCGGATTGGGTTACATCTTCTGAGTGGTCGAAGGATCTTTCGGTCACTGCGTGGCCAGAAGGTCGCCGAGTCGACCAAGGCCCGCACCCAGGTCATCATCGCCCAGCGCAAAGGAGAAACGAACATAACCGGGGCTGCCAAACGCCTCTCCGGGAACGAAGGCCACTTTGGCCTGCTCCAACGCCATGTCGGCCAGTTGCATGGTTGACTCGATCTTGGTTCCTGCCACTGTCTGGCCGATAAGACCCTCAAACGACGGGAAGGCGTAGAACGCCCCTTCGGGCGCCAGGCACTCAACACCACGCATACCCGACAGCATTTGATGCATGGTCTTGCGCCGTCGATCGAAAGCGGCGTGCATCGCCTGTACGGCCGAAAGATCACCGCTGACGGCGGCCATGGCCGCCACCTGGGCCACGTTGCAGACGTTCGACGTCTGGTGCGACTGCAGGCTGGTCAGTGACTTGGCCATCTCGGTGGGAGCGATGATCCAGCCGACTCGCCAGCCGGTCATGGCGTAGGTCTTGGCCACACCATTCACCACAATGCATCGGTCGGCCGCTTCGGGAACGACCACCGGGAGAGAGTTGAATTCGTGACCGTCGTACACCAGGTGCTCGTAAATCTCGTCGGTGAGAACCCAGATACCGTGCTCGGCCGCCCACTTGCCTATGGCCTCGACCTGCTCCCGGCTGTAGACCGCACCCGACGGGTTTGACGGGCTGACGAAGATGAGTGCTTTGGTGCGGTCCGTCCGGGCCGCCTCAAGTTGCTCTACCGAAGCCTTGAAACCGCTGGAGATGTCGGTCATCACCGGAACGGTCACGCCGCCGGCGAGAGCTACCGGTTCGGGGTAGGTCGTCCAGTACGGGGTCGGGATCAGGACCTCGTCGCCGGGATCGACCACGGCGGCCAGCGCGTTGTACACGGCGTGTTTACCGCCGTTGGTGACGATGACCTGAGCTGGATCGACCTCATAGCCGGAATCCCGCTTGGTCTTGGCGGCGATGGCTTCTCTCAGCTCAGGCATCCCGGCCGCCGGGCCGTATCGATGGTTCTTGGGGTCCCGGCAGGCCTCGGCCGCCGCCTCCACGATGTAGTCCGGCGTTGGGAAGTCCGGCTCGCCGGCACCGAATCCCACCACCGACTCTCCGGCCGCCCTCAACGCCTTTGCCTTGTTGGTGACGGCCAGGGTGGCGGAAGGGGCGATGCTTCCTACTCGCTTAGAGATTCCGGTCCGATCGTCGGCCATGGCACACTCCTGTGGTGAGAGTCAGCCGTGACTTGCTCTCCTTGAGCACCAGCGACACGGCTGAGGGTTGGGGTCTGGCGAATACAGGCGTTGCTGTACGTCCTAGTGCGTCCTAGCGCGTCTGCAACCACCACAGGTTATTCGGCTGTCGGCCCGATCGTCGGTGAAATTATTGACCCGGGGGCCCCGAACTCATTCGACGTCGGATGGCTCCAGTCTCAACGACGCCGAGTTCATGCAGTAGCGGTCCCCGGTCGGTTGAGGTCCGTCAGGGAAGACATGACCTAGATGGGCGCCACAGGTCGAGCAGGTGACCTCGGTCCGCACCATTCCGTAGCTGCGATCCTCGATGGTTTCCACCTTGTCTTCGGCGATCGGCTTCCAGAAACTCGGCCAGCCGCTACCCGAGTCGTACTTCGTGTCGCTGGTGAACAGCGGCTCGTCGCAGACAACGCAGCGGTATGTACCGGCGTCCTTGGTGTCGTGATAGACCCCGGTGAACGCCCGCTCGGTGCCGGAATTCTGGGTGACTTCGTATTGTTCGGCGCTGAGCCGCTCCCGCAGCTCGGCTTCGGAGAAGGTCTTACTGTACGTTTTGTCACTTGATGCGGACATTTGTTCTCTCGTTCGGTTGTTGAGTCGTTCAGGCGTTGTCGAGACGGTTAGACCCGGCGTGCGTCTTCGACCAGGTTGATTTCGTACAGGACCTGGTCCAACATGTCGCCCGCTTCGATGGCGGCAAACCGCTGAGGGTTCTCCTCGGTTACACACGAAGGTACGGGCGAAAGGATGGTCCAAGGTGTCGGGTGGCAGAACTGCACCACCGAGTACCGATCACCCGGCTGCTCGGTGTCGGCCACTACACGGTGTATCCCTTGTGGAATTACTCCGTTGGTCAGGTGCTCCAACATGATGCCGGTGTTGATGATCACCCCACCTTCGGGAGGTATGGCATCCACCCAGCCATCGTCGGTCTTGACCTGTAGTCCCCGACTGGTGGCCCTGGGAAGGGCGGTAATCAAGTTGATGTCACCGTGTTCGGCGGCCCAGACGTGATCCTGCCCCGGAGCCAGGTCCATGGCCGGATAGTGGATGGCTCGTGTCAGGGTCGTCCCATCGGTGATCATCCGATCGAAGAAGGTTTCATGACAACCAATGCCGACGGCGATGATCCTAAGAAACCGGCGTTGCAGGTCGAGTACACGGTCATAAAACTCAAGCAGCACGTTGGTAATTCCCGGGACCTGTGCTTCCGGTAGCTGCGGTCCGATATATCGGTGGGGAAACCGTCGACGCAAAGGATGACCCTCGGGCACGTCAACACCCCAGTTCAACATTTCCTTCCAGTCAGGCGTCTCGCTGGAAGCTGCTGTCTCAACCAGTAGGCCGGTGTAGCCGGCCTGGCCGTTGGAGCCCGGAACTGTTGCCTTGGCCTTCTCCTCAGCCGGCAGGGAAAAGAATGTCGTCAACATCCCGTAGGCCTCATCGAGCAAGGTCTCGCTGAGATCGTGACTGGTGTACACGAATCCAGTGGCGAGACTGGTTCGAACCCCATCGACGACGGCCCGGCGCTGGGCTTCAGTGCCTCGTTCGAAGGCGAGAAGATCGACGTCCAAGATGCCGCTCATAGGGCCATTCTAGCCACCGGAAGGCGGCCAAGTTGCCGCCACCGGTGACCTGGAGGGCACCTTCGATCAACCGTGGCCTGAAGACCTACACCGCTTGGATGTGCCGGAATCCGTTTCCGCCGTGTCACCACCACAAACATTGGCGGATCGGATTCCGGCACGTTCTTTGGACCGGTCAAGCCGGCCCTCTCCCCCACCGGTCAACTGAATCGTCAACCAGATCTCTTCGACCGCCGGGTACCAGCCCGGTTGCTCCCTCCTCCCGGAGGACCGTGGCGTGGACCGGCGGTCGTTGTTGGTTCCCCTACAGCACCGCCTGCCCGCTGAAGGTTGTGATAAGAACAAGGACAACAAAGGCCACGAAGGCAACGGCTAACGCCACACCGGCCAACTTGCGGGCCAGTGGCGTTCCCCACCGCAGATCGTCGAACCAGGTAGCGACCTCATGGCGGAGATCCTGCTTCACCAGCCCGTGAATCGAACTGTGAATCGAGCTGTTCACCGCGGCAAGCGGCGATTCCCCGTAGTTGACACCGGCCAGTCGCACTGATCGCCGTTCCCGCCCTCGGTCGCGACTCCTGCGATCATGTCCGGACCGCACCCGGTCGGAAAGCCGAGGTGATCCCGACGTCGGGTGATCGTCGAGACGAACTGCTGCGCCGCCGGACGGAGTGGCCATCGGCTGTACCAGTCCGGTCATGTCCTCGAACAGAGCAGTCCGGTGAAACTGAATGGTGTTGTTCGGTGGTGCCATGAACTCCAGGTTGGCCGCTGTGCAGGCAACGATCCATAGGCGAAACCAAGCCGATCGTCTAGATCGACCGACCGAGCAGCTCCGGGCGATTCATCCCTTGCCTCAACCCCCCGTTTCGTCTCGTCGGAGCCGGTTGAGACCCGGTGGCTGTGGGCGTAGGCCCTGGCGGCAGGCTAGACAGGAGCGATGGGCACACCGAGGGCATGGACTGCGGAGCAGCGACGGTACCGAATGGCGATGCGCCACAGCCTCGCCGAGGCGACAGCAACTGACACCGAGCAGGTCGGCCACAGATCGGTTGGGGAGATCGCTACCGGCCTTGTCGGGCTGCACTCCAGTGATCCGGTCACTGTCTATTTGTCGGTAGCGGCTCGGAACAGCACAGCCACTGTTGAATCGGTTCAGCGCGAGCTGGATGGGCTCGTTCGCCATCACGCAATGCGGCGAACGCTGTGGGTGTTCGACCAGCCCACCGCTTCGATCGCTCATGCCGCTTGTACCCGAAAGATCGCCAAGGCCGAGCGCAACAAACTGCTGAAGGCCATGCGCCTCACCGCAGCACCCAACAGGCCGGCCGACGCCGAGCGCTGGCTGGCCGACGCCACCGAAGCGGTGGCCGCCCAGCTGGACAACGGCCCGCTCTCCACCCGCCAGTTGGGTGAGCGGCTACCTACGTTTCGGGTGATGTTGGAGATGGCGCCCGGCAAGCCGTACAGCGCCAACCAGTCGGCGTTGACCCGGGTACTGTCATTGATGGGTTTCGACGGCCGCATCACAAGACGAGGGCCAGCCGGGGGCGGTTGGATCAACTCGCAGTACACATGGCAGCTGACCGATCAGTTCGTGGACGAATCCATCACCGAGGCCGAAGCCCAACTGGAGATGGCTCGGAAGTGGCTGCACGCTTTTGGACCGGCTACCGAGACCGATCTGCAGTGGTGGGCCGGATGGACGATTACCGCCACCCGACGTGCCTTGGCCGCCATTGATGCCGCCGAAGTCACCCTGGAGGATGGACAGTCCGGGTGGTGCCTGCCCGAAGATGTCGAACCGGACAAGGGGGAACTTTCGTGGACCGCTGTTCTTCCCGGTCTCGATCCAACCGTGATGGGTTGGAAGCAGCGGGACTGGTACCTTCCCTCCGACATGGTTCCCGTGGTGTTCGACCGGAACGGCAACGGTGGGCCGAGTCTGTGGGTGGACGGACAAGTGGTGGGAGGGTGGGTCCAAACCGCCGACGGAACACTCGATTACCGACTCCTCACTGATGTGGGGCGCGACCGTGTGGCCTCACTCGAGCGTCAACTCGAGCGCATGAGCAACTTCATCGGGGAAACCCGGTTCAAAGTTCGGTTTCCGGCCCCACTGCAAAAAGAGCTCTACCGCTAAGCGGGAGCAGGGCTACTCCGTCAGCAAACCGTACTATGCGGAGTAGGGCTACTCCGTCAGCAAACCGTACTAAGCGGAGTAGGGCTACTCCG